>JAEWJB010000137.1 GCA_023386795.1 Pseudomonadota bacterium
CTGCCGCTGGACGCGTTGCAGCGCGAACCCCCGGCCCAGCGTGCACGCCTGCTGCGACGCTGGGTCGCGCAGCACGATGCGCCGCCCCTTCCGGCGCAAGGCGTGGCAGCCCTCGAAGCGGAGGTGCTACCTGCCACCGATGGTGCGCGATTCGCATGGCATGGCATGGAGATCCGCCGCTGGCGCGACCAACTTCACCTGCTGGCCGCGCCATCGCCGTGGCCGGCGGATTGGGCCGCCGCGTGGGACGGCCGCGCCCCGCTGTCCTTGCCCGACGGGGGCCTGCTTGCGCTGCGCGGCGCCGCAGGCTTCGACGATGCCTTGCAGGTGCGCGCCCGTCGCGGCGGCGAACGCCTGCGCCTGCCAGGCCGCACGCATTCGCACCCCCTCAAGCACCTGCTCCAGGCGGCGGGCGTGCCCCCGTGGCGGCGTTTCGCGCTGCCGCTGCTGTGGGACGGCGATACCCTGCTGGCTGCCGGCGACACCTTGGTATCGGCCGATCTGGCGGCCTGGTTGCAGGCACGTGGCGCGCAGCTTGCCTGGCAGCCGCCCGGCGCGTGAATTGACCCTTCCGCCCCTGCCGCGCACACTTTACGCATGCCCAAGACGTCCCCCCCAGAGACCTCGCCGGTCGCCCGCTTCGAGCAGTCGCTGGAAGAACTCGAACAGCTCGTCGCCAAGATGGAAGCTGGCGACCTCAGCCTGGAGCAGTCGCTGGCCGCCTACGAACGCGGCGTCGGCCTGTACCGCCAGTGCCAGCAGGCGCTGGAGCAGGCCGAGCTGCGCGTGAAGCTGCTGACCGACCCGGCCCGCCCGGAAGACGCCGAACCCTTCGACGCCCCGCTCCATGGCGGCTGAGCGCTTCGAGCGCTGGCGCGCGCGCAGCGAAGCATTTCTCGACACCTGCCTGCCAGAAGCGACCCGTGCGCCGCAGCGCCTGCACGCGGCAATGCGCCACGCGGCCACGGGCGGCGGCAAGCGCATGCGCCCGTTGCTGGTCTACGCCGCCGGCCACCTGCTTGGCGCCGAGGAAGCGCTGCTGGATGCGCCGGCCGCTGCGGTCGAGCTGATCCACGCCTATTCGTTGGTACATGACGACCTGCCGGCGATGGACGACGACGACCTGCGTCGCGGCCAGCCCACCGTGCACGTCGCCTTCGACGAAGCCACCGCCATTCTCGCCGGCGACGCGCTGCAGACCCGCGCGTTCGAAGTGCTGGCCGACAGCGCCGCGCCGGACGCCTTGCGCGTGGCCTGGCTGGGCACGCTGGCGCGCGCCTCCGGCGCGGCCGGCATGTGCGGCGGGCAAGCGCTGGATATCGACGCCACCGGGCGCCAGCAGAGCCTGCAGCAGCTGACCGCCATGCACGAATTGAAGACCGGTGCGCTGATCCGTGCCTCGGTGCGGATGGGGGCGCTGGCGGGCGGGGCGGATGAGGCCACGCTCGCACGATTGGACGGCTTCGCCGCCGCGCTCGGCCTGGCGTTCCAGGTGCGCGACGACATCCTCGACATCGAGGCCGACTCGGCGCAGCTCGGCAAGACCGCCGGCAAGGACGCGGCGCAGAACAAATCCACCTTCCCGGCGCTGCTCGGCATCGAGGGTGCGCGCGCGCACCTGGCCACGCTCAGCGAACAGATGCATGCGGCGCTTGCCGGTGAAGGCGAAGCCGCCGCGCCGCTGGCGGCGCTGGCGCGGCTGGCGGTCGAACGCGGCCACTGAGGCGCGTTCGCGGCGTCGCGCCAGCGCGCGGCGAGTTCGAAAACAAAAGGCCCGGCATTGCCGGGCCTTTTGCGTATCCATCGAAGGACGGGATTACTTGATCAGCCGCAGCGTGAACGGGTAGCGGTAGGTCTCGCCGTTGTTGGCCTTGACCGCCGCCAGGATGCAGAACACCACGTTGCCGAGCCACACCAGGAAGCCAAGGAAGGACAGCAGTCCAAACGACACGATCGTCAGGATGAAGCACGCCACGTAGGCGATGGCCACGGTGATCTGGAAGTTCAGCGCTTCCTTGGCCTGGTCGGTGGCAAACGGCTTGGACGGTTGGGCATCCTTGCTGATCAGCCAGACCACCAGCGCGCCGACGAACCAGGTCAGGATGCCCAGCAGGTGGGCGACCAGCGCCAGCGTGCGTTCCTCCTGCGGCGCGGCGGTGATCACCGGCGGCGGCGGGGGAGAGGCGGAAGTGTCATATTCGCTCATCGTTCGTTCCTTGGCATGAGAGGGCGCTGGCACTGTCGGCGGGCGCCCCGATCCTGTCAAGACGTCCGCCCCGCTCAGCCCTCGCCGGCCACGGTCATGCCGTCCACCAGCACGCTACCGATGTGGATGTGCGAGCGGGTGTCGATATCCGCGCCCACCGCCGCGATGCGCTGGAACATCTCCCGCAGGTTGCCGGCGATGGTGACGTTGTCGACCGGATGGCTGATCGCCCCGTTCTCGACGAGGAATCCGCCGGCGCCGCGCGAATAATCGCCGGTCACCGCGTTCACCCCCTGCCCCATCAGTTCGGTCACCAGCAGCGCGCGCGACTGCCCGGCGATGAGCTCGGCCAGGTCCCGCGCGTTGGAGGACACGCGCAGGTTGTGCACGCCACCGGCATTGGCGGTGGTCTGCAGGCCGAGCCGGCGGGCCGAATAGCTGCCGAGCACGTAGCGCTGCAATACGCCGCCGCTGACGAGCGCCGAGTCGCGCGTGGCCACGCCATCGCCGTCGAACGCGGCCGAACGCAAACCGCGCCGCAGGTGCGGGCGTTCGTCGATGTCCAGCCAGTCCGGGAACAGCGGCTGGCCGACACTGTCGAGCAGGAAGCTGGCGCGCCGGTACAGCGCGCCGCCGGATACGGCGCCGAGCAGGTGGCCGATCAGCGTGCGCGAGACTTCCGGGGCGAAGATCACCGGCAATGGCGCGGTCGGCAGCGACCGCGGCTGCAGGCGTGCCACGGTGCGTTCCGCCGCGCGGCGGCCGATGGCCTGCGGGGACTGCAGGTCCTCGCGGGCCAGCGCGCTGCTGTACCAGCCATCGCGTTGCATGCCCTCGCCCTGGCCTGCGATCAGTGCGCAACCGATGGAATAGGAGGTGCTGCGCTCGCGGCCGATGAAGCCATGCGAATTCGCATACACCGACAGGCTGGCGTGGCGGCCCATCGAGGCACCGTCCGAGTTGCCGATGCGCGCATCGGCCTCGCGGCCGGCTGCTTCACAGGCCAGCGCCAGGTCCACCGCCGCGTCGGCTTCCAGTGCCCAGGGGTGCCAGCTGTCCAGATCGGGGAACTCGCGCGCCATCAGCGCGGCATCGGCCAGGCCGGAAGCCGGGTCGTCCTCGGTGTGGCGGGCGATGGCACAGGCCTGGGCCACGGTGGCCTCCAGGCTGGCCTCGTGCAGGTCGGCGGTGCTGGCGCTGCCCTTGCGGTGGCCGAAGTACACGGTCACCGCGATGCCACGGTCGCGCGTGGATTCCACCGTTTCGACTTCACCCAGGCGGACATTCACGTCCAGCCCGCTTTCCTCGCTGCAGCTCACCTCGGCCTGGCTGGCGCCCAGCGCGCGGGCGCGCGACAGCAGGCGTTCGGACAGCTCCGACAGGCGGTCAAGGCGAGCCTGGCTGTCGTCGGCGGCGTGAAGATCGGGGGAGATCGCGTTCAATGCTTTATCCTGTGCGGGTAAATGCCGCGCGTTCGTCGCGGCCATGAAGAATTGGAAAGACGATGCGCGGACGTGACGAAGAAACCGGTGAATTCCTGGGCAGCAGCCGCAGCCAGCAACGGCGCGAAGCGCTGGAGGTGCTGGCCCTGGGCGAGAAATTGGTGGCGCTGACGCCGGCCCAGCTCTCGCGCCTGCCGGTGCCCGAATCGCTGATTCCGCATATCGAGGAAGCGCGCCGCATCACCGCACACATCGCCCACAAGCGGCAGCTGGCGTTCCTGGCCAAGCAGATGCGCCGCGAGGAGGACGAGACGCTGGAGAAGATCCGCGATGCGCTCGACGCCAACAGCGAGACCTCGCGCCGCGAAGTGGCCACGATGCACCGTATCGAGCGCTGGCGCGAGCGCCTGCTCGCCGAGGGCGACGAGGCGCTGACCGAGCTGCTTGAGGAATATCCGCACGCCGATCGGCAGCACCTGCGCGCCCTGCTGCGCAACGCGCGCGAGGAAAAGCTGCGCAACAAGCCGCCGCGCGCGTTCCGCGAGATCTTCCAGGTGTTGCGCGAACTGGCGCGCACGCCCGAGGACGAAGACGCCGGCGAGGACGCCGATCAAGCGCACGCGCGCGACGAAGACTGAGCCCCGCGGCGCGCCGTTCCGCCGCGCGCCCTGGCCATTCCATGCGATGGCGCGCATCGGCGCCTTCAGGCCTGGGTGCCGCCAACGGTGAGGCCGTCCAGCAGCAGCGAAGGCTGGCCCACGCCCACCGGCAGGCTCTGGCCATCCTTGCCGCAGACGCCCACGCCTTCGTCCAGTGCCAGGTCATTGCCGACCATGCGCACCTTCTGCATGGTTTCCGGCCCGTTGCCGATCAGCGTGGCGCCCTTGACCGGCGCGGTGATCTTGCCGTCCTCGATCAGGTAGGCCTCGGTGGCCGAGAACACGTACTTGCCGCTGGTGATATCCACCTGCCCGCCGCCGAAATTGACCGCGTACAGGCCCTTCTTCACCGAGCGGATCATCTCCTGCGGATCGTGCTGGCCGGCGAGCATGTAGGTGTTGGTCATGCGCGGCATCGGCAGGTGCGCGAAGGACTCGCGGCGGCCGTTGCCCGTGGGCGCCATGCCCATCAGGCGTGCGTTGAGCGTGTCCTGCATGTAGCCCACCAGCACGCCGTCCTCGATGAGCGTGGTGCAGTTCGTCGTCGTGCCTTCGTCGTCGACATTGAGCGAGCCGCGACGCCCCGGCAAGGTGCCATCGTCGACGATGGTGACGCCGGGCGAGGCCACGCGCTGGCCGATGCGCCCGGCATACACGCTGGTGCCCTTGCGGTTGAAATCGCCTTCCAGCCCATGGCCCACCGCCTCATGCAGCAGCACGCCGGGCCAGCCGGCGCCCAGCACCACCGGCATCGTGCCGGCCGGCGCGGCCACCGCTTCCAGGTTCACCAGCGCCTGGCGCAGCGCCTCGCGCGCGAAACCCTCCGGGCGCCCATCGGCGAACAACTCGGCATAGCCATAGCGGCCACCGCCGCCGGCATACCCACTCTCGCGGCGCCCGCCGTGTTCGACGATCACCTGCACGTTCAAGCGCACCAGCGGGCGCACGTCGGCGGCGAGCACGCCGTCGCTGCGCGCCACCAGCATCGTGTCCACGCCGCCGGACAGGCTCACCATCACCTGCTTCACCCGCGGGTCGGCCGCGCGCAGGAACTGGTCCAGGCGGCGCAGCACGTCGAGCTTGGCGGCGTTGTCCAGGTCGTCGATGGGATCGGTGGCCGGGTACAGCGCGCGGCCGCCGCCGCCCACCAGCGCACGCGCCGGCTGCGCGCCGCCATCGCGGGAAATCGCACGCGCCGATTGCGCCGCGGCTTGCAGCGCCTCGCGCTGGATGTCATCGGAGTACGCGAAGCCGGTCTTCTCGCCGGCGATCGCGCGCACGCCCACGCCCTGTTCGATCGAATGCGCGCCGTCCTTGACGATGCCATCTTCCATGCTCCAGCTCTCGCGGCGCGAATGCTGGAAATACAGGTCGCCGAAATCCACCCCGGGCCCGAGCAGGGTGCCGAAGGTGCGGTCGAGGTGGCCGGCATCGAGGCCGGCGGGGAGCAGCAGCCGGGTTTCGGCCAGGGCGAGCGCGTTGTCAGTCATGCGTGCAGGATGGGGGCCGCCGCTCCCGCGCACAAGCCGCGATCTGGCGGAAACGTGCGCAAACGCGGGACACTGCGGTCATGTCCCGGCCAGGAAAGCCGATGAAGTTGACCGCCTACGTCCTCGATGGCCACACCCTGGACATCCGTCCCGCCCCGCGCGAGCGCGATTGGATGGATGCCACCGAACAGCATTACGCCTACCGCTGCCTGCCCCTGGCGATCGCCAACTCGCATGGCTGGGAGCTGCTGTGCCAGACCGGCTTCATGGCCGAATGGACCGGGGGCAACGCGCTGCAGGACGTGCGCATCTACCCCGACCCCGGCACCCACGCCCCGGCGGTGAGCCATTTCGGCTACGGCGTGCTGACCTTCCACGTCCCCTGCCTGTTCCGCACGGAGGAAGGCGTGGACCTGATGGTGGGCGGCCCGGTGAACCGCCCCAAGGACGGCATCGCCGGCCTGACCGGCATCGTGGAAACCGACTGGAGCCCTTACACCTTCACCATGAACTGGCGTTTCACCCGCCCGGGCCGCGTGCGTTTCCAGGCGGGCGAACCGTTCTGCCACCTGTTCCCGCTGCAGCGCCGGATGCTGGACGACTGCAAGGCCGAATGGCGTCCGCTTTCCGACGAACCGGACCTGGAACGCCTGTACACCCAATGGACGCAAAGCCGCGGCCAGTTCCTGCAGGACCTCAACGACCCGAACTCGGAGGCCTCGCGCGAACGCTGGCAGCGCGGCTATTTCCGCGGCGTTACCGGCGATTCGCCGACGCCGGAACCGGGCCACCGCACGAAATTGCGGTTGCCGGGATTCGTGCGGGCCGAAGAAGACGCGGAGAAGAAAGATTGAAGGGTCGCGGCTGAAGCCGCTCCTACAAAAGGGCGGGCAAAGAGGTGGGCGAAGGGGGGCGAAGCGATGAATGCAGGGCAGAGGCGCCGGGAAGGGTTCGGGCGATCGGTGGGCAAGCCTCATCGGGACCGTAGGCGACAAGGATGTCGCCTACGAGCCTCCATGGAGGGATTCACGGCGTGTCCCGATGAGGCTTGCCCACCGATCGCCGCGCGACCACCCCACCGCAGCACTACACGACACCACCAACACGAAAAAACCTAGTCCTTCGGATCAGCCTTCTTGCCGGCGGCAGGCTTGGCATCCGCCTCGTCATGCTCCTCGCGCCCGACGACCTCGACCTTTGGATCCTTCCAGGGCCCGGTCACCCGATAAGTCCGCGCCCCCAGCTCGCCGAGCGGCTTGGACAGCACCGCGTTGGCCGCCGCCCCCACCGCAGCCCCGACCGGCCCACCGGCCACCGCCCCGACCACCGTCAACAGGTTGCCGGACTTGGGATGCACATCGATCGTCTGGTCGAACTGCTGCCGGCGCAGATCGGCGGCGCCGCGAATATCGATATCCGCCGCCGGCCCTTCGATGCGCACCTTGCTGGTCTGCGCCAGCCCGTCATCGAACCGCACCTCGCCATCGACGCGGTTGAAGGCAAACCCCTTCGAGAAGAAATCCCGGAAATCCAACATCAACCGTCGCGGCAGCTGCGCCACGCTGAGCAGGCCGAGCACGCGTCCCGCGCCAGGCTCCACTTCCAGCAGCTGGCCATTGCGCGCCGCGACCTTGAGATTGCCTTCCAGCTCGGCCAGCTTGAATCCCGTCGGCGAACCCGGCCAGCCCGCATCGAGCTGCAACTCGCCCTCGCCGGCGCGCAGCTGCCCGCCGAAGCCGAGGTCGCGTACCAGATCGCCCAGGTTGCGGCTATCCAGCCGTGCCGACAGCCGCGTCGTGGCCGCCTCTCCCTTGCCGCGCCACGCACCGGTGAGCGCGATGTCCTGGTCGGCCGAATGCAGCTGCAACTGGTCCAGCTGCAAACCGTCGGTGAGACGGCGCGTGCGCAGCACCGCCTTGCCGAGTTTCAACTTGCCCAGCTGCAGGTCCGCGACGTCCAGCGACAGCGGCGGCAGCTTCGCCGGATCCACTTCGTCCACGGCCTTGCGTTGCGGTTCGGGCAGTGTCTGCGCCAGCGCGCCACTGGTGGCCACTTCGTCGCTCGGCGCAGGCGATGCCGGCGCCGCCGCCGACTGCCAGTAGACACGCTGCAGATCGCCACGCACCAACGCGCCCTCGGCATTGGGCACCTGCAGGCTGCCTTGCAGCGAAGGCCCGTCGAGCTGCACGGTCACTGCGTCGTGCTGCGGCTTCAGGCGCAGGCGCGTCTGCGCAAACGCCCCGCCGATCAGCAGCAGGCGGTCGGCCTGCACGTCCACCTGCTGCAACGGCAGGCTGTTGCCGTCGCCGCCTTCGTCATCGCCGCCGCGGGCCAGGCTGATCCAGTCCATCGCGTCGAGCGACTCGGTATGGCCGGTCACCACCAGCCCATGCTCGGGCGGCGTATCGGTAACGGTATCGCTGCCCATCACCACGCGCACGCCGGTGCGGTCCTTCTGCGTGACAGCCTTGAGCGCCACCAACTGGCCGAACGCGACATCGACCTCGCCGCTGCCCAGCGGCAGCGCGACATCCACGCGCGTGGGCAGCGGACGGTCGGCAGGTTTGTCGAGCGGCGCCGGAAGATCCAGCGTGGTGCCGACCAGGTCCGAATCCAGCCGCAGGTGGCTGGCCGGCTCCGGCTTGCCGGGTTGCGCGCGCGGCAGGCTCACGCCGACATTCCAGTGCGAGGCGCCGTGCACGTAAGGCCGCAGCCATTCCATCTGCGGCGCGCGGTCGAATAGGTCCTTGGCGTCGAGCACCGAGCCGTAGCGCGCCTCGAAGGCTTGGTTGGGATCTTTCACCGGCGCGCCGGCACGCAGGTCCAGCGTGCCGGTGTTGCCGTTGTGGCGCACCGCCAGCCCTTCAGCGGCGAAACCCTCGCTGCTGTAGTCGGCGCTGCCCTGCACCTGGTCGAAGGCCAGGTCCCAGCGCTTGTCGGCGAGCTTGGCACCTTGCAAGGCCACCTGCCCCTTGAGGTGCCCGCCGGGGCCGCCATGCAGCATCAGCAGCAGGTCGAAATCCGTGCTGGCCGGGCCACTGACGGCCACGTTGTCCAGCGTGTCGCCGTAGCTGGCGTGCAGCGGGCTGCGCCGCAGCACGGACAACAGGTGCGAGGCGTCCGCGTCGGTATGCGCGCGCACGTACAGCTGCCCCTCGGCGAAATCGGGGATGCCGGCCTCGAACTGCGCCACCGGCGCGCCGCCGAGGTCGCCATGGCCCTGCAGCTGGAAACCGTTGGCGATGAAGGCCACATCGGCGTCGACCTTCTCCATCGCCGGCCAATCCTTCTGGAAGCGGATCACGCCGTCGTGGATGTGGCCGGTCGCTTCGAAGCGGCCGTTGTGCTGGTCGAACGGCCAGTCGTCCAGGTCACCGCTGACCAGTCCCACGCCCTCGGTCAGGGTGCCGCCGGCCAGCGCCATGTCCAGCCAGTCCATCGCGTGCTGGCTCATCTTGCCGTGGATCCAGAACTTGCTGGCGACCGGCACCTGGGCATCGTCCAGCTCGGCGGCCAGATCGATGCGCGGGCGGCTGCCATCGTTCTCGAACCACATGCCACCGCGCACATTCGCGGCATAGTCGCTCGCCTGCACGCGCAGCGCCGGGGTGGCGACACGCCAGCCACCGCCTTCGCGCCAGCCGACGATCTCTCCCGCAAGCCGCACCTCGTGCACCACGCCAAAGCCCCAGGGCCAGTCGAAGCGCACGCGCGCCGACGGCACCGGGCGCAGGCGCACGCCGTCGGCATCGCCCTCGAAGTCGCCCTGCAGGCCACTCAGCCCCGGCGCGTGGCCGGCGCTGGCAAAGGCCATCTCGTCCAGCCTGCCCTCGGCCCACAACCGGCCGCCCTGCTCGCCGGCCAATTGCAGGCGGCCCAGCCGCAGCGTCGGGCGGGATTGCTGCAGCCATTGCCGAAGCCCCGGCTCGACCTGGTCGGTAAGGCCCAATACGGCCAGCAACGGGGTGGCATCGAGATTGCGCCCACTCACCGCGTAGCGATGACCATTGGCGATGGACAGGCTGTCCAGCGGCTGCACCTTGCCGCCGGTGGTGATGCGCAGCAGCGGCGCGTCGATGCGCCAGCCCTGGGCGCTTGTGCGCCAGCGCAAGCTCGCCTGCAGGCGATCCCACGCCACGGTGGGCGCCGGCCCGCCACCGGCCGCCGTGCCGCGCAAGCGCACGCCGTTGAGGTCGGCCTGCGTGGTCACCGCGACGATGCGATGCGCGCGCAGCGACGCCCACACCTGGGCACGGCCTTGGCCGCCGGCCAGCTGCACGCCGGCCGCCTTGAGCAGCGGCGACCACGCGGCCAGGTCGGCCGGCGAGGCCGCGGCGTAGGCGGTACCGTCGCCGGCGTGGCGGTCGAAGTCCAGCACCGCGCTGAGCGGGGCGTGGGCGGTGTCGATCCAGGCGCGTCCGCCGGCACGGACCTGGTGTCCGCTGACGCGCAGGCGCAGGTCGATGCGCGGCAGCACCGTGTCGATGCCGATGCCCGGGGCATGCACCTGCAGGCGGCCGCCGACCACCTGCAGCTCGCCGAGCCTGCGAAGGGCGTCCAGCGGATCGCCGCTGCCGGTGCTGGGCAGGCCCTGCACGGACCACGCGCCGTCGTCGGCCCGCTGCAGGGTAAGGGCCAGGTTGCGCAGGCGCAGTTCGGTGAGCGAGCGACCCGGCAGCAGGCCCGAATACATCGCCACCAGCACCTCCGCCTCGCCGACCTGCACGCCGTCGCGCGCGCCGATGCGCAGGCCCTGCAGCCGCAGCAACGGACCGCGCCGGGTCCATTCGGTACGCATGGTGTCGAAGTGCACCGGCTGGCCGGCGCGGGCGCCGAGCCAGGCCTCGACCTTTTGCGGCTGGCGCTCCACCAGCGGCAACACCTGGCTGAGCGCGCCCACCAGCAAGGCGACCAGCACCACGCCCAGCGCCAGCGCGTAGCTGGCATAGCGGCGGGTCAGGCGCAGGCGGCGGCGCAGCGGGGTGGGCATCAGGAACCGGAAACGGGATGGCAGGCAGGAACGAGCCGTACAGCATGCCAGCTGCGGGCGGAACTCCACCGCAACGGCATCACGGAACTCCCTTCACATCGCCGGGCGACCCGGCCGCCTTCACAACAGCACCACGTCGAACTGCTCCTGCAGGTACTGGTCGTCGGACTGGAAACTGATGCTCTTGCCGAGGAACTCCTCCAGCTCGGCCACCGCGGTGGATTCCTCGTCGGTGATGCGCGCCACCACCTTGGGCGAGGCGATCACCAGCAGCCGGGCGGCATCGAACTGACGCACCGCCCGGGTGATCTCGCGGAAAATCTCGTAGGTCACCGTCTCGGTGGTCTTGATGCTGCCGCGGCCGCCGCACTCGGGGCATGGCTCGGACAACTGCCGCTCCAGGCTCTCGACGGTGCGCTTGCGGGTCATCTCCACCAGGCCCAGCGGGGAGAAGTCGTACACCGTGGTCTTGGCATGGTCGCGCGCCAGCGATTTCTCCAGCGTGCGCAGCACCTGGCGGCGGTGCTCGGGATCGTCCATGTCGATGAAGTCGATGATGATGATGCCGCCGAGGTTGCGCAGGCGCAGCTGGCGGGCCACCGACTGGGCGGCCTCCAGGTTGGTGCGGAAGACCGTCTCCTCCAGGTTGCGCTGGCCGACGAAGGAACCGGTGTTGACGTCGATGGTGGTCATCGCCTCGGTCTGGTCGATCACCAGGTAGCCGCCGGACTTGAGCGGCACCTGCTTCTCCAGCGCGCGCCCGATCTCGTCCTCGACCCCGTACAGGTCGAAGATCGGCCGGTCGCCGGCATACAGTTCGATGCGCTCGGCCAGCACCGGCATGTACTTGGCGACGAAGGCCTGCAGCTGCCCGAAGGTTTCCTTGGAATCGACCTTCACCTTGTCCACGTCCTTGCGGATCAGGTCGCGGACCGAGCGCAGCGGCAGGCTCAGGTCCTCGTAGATGATGCTGCAGGTCGGCGATTCGCGGCCGCGCCGCTCCACCACGTTCCACACCCGTGACAAGTAGGCGATGTCCTCGGCCAGCGCCTCGGCCGGCTGGCCTTCCGCGTTGGTGCGAATGATGTAGCCGTAGCCCCCGTGGCTGGCCGCCAGCTCGGTGACGATACCCTTCAGGCGCGCGCGCTCGGCCTCGTCCTCGATGCGCGCCGACACCCCCACCACCTTGGATTGCGGCAGCAGCACCAGGTAGCGCGAGGGAATGCTGATCTGCGTGGTCAGGCGCGCGCCCTTGCTCCCGATGGGGTCCTTGACCACCTGCACCACCACGTCCTGGCCGTCGCGCAACAGCTCGACGATGGGTACGGCGGTGGCCGGCGTGAGCGGCGGCTCGCCGGATTCGACCACGCCGGGCGTGGCCGCGCGCACCACGTCGTTGGCGTGCAGGAAGGCGGCCCGTTCCAGGCCCACCTCCACGAAGGCGGCTTGCATGCCGGGCATCACCCGCTGCACCTTGCCCTTGTAGATGTTGCCGACCACCCCGCGGCGCCAGCCGCGCTCGATGTGCAGTTCTTGCAGCATGCCGTTCTCGATCACCGCCACGCGAGTTTCGCGGGGGGTCACGTTGACCAGGATCTCTTCCGACATCAGGGCGCTCCGTGGGGGTTGAGCAGTTGCGAGGTCTGGTACAGCGGCAGGCCCATCACTCCGGAGTAACTGCCCTCCAGATGCTGGACGAAACTTTCGGCCAGGCCCTGGATCGCATAGGCGCCGGCCTTGCCCATTGGCTCGCCGGTGGCGACGTAGGCGGAGATCGTGGCGGCATCGAGCGGTGCGAAGCGCACCTTGGACACCACGGCCTGAACCTGCTCGCCGCCGTCCGCATCGACCAGCGCCAACACGGTGACGACTTCGTGGGTGTGTCCGGAGAGCGCGTGCAGCATCGCCGCCGCGTCGCTCGCATCGGCCGGCTTGCCGAACACGCGCTGGCCAAGGATCACCTCGGTGTCGGCGGCCAGCACGCGCGCGGTCGGGTCGCCCGCACGCACCGCGGCCAGCCCGGCGCGGGCCTTGTCCAGCGCCACGCGACGCACGTAATCGTGGGCCGGCTCGTCGACGCCACGCACTTCCGGCACGTCCAGGTCGACGACCTGGAAGGGGATGGCAAGGCGCTGCAGGAGTTCGGAACGGCGGGGGGAGCGGGAAGCGAGCCAGAGCATCGGCGAAGCATAACCCGCGGCCAAGCGTGGCCGCGCCATGACGCGTGGACCCCGCACGACTCACAGCCGGTTCATCGTCCCGAAACCAGTCTGGTAGTGCCCATCCTCAAGGAACGTCGAATGCGCGCCCTCAAGCCGTTGCTGCTTGCCCTGTCCCTCTCCCCGCTGGCCCTTGCCATGACCGCCCAGGCCCAGACCGCCGCCCCCGCCTACACCCTTCCCGCTGACGCCACGATCCTCAACGTCTCCGCCGACGCCGAGGCCAGCCGCGTGCCGGACATCGCCCGCCTCTCGGCCGGCGTCGTCACCCAGGCCGCGGACGGCAACACCGCCATGCGCCAGAACGCCGAGCAGATGAGCAAGGTGGTCGCGGCGATCAAGGCGGCCGGCATCGCCGAGAAGGATGTCCAGACCAGCGGCATCAACCTCAGCCCCCAGTACCAGTACAAGGAGGGCGAGGCGCCGAAGATCAACGGCTACCAGGCCAGCAACACCGTGAGCCTGAAGGTGCGCGACGTCTCGCGCCTGGGCAAGGTGCTCGACGCGCTGGCCGCGCAGGGCGCCAACCAGATCAATGGCCCGAGCTTCGAGATCGACAACCCCGAGCCGGTCTATGACGAAGCCCGCATCGCCGCGCTGAAGAAGGCGCAGCAGCGTGCCGACACCTACGCCCGCCAGCTGGGCCTGAAGGTGCGCCGCATCGTGAGCATCTCCGAGGGTCGCAGCGGCGGCGTGCGCCCGGTGATGATGATGGCGGCGCGCGCTCAGAGCGCGGCCATGGACACCCCGGTGTCGCCGGGCGAAACGACGCTGTCGGTCAACCTGGACGTGACGTTCGAGTTGGCCAGGTAACGAACAACACACCGCAAAGCCTCGGGGCCGGTCAATCCGGCCCCTTTTTTTTGGGGCCCTCCGCGCGCGCCAAGCGACCCAACCCAAACGAAAGCAAAACACCGAGAGCCCGAGCCCTATCCAGCCAGCCAGACCCGAGCCAATGATCAAACCGCAGGCGTGCCTCCGGTGGCGGCGTCTTCCGGGGACCTCCGTGCAGCATCACTCCGCAGTTCCTTTTCCAAGGAGGTGGGACATGGTTCGCACACAACATCCGCCGTTTGCCTTCCGCTTCGATCCCTCGCGCATCCTCGCCCTGAGCACCGCGATTGCCCTGCACCTGCTGGCCCTGTTGCTGCTGCTGATTCCGTTGAGCCATCGCGCCATGCCCCCTGCCCCGCAGCCGGTCACCCCGCGCTGGCAGTTGCCGATCACCGTCCCGACGCCGCCGGTGCCGGTCTCCCCGGAAACACCGCGCCCGGTACAACCGTCCACGCCTGTCCACCGCAGCGTGCCGATCCCGCCGGTCGCGCCGACCTCCGAAGCGTCGGCCGACAACGCAGTGAACGCCTTGCCTGCCGACGAGACGCCCGCGCTGTCGACGACGGATATCGGCCCGGCGACCACCGCGCCCTCACCGGGTGCCAGCCTGCAATACCTGCGGGCCCCGCCCCCCTCCTATCCGCGCGCCGCGCTGAAGGACCGCCTGCAGGGCACGGTGCTGCTGCAAGTGAGGGTGGACACCGACGGCCGCCCGGTGGCGGTGGATATCGCCCGCAGCAGTGGCCATCGCGTGCTGGACCAGGCCGCCCAACAGCAGGTCATGCGCCAGTGGCGGTTCCGGCCTGCCACCCAGGAGGGCCATGCCGTGGAGGCCATTGGGCTGGTGCCCGTGGCTTTTTCTCTGGATTAGACGCTCCGGGCCCCGCGGCTCGCGCACCTGATGCCGCCCCACGGGGCGGCATTTTTATTGCCTGTTCGCCGCCGATCGCGCCGATTCGCCGATCCTGGCCAACGGGTCGCCGCCGCCGGCAAAAACTATGCGCGAAGTCACATTTGTGGACTTCGCATTAATTTTTCGTGACGCACCGCTGAATCCTGAGTAGATTCTGAATACCCAGCCGTATCCATGGCGGCTGGGGCTTGCCTATTCACCACCATTCCACGCAGGAGAGAGCGTCAGTGGCAGTCAAACATCGAACCAAACGCATGCTCCAACGTTCAGCGCTGACTCTCGCGCTGGGCATGTGCATCGCGCCGGGCGTGTATGCACAGTCCAACACCGCCGGTGCGGTGTTCGGCCAGGCGACCGCCGGCGACACCGTTGTCGTCGAAAACCCGGCGACCGGCTTCAGCCGCACGCTGCGCGTCGGCGCCGACGGCGCCTACCGCGCCTCGGCCCTGCCGACCGGCACCTACCGCGTCACCCTGCAGCGTGCCGATGGCACCCAGGCCGTACGCGAGAATGTCGTCGTCAATGTCGGTACGGGTACCCCGATCAATTTCGCCAGCGGCACCGCGTCCACCCTGGACACCGTGCAGGTCGTCGGCTCGCGCGCGGTCAACTCGATCGACGTGTCCTCGGTGGAATCGACCACCATCCTCACCGCCGAGCAGATCGCCAAGATCCCGGTACCGCGTGACGTCACCTCGGTCGCCCTGCTGGCGCCGGGCACCGTCAAGGGCGACGCCGCGTTCGGCAACCTGGCCTCCTTCGGCGGCGCCTCCGTCGCCGAGAACGCGTACTTCGTCAACGGCTTCAACATCACCAACTCGTTCAAGGGTCTGAACTTCGCCACCGTGCCGTTCGAGGCCATCGGCGAACAGCAGATCAAGACCGGCGGCTATGGCGCTGAATTCGGCCGTGCCCTGGGCGGCGTGGTCAACCTGATCACCAAGCGCGGCACCAACGACTTCCATGCCGGTGCCAACATCTTCTATACCCCGGACAGCCTGCGCGAGAAGCAGAAGACGATGTACGCGCCCAACGGCGACGTCATCGAGTCCAACACCAAGGACACCGAAGGCACCGAAACCGTCGGCACCGTGTGGGCCAGCGGCGCACTGGTCAAGGACAAGCTGTTCGGCTACGCGCTGCTGCAATACAAGCGCGACAGCGGCGAGGTCAGCTACGGCGACGCGTTCAGCACCACGCCGCGCGACTACCTCAACAACCGCAATACCGAGGCCGCGAGCAAGAACCCGAACTGGCTGGTGAAGCTGGACTGGAACATCAACGACTTCAACCTGCTGGAGTTCACCGGCTTCTCGGACGAGCGCAAGACCGAGACCGACATCTACTCCAACCCGGTCGGCGTGAACACCCGCGAAGACTACATGGGCACCGTCCATGAGAAGACCGGCGGCGACAACTACGTGCTGAAGTACACCGGCTATTTCACCGACACCTTCACCCTCAGCGCGCTGGCCGGCACCGGCAAGTATCGCCGCAACTTCTACGCCGTCGATGCCAATGGCACCCGCCTGGACTACAAGGGTGGTGTGAGCCCGGACAACGCCAACGGCGTGATCGGCGCGGCCGGTTGCCCGGTGGTGGTGGACATCCGCAACCAGGTCGTCGACGGCACCGTCGCCCCGTACCAGAGCACCTGCGCCTTCCTGCCCGGCAACATGGGCCTGGACAGCGCCCAGGACCAGCGCGACCAGTTCCGCATCGACGCCGAATGGCAGCTGGGCCCGCACACCGTGCGCTTCGGCTACGACTACGACAAGTTCAAGTCCAGCGACGGCGAAACCTACGAGGGCGGCGTGGCATGGCGCTACGTGACCCGCGGTGGCCGCGACCAGGTGCGTCGCCGCGTGTTCCAGACCGGCGCGGACGTGGAAGTCGATTCGACCGCGTTCTACATCGAGGACACCTGGGCCGTCACCGACCGCTTCAACGCCTACGTCGGCCTGCGCTGGGACAGCTTCGAGAACAAGAACGGCGAAGGCCAGACCTACGTCAAGCAGGACAACCAGTTCGGCCCGCGCCTGGGCTTCTCGTGGGACGTCTTCGGTGACTCGACCTTCAAGGTCTTCGGCAACGCCGGCCGCTACGCGCTGCCGATCGCGGCCAACGTCGCCATCCGTGGTTCCTCGGCCTCGCTGTACAGCCAGCAGTACTTCGACTTCACCGGCGTGGACCCGGTCACCGGCGCCCCGCTCGGCCTGACCCCGACCAGCAGCCTGCAGTACCTCAACAACGAATTCGGCACTGGCAAGGATCCGCGCACCATCGCCTCCAAGAACCTGGAACCGCAGTACCAGGACGAGTACATCCTCGGCTTCGAAGCGGCGCTGACGGACAACATCTCCGGCGGTATCCGCGGCATCTACCGCGAGCTGAAGCGCTCCATCGACGACCAGTGCGATTACCGTCCGCTGGCCGCCTGGGCCGAAGCCAACGGCTATGCCATCGACTCGTACAACGAGGGCTTCGCGTTCTGCCACATCTACAACCCCGGCAGCGCGCTGGACATCGACATCGACATCGATGGCGACGGCACCCTGGAGCAGGTCTACATCCCCGCCGACCAGCTGGGTCCGAAGTCCAAGCGCACCTACAAGGCGCTGGAATTCTTCGCCCAGGGCCAGGTCACCGACAAGCTGTACATGCAGGCCTCGTACACCTGGTCGAAGAACGAGGGCAATGCCGAAGGTGGCGTGAAGTCCGATATCGGCCAGGACGACACCGGCGTCACGCAGGACTTCGACTATCCGGAGCTGATGATCGGTTCGAACGGCTACCTGCCCAACGACCGCCGCAACGTGGTCAAGGTGTTCGGCAACTACGAGTTCACCGACGAGTGGTCGATGGGTGCCAACTTCTCGTTCCAGACCGGCCGCCCGGTCAACTGCTTCGGCGTGAACCCGGTCGACGAGAACATCGGCTACGGCAACAGCTACTTCTACTGCAATGGCCAGGTCGTGCCGCGCGGTACGGCCGGTCGCACGCCGGACACCTACAACCTCGACCTGAACGTCGCTTACCGTCCGTCGTTCGCGCCGGGCCTGCAGTTCAAGGTGGACGTGTTCAACGTGTTCAACAGCCAGAAGGCACTGGCGGTGGACGAGTCGGGCGAAGACAGCGTGGGCAACTCGCTGGCCGACACCACCTACCTCACCCCGACGCTGCTGCAGTCACCGCGTTCGTTCCGCTTCATGGTCCAGTACGACTGGTAATGGATTTGCTCCACTGACCAAGGGTCTTGTGCGGCCGCCTTCACCGGCGGCCGCTTTTTTTTCGTAGAGTCCATGCATGTCTTCCACGCTTCCGGCCGGGCTCGAACAGGCTGCCCGCCATATCGTCGCCCAACAGTACGACCAGGCGCGCACGGTCCTGGGCACCGTGCTTGCGGCACAGCCCGACCACGCCGGGGCCTTGTTGCAGGCGTCCTATCTGGCTTCGCTGGAAGGGCACTACCGGCAGGCCCGTGATTACACCCTGCGAGCGGCCCGTGCACCGCGCCCCACCGAAGAGGATGTGGCCGAACTACTGGCACGCCTGCGCACCTTCAACGAAGCCGGGGAGCTGTTGGGGCTGCTGGAACGGCTCGGGCCGCCGGCCCGGCTCAGCATTCCGCTGCTGCTCACGGCGGCCGCGCAGCTGAGCTACCTCAATCTCCAGGAGCGCGCCCTCGTCTACCTCGACGAGGCACACCGTGCCGACCCGGATTATCCGCCCACGCTTGTCTCGCGCGCGCAGGTGTTGACCTACCTGGGTCGTTTCGGCGAAGCGGAGGCCAACCTGCGCCACTGCCTGCGTCGCGCGCCCCATCTCGCCTCCGCCTGGTGGGCGCTGTCGCGCCTGCCGCGGCAAGCCAATGCGATATCGCACGACATCATCGCGATGCGCCAGAGCCTGGCGCGTCCCGGACTAAAAGCCGACGACGCCGCACTGCTGATGTTTGCCCTGCACACCGACCTGGACCGTGCAGGCGAGTACGCCGAAGCCGGACAAGCCCTGATCGCCGGTTGCCGGGCGAAACGCTCGACCCTGCGTTACTCGCCCGAAGCCTTCGAGGCGATGATCGACCTGCTGGTCACCCACACGACGCCGTGGCCACCTTCGCCGCCGGAAGGGCATCCCGGCCCCGTTCCGGTCTTCATCGTCGGCATGCACCGCTCCGGCACCACGCTGCTGGAGCAGTTGCTCGCCCAGCATGGCGACGTCTTCGGTATCGGCGAGCTGTACGACTTCACCAGCCAGATGCGGCAAGCAACCGACCACCACTGCCGGGGCGTGATCGATGCCGAACTGATCCGGCGCGCCGCATCGCCCGGCATCGATTTCACGGCGGTGGGCCGCGGCTACCTCGACGGCATCCGCTGGCGTATCGGGCAGGCGAGTCATTTCACCGACAAGCTGCCTACCAATTTCCTGCACCTGGGCTACATCGCGCGCGCGCTGCCTCATGCGCGCATCCTGCACATGCGCCGCGATCCGCGCGAGACATGTTTCTCCAACCTGCGCGAACTGTTCTCCGACGCCAACCCGCACAGCTACGATCCCGGCGAGCTGGCGCATTACCACGCGCAGTACCAACGCTTGATGGCGCATTGGCACCAAGTGCTGCCTGGCCGCATCCTGGACGTGGACTACCAGGCCCTGACAACCGACACCGAGATGACCATGCGCACTGTCGCCAGTTTCTGCGGTCTCGCATTCGACCCGGCGCAGGCGTCCAACGAAGGCGCACGCAGCGTGGCGACCGCCAGCGCCGTGCAGGTCCGTGGCCGTATCCGGCCTTCCTCAGATAAATGGCGCCCCTACGAAAAGCTGCTGTCGCCCTGGTTCGAGACGTTGCTGACTACCTGAACGGGAGAATCTTCATTCCTGTGACTGGCTCAGGTAGCTATACCCAAACGTAACAAAACGCCGGCGTATTAAGGCTTTTTTCACTACTCGATCACCGGAAAGAAACCAAATTCGCCGGCGTCGGCGCCCCCTCCCGACATATTCGCCCAGTTCCGTCATCCCTTGTCAGGAGAGAGCCGTGATTCGCCATGTCCCGCCATATACGGCGCGCCGTCGCACGCCTTTGTCTGCCGCCCTGCTGGTCCTGCTCGCGCCGACCGCCGCGCTGCCCGCCTTCGCGCAGGAGTCCGAAGCACCGACCAACCTGGACCGCATCACGGTCACCGGTTCCAACATCCCCCGCACCAATACCGAAACGCCCTCGCCCGTGCAGGTGGTGACGCGCCAGGACATCGACCGCACCGGCAAGACCACCGTCGCCGAATACCTGCAAACGCTCACCTCCGACGGCGCGGGCTCCATTCCCAAGACCTTCGGCAACGGCTTTGCCGGCGGTGGCGCCGGTATCTCGCTGCGCGGCCTGGGCGCCGGCTCCACGCTGGTACTGTTGAACGGCCGCCGCATGGCGACCTATGGCCTCGCCGATGACGGCCAGAAGGTCTTCACCGACCTGAGCACGATTCCCCTCGATGCGGTGGAACGCGTGGAAGTGCTCAAGGACGGCGCCTCGGCGATCTATGGTTCGGACGCCATCGCCGGCGTGGTGAACATCATCCTGCGCACCGACTTCACCGGCGCGATCCTGCGCGGCTCCTACGGGCTGTCCGGCGACGGCGATGGCGATGCGAAGAAGGCCACGTTGACCGCCGGTACCGGCAACCTCGCCGAGGACGGCTGGAATGCATTCTTCAGCCTGGATGTCGGCAAGACCGACGGCATCAAGGTCTCCGACCGCGACAACCGCAAGTGGATCGGCACCGGCGACCTGCGTCCCTGGGGCTACAGCGCCGGCGGCAGCCAGTTCCTCGGCGGTGCGATCACCGGCGGCGGCACCGGCGGCGGTAGCTCGCAGGTCGGCAGCGTGTTCGTCCCCGGTACCGACCCGCCGACGATGACCTCCCTGCCGGGCTGCGCGCAGCTGTCCAATGTCAGCCCGCAGGACCCCGGTGGCGGTTGCCTGTGGGACGCGGCCGACTGGCGCGACCTCACGCCGGAAGAAAAGTACGTCAACCTGTTCGCGCGCGGCACCTTCGCCATCGGCGACAGCTCGGAGATCTATACCGAGTTCGGCTATTCGAAGAAGGAAACCGTGTTCCACAACACCCCATCCAACGTCTCCGGCGCATGGGGTTATCCCGGTGGCCCGGTAAACGCCAACAGCGGTCCGGGTGCGGTGGTGCTGGGCGTCGGCCATCCGGACAACCCGTATGGCGAGCCGGTGCGCGTGCGCTACAACGCCGCCGACGTCGGGGGCCGCGTCACCGACAACACCAACGAGTTCTTCCGCTTCCTGGCCGGCATCAAGGGCACGTGGGGCGACTGGGATTACGACACCGCCTACCTGCATTCGTCGACCAACCTGGTCAACAAGCGCACGGGCTTTCTGCGCTACAGCGCCGTGCAGTGCGCGCTGGGTGATGCCGCGTGCCCGGGTGGCGTGTGGAATATCGGCCTGGGCTCGGACGCCAATCCGCAGAGCCTGTACGACTACATCTCGCCGGAGATCCGCGCCTACGCCAAGTCGAGCCTGGACATGTTCGACTTCACCGCCTCGCGCGGCATCTACGACCTGAAGGGCGGCCCGCTCTCGCTGGCGTTCGGCACCGAGTGGCGCCGCACGACGAACTCGCTGACCCCGCAAACCTACACAGACGTCGGCGACATCATCGGCCTGGGCTACTCGGCCTACGACGGCACGCAGAATGTCTACGCCGGCTACCTGGAACTGTCCGCACCGATCCTCGAATCGCTGGAGCTTTCCGGCGCGGTGCGCTACGACAAGTACGAAAGCGGCGACGATGCGGTGAAGCCGAAGTTCGGCTTCAAGTGGAACCCGGTCGACTGGTTCGCGCTGCGTGGCACCTATGCCGAAGGCTTCCGCGCCCCGAACCCGGCCGAGAACGGCGACGGTGGCCTGGCCGCCTTCTCCAACGCGCTGGATCCGGTGCGCTGCCCCAACGGCACCCCGGCGCCGGGCGGCACGGCGGACGACTGCGGCTTGCAGCCGGTGGCGATCATCACCACCCCGAACCCGGACCTGAAGCCGGAAGAATCCAAGAGCTACAGCCTGGGCATCGTGTTGCAACCCACGCGCACCACGTCGATCACGGTCGATGCATGGCGCATCAAGCGCACCAACGAGATCGCCCAGGGCTCCACCGCCGATGCCATCGCCGCCGGCAATGTGCTGCGCGACACGGACCTGCTCAACGGCGTCCCCGGCACCGGCACCATCCTGGCGATCAACACCCAGTACGTGAACGCCAATTCGTCCGAAGTGGAAGGCATCGACACCGACATCCGCCAGGACATCCCGATGGGCGCCTATGGCGACATGCGCCTGGACCTGCAGTGGAGCCACATCAAGAAGTTCGAGCGCACCGAGGGTGACATCACCCACGAGTACGCCGGCACCCATGGCAACTGCGATGTCACCAACTGCATCGGCACCCCGAAGGACCGCGTCAACTTCGGTGCCACCTGGAACTACAACGCCTGGACGGTGAGCGGCATCCTCAACTACATCAGCAGCATGGACAACACGCCCGAGACCGGCGGCAGCAAGGACGAGACCTGCCTGAACTTCCGCGCCGACGGCTCGCCGGCCCCGGGCAACTGCGAACTGGCGTCGTTCACCACGTTCGACCTGTCGGCCAACTGGAAGGCGACCGACGCGCTGGAGATCTTCGGCTCGGTGCAGAACGTGTTCGACCGCACCGCCCCGCTGGATCCGGCGACCTATGGCGCGATCAACTACAACCCGCTGCATTTCAGCGGCGCGATCGGTCGTTATTTCACCGTGGGGGCGAAGTACACCTGGAACTGAGCAGACAAGGCAGCACTTCCTCCGGCCCGGGCAGCGATGCCCGGGCTTTTTTTGCTACCAGGATTTGCGGCGAGCGGATGCCGTCAGGTCGCGGCTGAAGCCGCCGGCTGTGCGACGGCGACAAAGACGCCATCCGCGACAGCGCAGGAAGATCAGGCCCGATGGTAAGGATGATTGGCCAACATGGCCGCAGCGCGATAAAGCTGCTCGGCCACCACGAGCCGCACCAGCATGTGCGGCAACGTCAACGGGCCGAGCGACCAGCGCTCGTCTGCCAGCTTCACGACCTCGGCCGAGTGCCCTTCCGGCCCACCGATCAGGAACGCCATATCACGCCCCAGCGTTCGCCAATGCTCCATTCGCTGCGACAGCTGCTCGGAACTGTACGGTTTGCCCGGCACATCCAGCGCCACCACGTATGGCTGCTTGGGAAGTGCGGCGATCACCCTCCGCCCCTCGTCGTCGATGGCCCGTTGCGGGTCACGCCCCTTGCCGCGCAGGCCAGGCTCGATCTCCACCAGCTCCAGCGGCAACCAGTGCGACAGCCGCTTCTGGTACTCGGAGAACCCCTGCGCCACCCAGGCCGGCGCACGCTCGCCGGTGGCGATCAGACGCGCCTTCATCGCCGCGCGGTCAGGCGTCCTGCTCGGACTCGCCCGGCGGCTGGTCGCCCACCGTCCACAGGCGCTCCAGCGCATAGAACTCGCGCACGCGCGGCAGCATCACGTGGACGATCACGTCGCCCAGGTCCACCAGCACCCACTCCGCCTCGCGCTCGCCTTCCACGCCCAGCGGCATCAGTTCCAGCCGCTTGGCGAACTTCACCACCTCGTCGGCGATGGACTTCACGTGGCGCGTCGAGGTACCCGACACCACCACCATGTAGTCGGCCACGCTGGACTTGCCACGCACGTCGATCTCGACCACGTCCTTGCCCTTGAGCTCCTCGATGGCCTCGCGGACGGTCGCGAGCAATTTCGGCACCGACGGCGGCGGGGTGGGGATCTGGGTCTTGATGACTTGGGCTTGGCTGGTCAAAGCGGGCAACTCGATGGGAATGGCGCGGATTATAGGCAAACAGCGCCGGCGGCGCGTTCAGGCTGGCCCGGCCGCATACAGCCCGTGGGCCTGGATGTATTGCGCCACGGCAGCCGGCACGAGGGCCTGCCATGCACCGTGACCGGCGATTTCCTCGCGCACCTGGCTGGCCGATTCCGCCCTCAGCGGCTGGTGCAGCCGCCACAGCCAGCCGGCCGGGCGCTGCCGTAGCTGGTCCGTTTCAGCGGCCCAGCGGCCCTGCGCCCAGGCGGCCAGTTCGTCCGGCAGGCCTGCGTCCAGCGCGCTGCCGGGACGTTCGGCGATCACCAGGTGCGCCAGCTCGCCCAGTTCGCGCCAGCGGTGCCAGCCAGGCAGCCCGATGAAACTGTCGGCCCCCACCACCCACGCCAGCGGCCGCGTCGGCCCGAAGGCGCGGCGCAGTTCGAGCAGCGTGTCGTAGGTGTAGGAAGGCCGCTCCAGCGTGCGTGCGCGATCGATCTCGCGCAGGTCCAGATGCAGGCCGGGGATATCGTCGATCGCCAGTGCGATCATCCGCGCACGTTGCGCCGCATCGGCCCCGGGAGCAGCGCGATGCGGCGGATCGGCCGCGGGAATCAGCCACACCGGCGCATCGAATGCATCACGCGCCGCGCGCGCGACGGCCAGGTGTCCGTCATGGATCGGATCGAATGTGCCGCCGTAGCACAGCCGCAGCGTGTTCCCGGCGTCAGCGTCGCGCATCCGCGGCGTGGCTCAGGAAGCCACCAGCAGGCGCACCGCGCGCGCCTCGGAGACGGCCAGCAGCAGCCGTTCCAGCGCCACCCATGCATCTCCGTCGCCGCGGCCCTTGGCGATGCGGTCGACCTTGGAAGCCTCGGCGACGAAACGCTCCCAGCGCCTGGGCTCGGCATGCCGGGCCAGCGCGCGCTTGAACGGCGCCTGCCGCGATTCCCAGATGCCCTGCGCCTTCATTTCGCCGGCGAGGTTGCCACCGCGCGCCTGCACCCGCGCAAGCGCGGCAGTACGCAGCAGCTCCTTGATCAGGATCGGCATCAGCGCGGCCACCGCCTCGCCCTCGCCGCGCAGGCCCGCGAGCATGCGGCCCACCGCGGCCGGCTGGCCAGCCAGCGTGGCCTCGGCCAGGCGGAACACGTCATAACGCGCCGCGTCGGCCACCAGCGATTCCATCGCCGCCAGGTCCAGCGCCTGCCCGTCGGAAAGCAGCGCCAGCTTGTCGATCTCCTGGGCGGCGGCGAGCAGGTTGCCCTCCACGCGCTCGCTCAGGCGTTGCACGGCATCGGCGTCGGCCCGCAGGCCCTTGGCGCGCAGGCGGCGCTCGATCCATTCCGGCAGTTCGTGCGGCTTGATCGCCCAGGCCACGGAGATCGTGCCGATACGCGCGATCGCATCGGCCCACTTGCCGTGATGCGCCTTGCTCCAGTCGTTGGCGGTGATCAGCAGCACCACGTCCGGCGGCGGATTGGCACAGAACGCGCTGATGACCTCCGCGCCTTCCTTGCCCGGCTTGCCGCTGGGCATGCGCACTTCCACCAGGCGGCGCGCACTGAACAGGCTGGGCGCGTTGAAACTCTGTTCGAGCTGGTTCCAGTCGAAATCACGACCGTCGGCATCGAACACCTCGCGCTCGCCGATGCCCTCGGCGCGCGCGCGGGCGCGCACCGCATCGGCCGCCTCCAGCACGCGCAAGGTTTCCGGGCCGGCGACCAGGTACACCGGTTGCAGCGGCTGGCCGGACTGGCTGGCGAGTTGTTCGGGCCTGAGTTCCATCGACGCCGTTCCGGTCCGCCGCGCCTACTGCGCCGGCGGCGGAACCGGCGGCTGCACGGGCGCGGGCGGCAGCGTGCTGTCCGATGGGGTCGGATTCTCCAGCGACTGGCCATGCTCGACACGCGCACGCACCACGCTGTCAATCCGACGCATGATCGAAGCGGCCATCTCGCGGCGCAGTTCGTTGGCCAGGATTTCGCGCTCGGTCGCGGTGCCGGTGGCATCTTCCGGCGGGGAAACGTAGTCGCGCGACAGCTCGATCACCTGCTGGGGCACCAGCACCGAACCATCGGCGCGCAGCAGCGTGAAGATCGCCGCGTAGCGCAGGCTGTATTCCTGCGCGCGGCCTTCGGCGTCGATGGCGATGGGCAGGTCGCCCCAGCGCTCGGACAGGACCTGCAGGGTCGCGAAACCGGTCTTGGCGTCCTCGTCGGCCAGCGTGGCCCCCGAGGCGGTCAGGCCGCGGTTGAGGATCTTCACCAGCTCGCTGTACGGCGATGTCGACTGCACGCGCACCGCCGGCGTATCGGGCGGCAGGCTCAGCTTGTTGCGCAAGTGGAAGCCGCAGGCGCTCAGGCCCAGCGTGAGGACGAGCGCGGCGAGGAAGGTAAACGGGGCTCGGATCATGGACGACAGTCTGGGGCAGCGGGCGGTGGGCGGCAACTTGCGGATGCGCCCTGACGGGCGCGCGATGCATCGCAGCGTGCCCGAGCGGGCGTGAACGCGGCTTGAGGCCGCCGCGTCCGGCTCAGGCGGCCACGATGTTGACGATCTTGCCCGGCACGATGATGACCTTGCGCACCGTCAGCCCTTCCAGGAACTTGGCGGCGTTCGGCTCGGCCTGTGCCAGCGCCTCGACCTGCTCGCGCGGCGTGTCGGCGCCCACCTCGATGGTGCCGCGCAGCTTGCCGTTGACCTGCACGGCCAGGG
Source organism: Pseudomonadota bacterium (assembly GCA_023386795.1). Taxonomy (GTDB): domain Bacteria; phylum Pseudomonadota; class Gammaproteobacteria; order Xanthomonadales; family Xanthomonadaceae; genus Stenotrophomonas_A. The sequence continues at coordinate 26,362 of JAEWJB010000137.1, forward strand.
TGAGCGCGTCGCGCACCAGCGCGGCCGGGTCGGCCTGCGGGAAGCGCACGTCCTCCAGCAGGGTCTCGCCGTGGCCCAGCACCTGCCACAGCGCGTGGCTGGCGTGCGGGGTGATCGGGTTGAGCAGCAGCACCATCGCCTCCAGCGCTTCCTGGCGCACGGCGCGGCCCTGCGCGCTGTCGTCGTCGAACTTGTGCACCGCGTTGGACAGCTCCATCACCGCGGCGATGGCGGTGTTGAAGCTGTGCCGGCGGCCGTAGTCGTCGCCGACCTTGCCGATGGTCTCGTGGGTCTTGCGGCGCATCGCCTTCTGGCTGGCATCCAGCGCGGCGGCGTCCAGCGCCGGCGCACTGCCGCCTTCGGCGTGCTTCTCCACCTGCGTCCACAAGCGGCGCAGGAAGCGCGCCATGCCGTCCACGCCGGCCTCGTTCCACTCCAGCGACTGCTCCGGCGGCGCGGCGAACATGGAGAACAGGCGCACCGTGTCGGCGCCGTATTTCTCCACCATCGTCTTCGGGTCCACGCCGTTGTTCTTGGACTTGGACATCTTCTCGGTGCCGCCGATCTGCACCGGCTGGCCGTCGGACTTGAGGATCGCGCCGGTGATGCGCGCGCGCTCGTCGCGCTGCACTTCCACGTCGGCCGGGTTGATCCAGTCCTTGGAACCATCCGCGTTCTGGCGGTAGAACGTTTCGGCGATCACCATGCCCTGGGTGAGCAGGTTGGTGGCCGGCTCGTCGCTGTCCACCAGGCGCGCGTCTCGCATGAGCTTGTGGTAGAAGCGGAAGTACATCAGGTGCAGGATCGCGTGCTCGATGCCGCCGATGTACTGGTCCACCGGCAGCCAGTAGTTGCCACGCTTGTCGACCATGTCGCGCGCGCCCGGCGAGGTGTAGCGCGCGTAGTACCAGCTCGACTCCATGAAGGTGTCGAAGGTGTCGGTCTCGCGTTCGGCCGGCTTGCCGCACTGCGGGCAGGTGGTCTTGCGCCATTCCGGGTCGGTCTTGATCGGCGAGCCGGTGCCGCTGAACTGCACGTCTTCCGGCAGTACCACCGGCAGCTGGTCTTCCGGTACCGGCAGCGCGCCGCAGCTGTCGCAGTAGATCACCGGGATCGGACAGCCCCAGTAGCGCTGGCGGCTGACGCCCCAGTCGCGCAGGCGGTAGTTCACCCGGCGCTGGCCCTGGCCCTTGCGCTCGAAGCGCTCGGCCAGCGCCTCGAAGGCGCCGGCGTAGTCCAGGCCGTCGAACTCGGCCGAGTTCACCAGTTCCAGCTCGCGGGTCTTGTCGCCGTACCAGTCGTGCCAGGTGGTCGGGTCGTAGTGCTGCTCGGCCTCGTTGCGCGGCGACTTCAACGCGATGACCTGGCGGATCGGCAGCTGGTACTTGGTGGCGAACTCGAAATCGCGCTGGTCATGGCCCGGCACGGCCATCACCGCGCCGGTGCCGTAGCCCATCAGCACGAAGTTGGCGACCCACACCGGCACCTGCTCGCCGGTGATCGGGTGCACGGCCTTCAGGCCGGTATCCATGCCGCGCTTTTCCTGCGTTTCCAGTTCCGCCTCGGAGACGCCGCCCTGCTTGAGCTCGGCCAGCAGCTGCGCCAGCGCCGGATTGTGCGCGGCGGCGTGCTGGGCCAGCGGGTGCTCGCCGGCGATCGACACGAAGGTCACGCCCATCAGCGTGTCCGGGCGCGTGGTGAACACGCGCAGCGGCTCCAGCAAGGCACCCTGCGCGTCGACCACGTCGAACTGGATCTCCAGGCCCTCGGAGCGCCCGATCCAGTTGCGCTGCATCGTCTTGACCGACTCCGGCCAGCCGTCCAGCGTGTCCAGGCCGTCCAGCAATTCCTGGGCGTAGTCGGTGATGCGCAGGAACCACTGCGGGATCTCGCGCTTCTCCACCAGCGCGCCGGAGCGCCAGCCGCGGCCGTCGATGACCTGCTCGTTGGCCAGCACGGTCTGGTCGATCGGGTCCCAGTTCACCACCGCGTTGCGGCGGTAGGCCAGGCCCTTGCGCATCAGCCGGGTGAACATGCGCTGCTCGTGCACGTAGTACTCGGGCCGGCAGGTGGCGAACTCGCGCGACCAGTCGATCGCATAGCCCAGCGACTTGAGCTGGCTGCGCATGTGGTCGATGTTGGCGTAGGTCCACTTCGCCGGCGCGGTCTTGTTCTTGATCGCCGCGTTCTCGGCCGGCAGGCCGAAGGCATCCCAGCCCATGGGCTGGAGCACGTTCTTGCCGATCATCCGCTGGTAGCGGCTGATGACATCGCCGATGGTGTAGTTGCGCACGTGGCCCATGTGCAGCGCACCGGACGGATACGGCAGCATCGACAGGCAGTAGTACTTCGGCTTGTCGGAGGTCTCGTCGACCTCGAAGGCACGGGTGGCATCCCAGAACTGCTGGGCGGCGGTTTCGACCTGCTGCGGGTCGTAGGCGTGGGTGTCGGCGGACATGGAAGCGGTCAGAAACGCGGCGGCGCAAAGCGGTACAGGGTACCGCAGGCGGCCGGGCGCACCAAACGCCCGTTGGACCCCGCGCGCCTCAACCGCGCGCCGGCCAGCGCCAGGCGGCCACGCCGAACCAGCCCGCCCAGGCCAGGAAACCCACGCGCTGCGCCAATGGCGCCGGCAATAGCGGCACGAAGCCGGTCACCAGCACCAGCGCGCCGGCGGCCCAGCACAGCCCGGCCAGGGCACGGTCGCGCGCCTGCACGGCCAGGCCCAGCGCCAGCATCGACGGGATGAAGGAGACTTCCCACAGCAGCCAGGCGGCCGAGTGGCGCTGGGTCGCGGCGCCCTCGAAATCGGATGCGTCCAGCGGGAACAGCCCCAGGCCGGCGAATGCCAGCCCCGACAGGAACAACAGCTGCACGCCGACACGCTGCGGCCAAGAACGTCCCGCCCCGCCACCGAACACCGTCAGCGCGGCAAATGCCGCTGCCAGGCCGGGCACGATCATGCACAGCAGGTTGAAGGCACCGGCATGGTCCACGCCGACGCCCCCCAGCAGGGTCACCGGATAACGCCACTGGGAATACACCGGGATCGCCAGCCCGAAGCCGGCCACCGCCACCACCAGCCACGGCAGCAATGCCGTCGCCACCCAACGGCCCCATCGTTCACTCCGGCCCACGCGTACTCCCGATCCAAGGCGCGTGCCGCGGCGGCACGCGCAGGCGGCAATTGTCGCATCGCGCCGGGCGGCGCAAAAAGAATGCCGCCCGGCTGGGGCCGGACGGCGAAGCACTGCTTTGGGGAGTTGTGTCGGGGAGAGGGCTCAGCGTGAGGCGGCCTGCACCCCCATGCCGGTGATCTCGACGCGGCGGTTGGGGGCCAGGCAGGAGATGACCTGGCTGGAACGCGGACCGGGGCAGCTCACCAGCGGGTCGCTGGCGCCGCGGCCGTCGGCCCACACGGCACTGGCCGGCACCCCCAATTCGACGAGCGCGCGTTTCACCGCTTCGGCGCGACGCTCGGACAGCGCCACGTTGTAGCTCGCGCTGCCGAAGCGGTCCGCGTAACCGGCCACCGCCACCTGCTGCAGGTTGGCCAGGCTGCCGGCCTGCTGCACGAGTTGGCGCAGCGTCTCGCGGCCGCGCGCACTCAGCTGCGCGCTGTCGAATTCGAACAGCGCATCGGCCGACAGGCGCACCGGCTGGATCTGCGGCGGCGGCGCAGGCGGCGCGGGCGCGGCGGCCACCGGCGCGGCCGGCGGCTGCATCAGCGCGCTGCACGCCGAAGGTGCCCAGCGCTGCCCTTCGGCCACGCCGTGGCCGTCGAAATCGATCTGCAGCTGGCAACGCACCGGCGCCGCGCCGATCGCCGGGCGCACGTTGAGCAGGTAGTTCCATTCGCGTACGCCCCACAGCCCCTCGTTGAAGTGGGGCGCGCCGAGCAGGGCCTGCACCTGCTGCTTGTTCATGCCCGGGGCGTACTGGCGCAGCAGGCCGACATCGATGAAGGTGCCCGCGCGCGGATAGGCGCGCGACGGATCGGGGAAGCCGTCGTCGCGATCGCGCGCGCCGGCAGTGAAGCTTGCCGTCATCAGCACGGCGGTGAGCACGATCCACGGCAACGGGCGCCGGGAAGCTTGCGGAAGATGCTTGTGCATGTGGTTTTTCCTCCGAGGAGCGACCCGGCGCACGCAAGGCGCCGGGTCGCGGGATGCCGGCCGCGCCGGTCGCCTACCACTGGATACCGGCGCCGACGGACACGCCGCCCTCGCCGCGCGAGTTGGTCGAACCACTGACCTTGTAGATCCAGCGCCCGCCTTCGGTGACGCCGGCGATGCCCACCGCGATGCCGGACTCGCCGTTGTAGGTGCTGGCGGCCAACGAGGCCATGCTGCGGCCGGCTTCATAAGGCTGCGGCAAGCCCGCCATCGCCATCGCCGAGGCCACGCCTGCCGACGCCCGGTTGTCCAGGCCCTGGATGCGGCTGTCGGTGTAGTTCTTCGACCAGTCCATCGCATCGGCCATGCCGGACTTGAGCTGGCCCAGGTTCACCGCATCGTTGTCGGCGGTGCCGGCGGCGACGTTGTGCACCTGCGTGGGGGTGTTGCCCTGGCCCAGGGTCACGCTGCCGTAGTTGGTCTGCCCGTTGGTGGTGTCGTAGCGCACCGTGCCGGACTGCGAGGCCTGCAACTGGCGCACGTTCACCGCGTCGGTGGCGGCGGTGCCGTCGGCGACGTTGATGACCTGGCGCTCGTTCCCGGCGCTGCCCACCGACACCGCGTTCGCGCGGTCGGCCACCGCGCCGGCCCCCAGCGCCACGCTGTTGGCCGCGCTGGCCGTGGCCTGCGGGCCGATCGCCACCGCTTCGGCGCCGGTGGCCGCAGCCGGCGCGCCGGTCGAGTTCACCGAGAAGTACGCATTGCCTGCGCCGTCCTGCAGGTTGTCGATGCGCTGGTTGATGTTGACGATCGAACCGTCCACCGCCTCGAACGCCGAGCTGACGTTGTTGTAGCTGCCGGTGGTCGTGCCGCCGCTGGTGTTCACCGAGGTGATCTGGAAGCTCGGGCCGGTCCAGGTGCCGGTGCTGCTGTCGTAGGTGGTGGTACCGCCGAAGTAGTTGGCGACATTGCGGTGGGTGTCATACAGCTGGCCGCCGTTCACCGCATCGGTGCTGCCCTGCGCCACCGTGCCGGCGGCGACATTGACGATCTGGCGCTCGCCGCCGACGCTGCCCACCGACACCGAATTGGCGCGATTGGCCACCGAGCCACTGCCCAGCGCGATGCTGCCGTTCGCGCTGGCGACCGCGCCACTGCCCAGCGCCAGGCTGCCCTCGCCGCTTGCGCTGGCATCCGGCCCCAGCGCCACGCCCTCGTTGCCATCGGCCGCGGCCGCGCCGCCGGTGGAGTTCACCGCCAGGTACGGGCTGGAGTTCACGCTGATGTTGCGCACGCGGTTGTTGAGGTTGGTCAGCGAGCCGTCCACCGCGCCGAAGGCCGTGGTGACGTCGTTGTAGGTGGACACGGTGACGTTGCCGTTGGCATCGAAGCTGCTGATCGCGAACTGCGGCGCGGTCCAGGTACCGGTGCTGCTGTCGTAGGCGGTGGTGCCGCCGAGGAACGCGGCGAGTTCCTCATGGGTCTGGAACAGCTGCCCGCCGGTGACCGCATCGGTGCTGCCCAGCGCGATGGTGCCGTCGGCCACGTTGCTGATGCCCACCGCCGCGCCGGTGCCGTCGCCGGCCAGGGTGACGTGATTCAGCGCGTTGCCGCTGGCGTCGGCGTCATAGTGCACCGCCAGGCCATCCGCTGCGGCCGGGTCGATATTGCCCAGCGACTGGCTGATCGCCGCCAGCGCGCTGCCCACGTTGTCGTAGGTGCCGATGCTGACGCTGCCATCGTTGCCGATGTTGTTGATGACGTAGGTCGGCGCGGTCGGCACGCCGTTGGCGTCCACCGTCGAGCCCCCGCCCAGGTGCAGCGAGGTGCCCTGCCCCAGCGCATAGAGCTGCGCGCCGTTGATCGCCTCGGTACTGGTGAGCGAGACCTCGCCGGCGGCCAGGTTGCCGATCACCGTGGCGGTGGCCGAGCCGACCGTGCCCAGCGTGACCCGGGAGTAATCCGGGTTGCCGCTGGCATCGGTGTCGTAGGTCACCGCGAAGATGTCCACCTGGTTGATCTGGTTGATCGCGCCCTGCAGCTGTTCGACGTTCACCGCGTCGGTGGCGGCGCTGCCGGCGGCGACGTGGGTGATCTGGCGTTCGCGCCCGGCCGAGCCGACCGCCACTTCGCCGATGGAGGTTCTTGCCGAGGTCAGTCCGTAGGCCATGTAGTTGTCCTGTCCGCCGCGATCGGCATTGGAGAGATAGCCCAGCGCCACCGTGTTCGCCTTGTTGGAGGTGGCGCCGGCGCCGAGCAGCGTCTGCGCGTTGGCGGTGCCGGTGGCGTCGTCGCCGATCACCACCGAATGGCCCAGGCGCGCGTCGTAGTCGGCGGTCGGCACGCCGGTGGGGTTGTCGGGATCGTCGCGGCCGGCGCCCGGGAACGCGAGGTCCGCATCCTGCGCAGCGAGCTGGTGGCGTGCGTTGGTGCCGATCACCACTTCCTTGGAGCCGTTGGAATAGGCGCCATCGCCGATCAGCACCTGGTAATCCTGCGCGGCATTGACCGCCCAGCAATCGGTGGTGGCCAGGCCCAGCAGGTTGGCGCACTGTCCCGCCCAGGCCGGCGAGCCGTCCGGCAGCAGCAGGCCGAGCAACCCGCCCGGATTGCCGTTGTTGATGTTGTAGAGGTAGCTGTCGGAGGTGACGCCGCCGAGCAGCGTCAGATGCGAGTTGCCGCCGGTGGCCGCGCCGCCGACGCCATCGAGCAACGTGCCGACCGGCGTGGTGTTCACCACCGGGATGCCGAGCACGTTGGTGACCGCGTAGCCCTGCTGGAAGTTGGCGTTGCTCACCGCCAGGTCGCCATTGCGCACGTAACCATCGCCGCCGAACAGGCCGGTGGTGGTGCTGTCGAGCAAGCCCCCCAGCGAGCCGGTCAGGCCGCCAGTGCCGATGATCAGCCCGGGGCTGCCGACCTGCGGCGGCACCGTCGGCGCGGCGGCGGGCGAGGCGCCGGTGAGACCGCCAACGACGTTGCCCAGTCCGCTGCCGATACCGCCCACCACGCCGCCGAGCGTGCCGCCCAGGCCGCCGGTACCGGACGTCGAACCGGTGAGGCCGCCCACCGCGCCGGTCACGCCGGTGACCGTGCCGCTGCCGACCGTGCCGATCGTGTTACCGAGCGCGCCGACCGCGCCGACGAGATCGCCCTGCTGCAACTCGCCGCCGACCTGGGCGAGGCCACTCGAGAGCGAACCGGTCGCGCCGGTGACCGTGTTGTCCAGCGCGGTCGAACCGGTGACCGCACCGACGGTATCGCCCAGCGTCTGGCCGACGCCGCTCACCACGGGCGCGATGCCCCCGGTGACGCCGTTGACCACGTTGCCGGCCACGCTACCGACCACATTGCCCACGGTCTGCGTGACGCCGCCGAGCACGCCGGTGACTGCGTTGCCGACCGGGTTGCCGCCGCCGGTGCCCGTGCCGCTTCCCGTCCCCGCCAGTGCGCCGCCGAGCGCGCCAGTCACCTGGCTCACGGTGGTGCCGACTTGCGTCACCGTATTGCCGAGCGCGGCGCCGGCACCGCTGCCACCACCGGCAGAGTTCAATGCGCTGCCCAATGAGCCGGTGACCTGCTCGGCCACGTGGCCGGTCTGCGTCACCACGCCGCCGAGCGTGGCACCGAGAGGGCCGGTGCCGCCGCTGCCGCTGCCCGCGCCGACCAGCGCGCCACCCAGCGTGTCGGTGACCTGACCGACCGTGGTGCCGACTTGCGTCACCGTATTGCCGAGCGCAGCGCCGGCACCGCTGCCACCACCGGCAGAGTTCAATGCGCTGCCCAATGAGCCGGTGACCTGTTCGGCCAATTGGCCGGTCTGCGTCACCACGCCGCCGAGCGTGGCGCCAACGCTGCCCGCGACGCCGTTGCCGACCTGGCCGAGCCCGGCAGTCAGGTCCTGCAGCGCGGTCTGCGCCGTGCCCGCCACGCTGCCCACCGCGCCGCCGACATGGCCACTGCCCAGCTGCTGCGCGGTTTCCTGCACCCCGCTGCCCGCATGCACAAGCACATCGCCCACCGCCGGCGTCGCCGCCAGCGCCTGGCCCAGGTTCGCGACCGTCTGGCCCACGCCATCCAAGGCAACCGGCACGGTCTGCTGCGGCGTGGTCGAGAGCAACTGCGCAGTCGTCGCACCCACCGTGCCCACGACATCGCCCACCGCGCCCACCAATGCCTGCGCGACCGGCTGCGCGCTGCCCGCCTGTCCGTTCAAAAGCCCATCCACGCTGCCGCCAACCTGTGTCAGCACGCCGTTGACGGTGCTGCCCACGGCAGTCAATCCGACACTGCCTCCGGTGGTGCCCGCGAGTACACCGTCCAACCCGCCCAGCGTGGTGCCCACCACGCCCTGCACCGTGTGGTTGGCCTGGCTCACGACCGCCGGCACGTTGCCCGCGACCACCTGTCCGCCCACCTGCTTCACGCCACCGCCCAGCTGCGTGGTGACGCCGCTGATCGTGGCACCCAGCGCGGTTGACCCCGTCGCGCCGGCCACTGCCTGCCCGAGCTTGCCGCCCACGCCACGCACGCCCGCATCGATGGCGCGCGTCGTGCCGATGACGACTTCGCCGAGCGAGTCAGGCACGCCACCATCGCCGCCACCTTCGACCAGCCCGACGGTCGTGGCCACGGCGTCCTTCACCGGGCCCAGCAGGTTCTCGCGACCCGGCAACAGCTTGTCGGCCACCGAGGTCACCACCTGGCCGGTGCCCTGCAGCAGGTGGCGCTTGTCGTCGATCAGCGCCTGGCCCAGCGCCGGCGCATCGGTGAGCGTGCCCTGCGCGGACTGCGCCAGCGTGGCGACCGCGGTGGCGAGTGCACTGCCGGCGTCGCCCGTCGCCAACTGCCTGCCACTGGTCGCCACCCCGGCGGCGAGCGCCTGGGCGCGCGGCTGCACACGGGCGCGGGTGCGCGGCGCGACTTTGTCGATCGCAGGCGCCACAACTTCAGCGGCACGTGCCGCCACCGCGTGCGCTGGCCCGGCCAGCCCATCACGCAGCGTGTGCGGCAGGTCATCGGCGGTCACGGTCAAGCCGAGATCAGCCGCCGCGCGCACCGCGGAGAGCTGCGCGCGAACCTCCGCGCCGCCCTGCAGCGAGCCGGCAAGCAGGCCCGTATCAAGAGACGCCGCCAACGTCGCCGGCCGAGGGGGCGCAGCGGCCGACGACGAAGGCGACGTCGTGGAACTCAGGGAGATCGCCACGGCGGGATCGGCGGCGATGCGCACGCGCGCGGCCGATGGCGCGCTCGGTGACGCATCGACGCCGCTCGATACCGTCGGCGCGTACTTGTCGGCAAGGCTCAGCAGTTCGTCCAGGCGCGGATCGCCGGCACGGGCGGTCCCGGCCCAACTGCCGAGCAGGCCGAGCGTGAGCAAGAGCGGCGACGCCCTCCTGCCGCGCCGCGCGTCGTGCGTGACCGAGTGTTTCTTGCCCTGCGTGGTCGCCAGTTCGGACACCACCACAAAGGCGTTCAGGGCATGGCTCCACACCAGCCGGTAGATGCGATTCATGATGCGCTCCCTTGGATGCGGAGACATCGCGCTTCGATGTCTTCCGTGGGAGGCATTACGCCGTGGCGGCGCGCCGCGATTTACTCCATTCCGGCAGGCGATTCCGCCAATCTGGCAAAGTGCTGTCGAATTCCGGCAACGACATGCACGTTTTCTGCAACCATGCCGAATCCGTGCATCAAACCGATTCCTGCACCCCGGAACGGCGCATCAGCGTGTCGCGCGGCAGTTCGCCGAACACGCGGCGATAGTTCTCGGCGAAGCGGGAGAGATCCCACAGCCCGCAACTCAACGCGATCGCCTTGACCGACTTGCGTCCGGCGTCGGCGGAGGAAAGCCCCCGGCACGCCGCGCACAGGCGCAGCATCGACAGATAGCGGTTGGGCGAAATACCCAGCAGGTCGTCGAACGCGTAACGCAACGCACGCTCGCTCACGCCGGCCGCATCGCAGATCTCATTCATGTAGATGTTGTGGCGCAGGTTCATCCGCATGAACTCCTCGGCCCGGCGCAGGATCATGTAGTGCGTCCGCCGTCCACGCCCGCTCACCGCGCGGTCGTAGTGGCCCGAATCGACGATGCAGCGCACGTGCTGCTCGAGCACCTCGTCCAGCGACAGCCCTTGCATGGCGGCGTAGCCGGCACTGATGCGCGCTTCCAGGCCTGCGTAGTAATGGCAAAGCGGATGGTCCGCCGGCAGGTGCAGGTGCGCCGTGGCCTGCCCGGGCGAGGCGATGTCGCCCAGGTGCAATTCGCTGAACTTCTGGCGCAGCCGCTTGAAAGGCACCATCACCAGCGTGACCCAGCTGTCGGCACTGAGCACGAACTCGCTGATGCCTTCGGGGGTAAGCGTCATCAGGCTGCCGTTGGACAGCGGCGCGCCGTGGCACCAGCTGGCCGATTCCTCGGTGCGGTGGATGCAGCCGATCAGGCACCAGTCCAGCGGCAACATGAAGCGCCCCCGCCCGGTGAAGCCGGTTTTGATCGTGCAAAAAAGCGCTTCATCGTGCACAACGCTGTGCACCGCCGCTTTCGGGCCGTTCCCATCCAGCAAGACCAACTCCACGTCGCACACCCGCAGCAAACCGGAGAGGTTCACCAGATCGAATGTGCCGAGCTGGGCGCCGTCGGCACCCCCCATAACCAGCCCCCCCATTTATCTCCTCAAATGGCGCGGCGGAGCGCCCGAACGGATAGCCGTTCTTCCTGCAAGCTCCAAGCCAAGCTCGCGCCTGGAGTCTCCACCGCATCGGCAACTGCTGGAATAACTTAATTATCAGAACCGGAGCATGCGTGAAGGAATCTTCAAATTTCATCTGCTCTCTGATGCATTTAACCATACGAAAAATTGTTCCGTGATTGCACTCACAGAACATCGTGCACTTGTGCCGATTTTGCATATTGCTTCTGCCGATTTTGCGTATTAGCGCCGAAGTGATTGCCAGAGCATGTCTGCTATCGAGGAAAGAAGCCTCGAGGCAGTAGAGGGGAGTGCAATGGAAAGCACGGGGACCACTATTCAAATGACGCGCACGACCCGCCGGGTACGTGCGGCCATGGCGGCCACGCCTCTCCTCGCCACTCCACGCGCCGGGCGGTTGACGCCCTGTCCGACTGGCGCGGCCTTGATCACGCAGGGCACGTGCAAGGAGAAAAACCGATGATTCGCTCGATCCAACGCTTCCTGCGGGAAGAAGACGGCGTCACCGCGCTCGAGTATGGCCTGCTGGCCGCCATCGTCGCCGGGGCATTGATGATCTTCGCCGCGCCGGCGATCCAGTCGTTCTTCAAGAAGCTGTTCGAAACCTTGTCCACGGCGATCGACGACGCCGGCAAGGACGCGACCTCCTCGACCTGACCGGCCGCACGCGCCACCGCCCGCATGGATACCGCCGTCGTCCTGCTCACCTGTGCGCTGTGCGTGCAGGTCGCCGCGAGCGACCTGTACGCACGCAGGGTGTCCAACCGCTGGTTGTTGGCGGCGTTGGCCATCCTGGCCGTGTTGATGGCCTGGCAAGGCGCCGACGCGGCGCGCTGGGCCCACGCCGGCCTGGGCATGGCGTGCGCGGCGATCCTCCTTCCGTGCTATGCGGTCGGCTGGATGGGCGCGGGCGATGTGAAGTTCTTCGCCGTGCTCGGGGCACTGCTGGGTGGTGCGGCGCCGTTGCTGCCGGTATGGATCATCGCCAGCCTGCTGGCCGGCGTGCATGCGATGGCCGTGCTGGCAGCGCCCGGGATGAGCGCGCGCATGCCGCTGCCGCTGCGCTTCGCGCTGGAGAACACCCAGGCGCGGCTGCACCTGTGGCCACCGCGCCAGCGCATGCTTGCGGCGCGCGGCGGCCGCCGCGGCATTCCCTATGCCACCTATCTCGCGCTGGCCACGCTGCTGGTGATCCTGCCGGGAGGGCCCGGCGCATGAAGCACGCATTCGTCCCGAAGCGCCGCATGCGTGGCGTGGTCAGCCTCGAGTATGCCCTGCTCCTGCTGCTGGGCATCCTGCCGCTGATCCTGGCGACCTTCAGCGGCGTGCTGATCTTCGCCGCGCAGCAATCGCTGAGCCTGGCGGCGGCCGAAGGCGCGCGTGCCGCACTGCGTTACGGTTCCACCGCCGATCGGCGCGCCGCCGCGTGCATGGCCGCGCGCGAGTCGATGGGCTGGCTGCTCGCATACGCCCGCCAGACGCCGGACTGCGCGAGCGCGGCCGGTTCGCCGATCGCCGTGTCACAGCCGTTCGCCTGCCTGGGCAGCGCCGACCGCCAGTGCATGCGCGTGACGGTGAGCTACGACTACGACCAACACCCCTTCATCCCCGGTACCGGCAGGTTGTACGGCTGGACCATCGGCACGCCCCTGAGCAGCGTCGCCACGGCACAACTCGATCTGGGCCACTGACACCACGGAGCGCGTCCATGCAGAAAGCCACCCGCCTCGCCGCCCTGTTGCTGGTTGCCTTCGCGGCCGTGCTCCTGCTGTCGGCGATGCTGCTCGGCCTGCGTAGCCGTTCGCACGCCGCCGGGCCCACGCCGACGATGTCGCTCGCGCCGGCAAGCCCGCATGCACAGGTGCTGGTGGCTGCGCGCGACCTGCCGGCGGGCGAGCCGCTCGATGCCAACGACCTGCGCGTGGCCGAGGTGGAGACGATGCCGCCGGATGGCTACGCCGAACCGAGCGCACTCGTCGGCAAGGTGCTCTCCACTCCGGTGGCGGCCGGCGCGGTGATCAACGCTTCGCTGCTGGCGCGTGGCCTGGCGCTGGCGCTGCAACCCGGCGAACGTGCCATCGCCGTGCCGGTGGACGAGCTGGCCGGTGCGGGCAACCGCGTGGCGCCCGGCGATTACGTGGACGTCTTCATGAATCTCAAGTCGCGCGCCCGCGACGGCGACGACAGCCAGAACCGCCTGTTGCTCTCGCGCCTGCGCGTGCTCAGCTATGGCGCGCAGGACCTGGGCCAGCCGCCCGCGCCGCAGGACGGCGGCACGGCAGCCAGTTCGAGCGGCGGCAATGCGCGCGCCGACGCGATCGCCGCCCGGGAAAGCGGCAGCACGGCCTCCACCGCCGGCCCGCAGCCGGCCCGCAGCGCGGTGCTCGCCGTTCCGGTGGAACAAGCCAATCGCCTGTTGCTGGCCGCCCAGGACGGCAAGCTGTTCCTGGCCCTTCGCCACCCCTCCGACAACGGCAGCCCCGACGAATCGCTGTTCCCGCGCCCGCGCAACGTGCTCAAGCCGCGCCTGGATCTGAGCCCGGAACTCCGCGAAGCCGCCGCTTCGCCGGAAAACAACGCGTATGCCGGCATCGACGCGAATGCGCTGGCCGGCCACGACGACGCACCTGCCACGCCCGATGCCTTGACCGCCCGCCGCACGCCGGCGCCCCGCCGCCCCGCTGCGCCGCCGCTGGTGATCATCCGCGGCACGCAGGCTGGCGCGCTTTCTCCTCCGTGACCGTGCGCGAGTGCCCATGACCCGATTCCGCTCCTCTCCCCGTGTGCGTGATGCGCTGCTCGCCGTGGCGCTTGCGCTGGCCTGCGCGGTGCCGGCGCTGGCCAGCGAGGACGCCGCCGTGAACCTGCAGACGCACGAGCAGCGCCCGTGGACGTTGCCGGCCGACCTGGAGCGGGTGGCGATCGCCGACCCGTCCGTGGCCGACCTGGTGACGATGAAGAACCGCCAGCAGGCGCTGCTGGTCGGCAAGCAGGCCGGCCAGACCACGCTGCTGCTGTGGCGGCGCGGCCAGTCTGCCCCGCAGCGGCTGCAGGTCACCGTGCGCAGCGCGGTGCAGCAAGACCTGCTGCAATCGCAGCCGTTGGGCCTGACGGTCTCCGACGGCCTCGCGTTGTTGCAGGGGAGCAGCGATTCGATGCTCGAACACGAACGCGCACGGCAGGCCGCGGTGGCCACCACGGGCGATGCGGCCAAGGTCATCGATACCTCCGCTGTCGCCACCGGCGGCGTGGTGCAGGTCGAGGTCAAGGTGGTCGAGTTCAACAAGAGCGTGCTGCGCCAGATCGGCATCCAGTTCCGCAACACCAATGGCGGCTTCAGCTATGGCATCACGCCGCCGAGCAACAGCGCCTCGGGTGGCGACGGCAGCAGCAATCCACTGTCCTCGGCGTTCCAGCTGGTCGCCGGCTCGCTGACCCACAAGTGGGACACGAATATCGACCTGCTCCAGCGCAACGGCATGGCGCGCGTGCTGGCCGAGCCGACGCTGGTGGCCTTGTCGGGACAGAGCGCGAACTTCCTCGCCGGCGGCGAGCTGCCGATCCTCGAACCGCAGGGGCTGGGCACCACCACGGTGACGTTCAAGCCGTTCGGCATCGGCCTGACGGTGACGCCCACGGTGCTGGCAGGCGACCGCATCGCACTGAAGGTGGCGCCGGAAGCAAGCGACCTGGATTACGCCAATGGCCTGTCCTACAACGGCGTGCAGATTCCCTCGATCTCCACCCGCCGCGCCGACACCACCGTGGAGCTGGGCGATGGCGAGAGTTTCGTCATCGGCGGGCTGGTGAGCAACACGTTGAGCTCCACCGTGGACAAGGTGCCGCTGCTGGGCGACTTGCCGATCATCGGCTCGTTCTTCCGCAGCCTGAATTACACCAAGCAGGAAAAGGAGCTGGTCATCGTGGTCACGCCGCACCTGGTGCGGCCCATCGCCCGTGGCACCGACATCCCGCTGCCCGGCGACCGCGAATCGCAAGGCAAGCTGCCGGTCTGGGGCGCGTGGCTGCTGCATCCGGCCGGCCCCGACGCGCTGCCCGGCTTCTCGCGCTGACAGCCATGGCCACGGTCACGCCCATGACGCGACGCGCCCCGGACACGCCCCCCCGCGTGCTGATGTACGCGCCGGACAATCGCCACCATGCGCGCATGTCCGCCAAGCTGGCCGGCTTTGCCGACGTCGCGTGGCTGGACAGCCGCGACATCGCGCCCTCCCTGCTGGTGGCCCAGCAGACCAGCTGGGTGATGGTGCTGCTGGACTACAGCAGCGCCAACGCGCAGTACTCCTCCGACCTCGCGCGCCAGTTGCTGGCGCTGATGCCCGAGCTGCCGCTGGTGGCGGTGGGCGCGGCAGGTGCCGACCAGGGCACGATCCTGCTGGCGGCGATGCGGGCGGGCGTGCGCGATTTCATCGACATCGAGAGCCCGGCAGAGGACGTGCAGCGCCACCTGCAGCACGTGCTGGCGCAACGCCCCGCGCCGCGCACGCC
>JAEWJB010000140.1 GCA_023386795.1 Pseudomonadota bacterium
GGAGCGGATTATGCTTGGCGCAATCCGAGGAGCAAACCATGGCCACCCTGTCCGGCAAGACCCTGTTCATCACCGGCGCATCCCGCGGCATCGGCCGGGCCATCGCGCTGCGCGCCGCGCGCGACGGCGCCAACATCGCGATCGCGGCGAAGTCGGACGTGCCGAACCCGAAGCTGCCGGGCACCATCCACACCGTCGCGGCGGAGGTGGAGGCCGCCGGCGGGCGCGCGCTGGCCCTGCGCTGCGACATCCGCGACGAGGATTCCGTCGGCGCCGCGGTCGCCGCCACCGTCGACGCGTTCGGCGGCATCGACGCGCTGGTCAACAACGCCAGCGCGATCTGGCTGCGCGGTGCGCTGGACACGCCGATGAAGCGCTTCGACCTGATGCAACAGGTCAATGCGCGTGGCAGCTTCCTGTGCGCGCAGGCCTGCCTGCCGCACCTGTTGCAGGCGCCCAACCCGCACATCCTCACGCTGGCGCCGCCGCCCTCGCTCGACCCGAAGTGGTGGGCGCCGCATACCGGCTACACCTTGGCCAAGATGGGCATGAGCTTCGTCACGCTGGGCCTGGCCGGCGAGTTCGGCCCGCAGGGCGTGGCGGTCAACGCGCTGTGGCCGCGCACGCTGATTGCCACCGATGCGCTGAACATGATTCCCGGCGTGGACCTGCGCAATGGCCGCCGCCCGGAGATCATCGCCGATGCCGCGCACGCGGTGCTGACGCGACCCGCCGCGGGTTTCAGCGGACAGTTCCTGATCGACGACGACGTCCTCGCGCAGGCCGGCATCACCGACCTGTCCGTCTACGCGATGGACCCGTCCGCGCCGCTGTTGCCGGACCTGTTCCTCGATTAACCGACCGGCGGCAGCGGATTGAGCGGCGCCGGCAGCTGCGTGCCACAGCGGCGGCAGAACAGCGCGTCGCGGTCGTGGCCTTCCAGCCCGCAATGGGGGCAGCCGCGGTTGTCGTGGCGGTGGGCGTCCTCGGCCTCGCGCATCGTGCTGGCCAACTCCGCGGTGTAGATGCCGGTAGGCACGGCGATGATGCTGTAGCCGATGAGGATCAGCGCCGAAGTGACGAAGCGGCCGAGGGTGGTCTGCGGCACCACGTCGCCGAAGCCGACCGTGGCCATCGTCACGATCGCCCAGTACATGCTGGTGGGGATGCTGGTGAACCCGTTCTGCGGGCCTTCGATCAGGTACATCAGCGCGCCGGCGATCACCGTGATGGTCAGCACGGTGAACAGGAATACCAGCACCTTGCGCCGGCTGCGCCACAGCGACTGCATCAGCACGCCGCTTTCTTCCACGTAGCGGGTGAGCTTGAGGATGCGGAACAGGCGCAGGATCCGCAGCACGCGCACGACCAGCAGGCTTTGCGCGCCGGGGATGAAGAACGACAGGTAGGTGGGCAGGATCGAGGCCAGGTCGATGATGCCCCATATGCTCACCGCGTAGCGCAGCGGCCGTTTCACCACCGCCAGGCGCAACACGTATTCGGCGGTGAAGGCGATGGTGAAGATCCATTCGACCACGTAGAACCAGTTGGCCCAGCGGTTGTGGATCCACTGCACGCTGTCGATCATCACCACCAGGATGCTGGCGAGGATGGCGTAGATCAGCAGCAGGTCGAAATTGCGTTCCGGTCCGCTGTCGTGGCGGTAGATGATGTCGAACCAGCGTCGCCGCCAGCCTGCTTCGGTGGCCGGGTTGAGCTGCGGGTCGGAGAAGGGTCGCATGCGGGCATTGTGCCTGAGCGGTGATCCCCCGCGTCCGGCCCGAATGCGCGAGAATGCCCCCCTTTCCCGCCATTCCTGCCGCCATGACCGAGAACACCGACCAGCTGCTGTCCCTGTCCCACTACTACCTGCCGGTTTACCGCCCGCGCCAGGTCGTGCTGGAGCGTGGCCAGGGCGTGCGCTTGTGGGACAGCGAGGGCCGGCAATACCTGGACCTGGCTGCCGGCATCGCGGTGTGCGGGCTGGGCCACAACGACCCGGACCTGCATGCGGCGCTGGTGGAACAGGCCGGCAAGCTCTGGCACACCAGCAACGTGTTCTACAGCGAACCTCCGCTGCGGCTGGCCGAGGAACTGGTGGAGGCCTCGCGCTTTGCAGAGCGCGTGTTCCTGTGCAACTCGGGCGCTGAAGCCAACGAGTGCGCGATCAAGCTGGTGCGCAAGTGGGCCAGCGCGCAGGGCCGTCCGCCGCAGCAGCGCGTGATCGTCACGTTCCGCGGCAGCTTCCATGGCCGCACGCTGGCGGCGGTGACCGCCGGCGCGCAGCCGAAGTACCAGGAGGGCTACGAGCCGCTGCCCGGCGGCTTCCGCTACTGCGATTTCAATGACGAAACGCAGCTGGAAGCGGCGATGGCTGCCGGCGACGTGGCTGCGGTGATGCTGGAGCCGGTGCAGGGCGAGGGCGGCGTGACGCCGGCCAAGCCGGGCTTCCTGCGCCGGGTGCGCGAGTTGTGCGACCACCATGGCGCGCTGATGGTGCTGGACGAGATCCAGGCCGGGATGGGGCGCACGGGGACGCTGTTCGCGTTCTGGCAGGACGAGGCGACGCCGGACATCGTCACCCTGGCCAAGGCGCTGGGTGGCGGTTTCCCGATCGGCGCGTGCCTGGCGGGACCGAAGGTGGCCGAGACGATGCAGTTCGGTGCGCACGGCACGACGTTCGGTGGCAACCCGCTGGCTGCCGCGGTGGCGCGGGTGGCGTTGCGCAAGCTGGGGTCGTCGCAGATGGCTTCGAACGTGTCGCGGCAGTCGGCGTCGCTGCGGGCCGGGCTGGAGAAGCTGGGCGCCGAGACCGGGGTGTTTTCGCAGGTGCGCGGACGCGGGCTGATGCTCGGCGCGGTGCTGGCGCCCGCTTATGCCGGGCAGGCCGGGGCCATCCTGGACGCCGCGGCTGCGGAAGGATTGCTGGCCCTGCAGGCCGGGCCGGACGTGTTGCGTTTCGTGCCGGCGTTGAACATCACCGATGCCGAAGTGGCGGAAGGGCTCGAGTTGCTGGGGCGCGCCTTGGCGCGGTGGCGGAAGGGGTAAGAAAGTTTTTGTTTGTGGGGCGGCCTGAGGGCCGCCCTTCTTGTTTTATGGGTTGCCCGCTTGCTGGTTGCCGGGGTGGCCTGCGATGTTGATCGGCTGTTTCGTTTGCCTTGCACGGCCAGCGGGGGTGGGGCCGTTTCGGGACACGCCGTGAATCCATCCATGGAGGCTCGTAGGCGACATCCATGTCGCCTACGGTCCCGAAACGGCCC
>JAEWJB010000002.1 GCA_023386795.1 Pseudomonadota bacterium
TGCGGTGGAGGACCCCGGCGACCTCGGCGCTTGGCAACATCGCTAGCGTTCCTTGGTGTAGGGCACGCCGCCGGCCCGGGGACCGACCGCCTTGCCGATGAAGCCGGCCAGCAGCACCACGGTGAGCACGTAGGGCAACGCCTGGATGGCCTGCACCGGCACGCTGATGCCGAGGATCTCGGCACTCTGCAGGCGGATCTGCAGCGCATCGAGGAAGCCGAACAGCAGGCAGGTGAACATTGCCGGCACCGGCTTCCACTTGGCGAAGATCAGCGCGGCGAGCGCGATGAAGCCCTTGCCGGCGGTCATGTTGTTGCCGAAGCCGGAGCCCTGCGCGATCGAGAAGAAGGCGCCGGCGAAGCCGCAGAGCAGGCCGGTTATGATCACCGCCTGGTAGCGCAGCGCTATCACCGAGATGCCGGCGGTGTCGACGGCCTTGGGGTTCTCGCCCACGGCGCGGAGGCGCAACCCGAAGCGGGTGCGGTAGAGCACGAACCAGGTGACCGGCACGGTGATGAAGGCGATATAGACCAGCAGGTTGTGGCCGGAGATCAGCTCCGAATAGATCTGGCCCACCACCGGCACCGGGGCCAGCACATCGGCGAAGGGCAGCGTGATGTCGGTGAAGCGCTCGCCCGCCTTGAGCTGCGGGGTGCGCCCCCCCTGCCCGAACCACTGGATGCCGAGGAAGGTGGTGAGGCCGGCCGCCAGCATGTTGATGGCCACCCCGGCGATCAGCTGGTTGCCCTTGAGCGTGATCGCCGCGGCGCCCTGCAGCAGCGAGGTCATGATGGAGATGGCAAGGCCGGCCAGCAGGCCGAGCCAGACATTGCCGCTGACCGTCGCGATGGCGGCCGCCGCGAACGCCGCCATCAGCATCTTGCCTTCGAGGCCGATGTCGAAGACGCCGGAGCGCTCCGAATAGAGCCCGGCGAGGCAGGCCAGCAGCAGCGGGGTCGAGAGGCGGATGGAGGCGTCGAGGGTGGAGAGGACGATGGCGAGATCCAACTCAGCTCTCCGACTTCACGGTGTTGCGCTTGATCGCCTCGGACTTCTGCCGCGGCTGCACGGCTGCGAAGACCCGCTGCAGGCCGGGGCGGAACAGCCCCTCCATGGCGCCGGTGAAGAGGATCACCAGGGCCTGGATGACGACCACCATTTCCTTCGACAGCCCCGGGATCACGTATTGCAGCTCGTTGCCGCCCTGGTAGAGCGCGCCGAACAGCAGGGCGGCGAAGAGAATGCCGACCGGGTGGTTGCGCCCCATCAGCGCCACCGCGATGCCGACGAAGCCGGCATCGGCGACGTAGTCGAGCACGAGACGGTACTGCACGCCGACGACCTGGTTGACCGCCACCATGCCGGAGAGCGCGCCCGACAGCGTCATCACGATCATGATGACGCGCGAGTTGGAGATGCCGGCATAGGTCGAGGCGGTCGGGTTCTGGCCGAGCGCGCGCATGGCGAAGCCGAAGCGGGTGTGCCAGATCAGCACGTAGGCAGCGGCGAGGCAGAGCAGCGCCAAGAGCAGGGTGAAGTTGACGTCGGTGTTCTTGAACCACGGGATGAAGGTGCCGAGCTTGGGCATGCGCCCCTCGGCGGCGATCATCGCGGATTCGGGCGCGAGGCCACCCGGCGGCTTCAGCACGTTGACGACCATGTAGACCATGATCGCCGAGGCGATGAAGTTGAACATGATGGTGGTGATGACGACGTGGCTGCCGCGCTTGGCCTGCAGCCAGCCGGGGATGAAGCCCCAGAGGCCGCCGACGGCGCCGCCGGCGATGATGGCGACCGGGAAGGTGAGCCACCACGGCAGCGCCTGCAGCGGCAGCGCCACGGCGATGACCCCGAGCCCGGCGATATAGGCCTGGCCGTTGCCGCCGATGTTGAACAGGCCGGCATGCGCCGCCACCGCCACCGCGAGGCCGGTGAAGATGAAGTTGGTCGAGTAGTAGAGCGTGTAGCCGATATTGTAGCCGTTGCCGAAGGCGCCGGTGGTGATGGCGTTGAGCGCCGCCAGCGGGTCCTGCCCGATGGCCAGCACCACCAGCCCCGAGATCACGAAGGCCAGCAGCAGGTTGAGCAGCGGCAGCAGGATGACGTCGGCCCAGCGCGGCAGCGGCCTGAGGATGGCGGAGCTCATTCCACTTTTCCTTCGACCGCGACGCGCGCACCGGCGGCGGCCTGCTTGTCGGTGACGCCGGCCATCATCAGGCCCAGCTCGCCCTCGGTGGCCGTAGCGGGGTCGGCTTCGCCGACGATGTGGCCGTCGAACATCACCAGGATGCGGTCGGCGAGCGAGCGAATTTCATCGAGCTCGACCGAGACGAGGAGGATTGCCTTGCCTGCGTCCCGCATCTTGATGATCTGGTTGTGGATGAACTCGATGGCCCCGATATCGACGCCGCGCGTTGGCTGGCCGACGATCAGCACATCCGGATTGGACGACATTTCGCGCGCCAGCACGATCTTCTGCTGGTTGCCGCCGGAGAAGTTCGCCGTCTTCAGCCGCTCGTTGTCGGGGCGGATGTCGAACTGCTTGATCCGCTCGCGGGCCTTCGCCCGGGCGGCGGGGATGTCCAGCAGGACGCCCTTGCCGTAGGCGGGGTCGTCCTCGTAGCCGAGCATGGCGTTTTCCCACTCCTCGAACGAGGTGACGAGGCCCATGCGCTGGCGGTCCTCGGGCACGTGCGCGAGGCCGGCCTTGCGGGCGCGGTGCGCGCCGTCATCGCCCTCGAGCGACAGCGGCGTGCCCTTGAGGCGCACCGTCCCCGACTTCTGGTCGCGCATGCCG
>JAEWJB010000041.1 GCA_023386795.1 Pseudomonadota bacterium
AGGCATGCCCGCCGACCCGGCACTGGCCGCGAGCCTGCACCGCCAGTTGGCCGACCACGGCCTGCCCGCGTTGCCGGCCGTCACGCCCGACGCGCCCACGCCGCTGCGCGTGCTGCACGACGCCCCATGGATCGCGGTGGCCGACGGCGTGCTGAGCGCCGACGAATGCCGTCTGCTGGTCGCGCTGATGCGTCCGCACCTGCGGCGTTCCCAGGTCTTCGGCGACGGTGCCGACGGTCGCCACGTGCAGGCGGTGCGCACCAGCCGCAGCGCCACCGTCGACCGCGTGATCGAGGACCATGCCGCCCGCCGCATCCAGCAGCGCCTGGCGGCCGTGGCCGGCATGCCGCTGCGGCACGCGGAGGCCATGTCCATCCTGTGCTATGCCCCCGGGCAGGAATACCGTCCGCACCGCGACTACCTTCCTCCGGCCGCGCTGCGCGAGGACCGGCCCGACGCCGGCAACCGCCGCCGCACCCTGTGCGTGTACCTCAACGACGTGCAGGCGGGCGGCGAGACCGCGTTCCCCGTCGCCAGCGTGAAGGTGTCCCCGCGCGCGGGGCGCGTGGTGGTCTTCGACAACCTGGACGCCCGGGGCCATCCGCTCCCGGACTCGCTGCACGCCGGCCTGCCGGTCGTGCGCGGCGAGAAATGGCTGGGCACGCTGTGGCTCCGCGAGCGTCCATACCGGGAGATCTAGCGCCGGCAAGGCCTGCGGCCGCCGCTGCATGAATGCACCGGGGTGGTCTAGAATGCGCGCAAGCGACGCTGAGGATCCCATCCGCCATCGTCGCTTTTTTGTTTTCGCCCCCTGCCACAGGCAAAGTTTCGGCCGCTGCACGCGATCGCGTCCGCCCTCGGAGCCCACCCCATGCTTTTCGAAACGCTCGACACCAGCGGCCACGAACAGGTCGTCTTCTGCCACAACAAGGACGCCGGCCTGCGCGCGATCATCGCCCTGCACAGCACCGTCCTCGGGCCGGCGCTGGGAGGCGTGCGCATGCGGCCCTACCCCAGCAGCGAGGCGGCGATCAACGACGCGCTGCGCCTGAGCCGCACCATGACCTACAAGAACGCCCTGGCCGGGCTCAACGTGGGCGGCGGCAAGGCGGTGATCATCGGCGACCCCAAGACCGACAAGTCCGAAGTGCTGTTCCGCGCCTTCGGCCATTTCGTCGAATCGCTGGGCGGGCGCTACATCACTTCCGAGGACGTGGGCACCGACGTCAACGACATGGAGCAGATCTACCTGGAGAGCGAATACGTCACCGGCGTGCACCAGGCCCACGGCGGCTCGGGCGACCCGGCGCCGTTCACCGCCTACGGTGCGCTGCAGGCGCTGATGGCCTCGCTCAACCGCAAGCTCGGCCACGAGGAAGTCAGCAAGGCCAGCATCGCCATCCAGGGACTGGGCCACATCGGTATGGAACTGGTGAAGCTGCTCAAGGAACGCGGCGCCAAGCTCATCGTCACCGACCTGGACGCCGCGCTGGTGGAGCGCGCGGTCAGCGAATACGGCGCCGAGGCGGTGAAGCCGGACGAAATCTACGAAGTGGCCGCCGACGTGTTCGCGCCATGTGCGCTGGAAGGGGCGATCAACCAGGACACCCTGCCGCGCCTGAAGGCCGGCATCATCTGCGGCACCGCCAACAACCAGCTGGCCGACGCGGCCACCGGCGAGGAACTGCACCGCCGCGGCATCCTCTACGCGCCCGACTACGTGGTCAACGCCGGCGGCGTGATGAACGTGTCGCTGGAGATCGACGGCTACAACCGCGAACGGGCGATGCGGTTGATCCGCAGCATCTACCACAACCTGGAAAAGGTGTTCGCGCTGTCCTCGCGCGAGGACATCCCGCCGCAGCTGGCCGCCGACCGCATGGCCGAGGCGCGCATCGGCGCCATCGGCAAGCTCAAGCTGCCGCTGGGACGCACCGCGCCGCGCTTCATCAACAAGCTGCGCAACGAGCGCTGAGCTTTTCCGCCGCGCCGGCGCCATGCCGGCGCGGCGCGATCCCCGTCAGAAACCGAACGCGTAACGCAGCGACCACGCGCGGGCGGGGTTGCTGCCCACGCGCTGGTCGTAGGCCAGCGACATGCGCGCGCGTGCGGACAAGCGTGCCGTGGCCGATGCGCCGAACAACGTCGCGCTGCCGTCGTCGAGCAACTGCAGCGGTGCCCACGCCTCCACGCCAGTGAAGCTGGCCTGCAGCGTGTCGCCGTGCTGGCTGAGCGGTTGCTGCCATTCGGCGTAGGCATTCCAGTCCCAGCCACCCCGCGCCAGACCGGCACGCAAACCGCCCAGCGCGGTGGTGCGCGTGGTGGTGCCTCCTTCGCTGCGCAGGCCGTAACCCAACCCGCCTTGCTCGGCGAATGCGGGCGTCTCCACGCTCGCGTACTGCAAGCCGGCGTATGGCGTCAGGCTCAGCCGCGCGCCCAGCGCGAAACGGAAGCCGCCTTCCACGCCCGCACTGGAAAACTGGCCGTCATAGCGGCTGCTGGTGCCGAACCAGGCATCGCCCAACCGCAGCTGGCGGTCGAGATCACGCGCGTAGTGGCCTGCGCCGAGCTGGCCCAGCGCGTAGAAGCCGCCGCGTGTCCAGCCGCCATAGACCTGCGCCTGGGTCTGGCGGTCACGCCCGCGGTCACCACTTTCGGCGACCTGGCTGAAAGCGCGGTTCTCGCCGAACGCATAGCCGACGATGCCTTCGCCCACGCGTACGTCCTGGCCGACCATCCAGCCGCGCAGGTCGAACGCCCCCGCGCCCCCGGATTGCCCAAGGCCGCCGGTCTCGCGCATCCACGCGCCTGCCGGAAGCTGCCGCGCCTGCACTTCGTCCAGGTGCACGGCGAGCGTGCGGCGGCTCTGGTCGATACCCTCGAACGTCGCACTGCCGGCGACGGCGTGCAGCTTGCCGGACAGGCTATCGAGCGTGGCCTGCAACGCGGCGGCGCCGGCCACCTGCTGGATCTTCGCTGCCCCCTCGGCCACGGCGTCGTGGCCCTGCGAATCCTGCGCAGGCGTGTCGAGGCGGGTGAATGCCGCTTCCACGCGCGTGGCGCTGGCCAGCGTGGCAGGCGTCGGCGTGCCCAGTGCGGTCGTCGCGGCGGCCACGACATCGGCGCGGGTGATGTCGATCCATGCGTTGTTGGCGTCGTAGCCCACCGTGGCATCGAGCAGCAGCTTGCTGCTGTCATAGGCGAAGGAAGAGAACGTGCCGCCGAGCCCGCCGCCGGCGCTCATCACGTACTGCCGCTGGGCGCCGCCGACGTAGGTGCCCAGCATGCCGTACACGTACAGCCCGCCGGCCAGCTGCGCGGTGCCGTTCACGCTCAGCTTCGGCCCGTTGATCATCACCGACAGGCGACCGCTGGCGTCCTGCACATAGTTGCCGTTGATCGAGAGGCTGGCCGCCGGCCCGAGGCGAAGCTCACCGGCGTTGTGCACGGTGCCACCGATGCGGACCGACCCGGCGCCATCCTCGTCGGTCCCCAGCAGGGCCAGGCCGCGATTGTCCAGGCCACCGTCCAGCATGATCCGCACCAGCGAAGCGCTCGCGCCCGCGTCCACTACCACGTCGGCGGCGAACCCGTTGCGCAGGTCCACGCGCGCACTGTCGCGTACCTGCAACTTTCCGGTCGAGGTACTCATGCCGGTCAGGCGCAACACGCCGGCACCGCCGACATTCACCCCGCCGCTGCCGCTCAGCGGGTTGGACCATTCGCTTTGCAGGCCCGCTGGCAGGTTGACGCTGACGTCGCCCCAGTCCAGACGCCCCGGCCCGCCGAGTGCGCGGCCCACGTTGAGCAACCCGTTGCCGAAGACCGCGTCGATGCCCGGATCGCCCAGATCGGTGGCCGTACCCAGCAGGGTTTGGCGCACCAGGTCGTTGTCGAAGTATGGAAACTTCTGCCACACCACCGCCGCTGCGCCGGACACCAGCGGCGCCGCATACGAGGTACCGCTGCCATACCAGTAGGTCGGATTTCCGGCGGTGTCCTGGGTGCCGGTGAACATCACCGTGCCCGGGGCAACCAGGCAGTAGCGCATCGCGACACCGCAGGCGTTGGAGTAGTACTCCAGGCGCGTGGGCGTGGCGGTATCCAGCGCGGCGACGGTCAACCAGCCTTTCTCCAGGTCGGCCGCCGGCCGCGTGCCGCCCGGACCGGCCTGGCTGGGCAGCGCGGCCATGTCCGAAGGATTGGCGCGCGATTCGTTGCCCGCGGCGAATACCACCAGCCCGCCGTTGGACTGGATGAAGGGCCGGTACTCCGCCGCGATGGGCGCGGTGGCGTTGGCATCGTTCCAGTACAGCCCGCCCCATGAGTTGTTCATGATCTTGACGCCCTGCGCGATCAGGTCGTCGTGGATCGGCGCCAGCCCGAGTGCGCCATGTACCTCGTTGCCCTGTCCGGAGCCATCATCCTCCGGGTCCTTGTCGGCGATGATGCGGGCCGAGACGATCTGCGCGTTGCGCGCCACGCCACCCGGCCAATTGCCGAACGGCTTGCCGGCGGCGAGCTGCGCCACGGTGGTCCCGTGGCCGACCACGTCATCCACCGCCAGGTTGTTGGTCTTCGGGTCGAGATAGGCGTAGTTGGCGATGACCCGGCCCTGCAAGGCCGGATGGTTGCGATTGACGCCGCTGTCCACGATGCCGATGCGCAGGCCGGTACCGTCGTAGGCCACGCCCTGCGCATTGATCAACGACAGATGCGCGTTGATCGCCGGCTGCGGCGGCGGAGGTGGCGATGGCGGCGGTGGCGGCGAGGTAGGCGGCGGTGGCGGGCTGACCGGCGGCGCGGTCGGCGGCGGGTCCGAGCGGGTGGTGCTTCCGCCTCCCCCGCCACCACAGGCACTCAAGGCCACCGCCAGCGCCGATGCCAGCAGCGTCGTCTTCGCCAGTACCGCCTTGTCCATCCCCATGTTCCCTGGATGCGAGGTAGAGCCCCCGGGCCTTCTATACGTGATCCTTGCCGGAATGTCTCCACGCGCGACACCTGTCGGCAAACCGATGGCACCGGCTGGCGCGCATGCCGCCCGGCCCCGATAATCGGGCTACATCCTCAGGTATCCCGTCCCATGACCGACATCGTCATCGCCGCCGCCAAGCGCACCGCCATCGGCTCGTTCCTCGGCCAGTTCAACGGCGTGCCCTCGCCGACCCTCGGCGCCACCGCCATCGCCGCGGCGCTCGACCAGGCCGGTGTCCCGGCCGCGGACGTGTCCGAGGTCATCATGGGCTGCGTGCTGCCGGCCAACCTGGGCCAGGCGCCCGCGCGCCAGGCCGCGCTGGCCGCGGGAATTCCCGAAGCCACCGGCGCGACCACGATCAACAAGGTCTGCGGCTCGGGCATGAAGGCGATCATGCTCGGCCACGATCTCATCAAGGCCGGCTCGGCCAGCATCGTGGTGGCCGGCGGCATGGAATCGATGAGCAATGCGCCGCACATGATCCCCAACTCGCGCACCGGCAACCGCTACGGCAACTTCCAGGCGGTGGACCACATGGCGTGGGACGGCCTGACCAATCCCTACGACGGCCAGGCGATGGGCGTGTTCGGTGAAAAGGCGGCCGAGAAGTTCGGCTTCAGCCGCGAGGAACAGGACGCCTACGCGATCCAGTCCGTGCAGCGCGCGCAGGCGGCACAGGCGGCCGGTGCGTTCGACGACGAAATCGTTCCGGTGAAGGTCGCCGGCCGCAAGGGCGACGTCGAGTACGCGCAGGACGAGCAGCCGGGCAAGTCGGACATCAGCCGCATCCCGACCCTCAAGCCGGCCTTCAAGAAGGACGGCACCGTGACCGCTGCCAGTTCCTCGAGCATTTCCGATGGCGCCGCTGCCACCGTGCTGCTCAGCGCCGAGGAAGCCAAGCGCCGCGGCATCACCCCGCTGGCGCGCATCGCCGGCCACGCCACCTTCTCGCAGGCGCCGGAGTGGTTCACCACCGCGCCCATCGCCGCGATCGAAAAACTCGTCGCGCAGACCGGCTGGAAGCTGGAGGACGTGGACCTGTTCGAGATCAACGAAGCCTTCGCGGTAGTGGCCATGGCACCGATCAAGCAGCTCGGGCTGGACCCGGCCAAGGTCAACGTGAATGGTGGCGCGTGCGCGCTCGGCCACCCGATCGGCGCCTCCGGCGCGCGCCTGGTGGTGACGTTGGTGAACGCGTTGCGCAAGCGCGGCGGCAAGCGTGGCATCGCCACTCTGTGCATCGGTGGCGGCGAGGCGACGGCCGTTGCCATCGAATTGATTTGATTGGAATTCACACCCTCTCGCAAAAGATGAATGCGGGTGCGCTTGACACCGGTCTTTGGCTTGTCATCATGTTGGGGGCGCGCAATAGCGCGTTGCCTAACTAACGACGAGGATTGAGACAAATGAGCATCAACAAGCTGCTGATCGCGATGGCCCTGGGCCTGGCCCTGGCCGCCTGCTCGAAGCCGGAACAGGCGCAGGACGCCGCTGCTTCGGCCAACGAAGCCGCCACCGACGCCCAGGCCGCCGCCGACCAGGCTGCTGCCGCTGGCGCCCAGACCGCCGACGCTGCCCAGGCCGCCGCTGACACCGCCGCGACCGCTGCCGACACCGCTGCCGACGCTGCTCAGGCTGCCACCGCCGCCACCACCGATGCCGCTGCCGACAAGGCTGCCGACACCGCCAAGGCTGCGGAAGACACCGCCGACCAGGCCAAGGACGCTGCTGAAGAAGCCAAGAAGTAATCACTTCTTTGCCTCTGGCAAGTTCGAAAGCCGCCGGGAAACCGGCGGCTTTTTCTTTGCCCGCAGGCCGGCCATGCCGATGCCGGATTCACGTTGCGCTGCACCGCCACCGCTCTAAGCTCGGCCTCCCATCCTCAGCAAAGGAAGTCCGATGCGCCTCATTCTTTCGCTCGCCACCCCTGCCGCACTGCTACTGACGCTGGCCGCCTGCCAAGGCCCGCAGGCCGAACAGGCCAAGCGCGATGCCGCCTCGGCCGCCGACAACGCGGCCGCCGCCACCGACCAGGCAGTGGATCGCGCTGCCGCCAAGGCGCGCGTTGCGTCCGACCAGGCCGCGGCCGCCGCGCGCGACGCCGCCCAGGAC
>JAEWJB010000108.1 GCA_023386795.1 Pseudomonadota bacterium
GTCCTGCGCAGGCGCGGCGGGTGCCGGCGCGGGCGCAGTGGCCGGCGCGGCCGGCTCGGCAGGCGCCGGCTTGCGCGAGGCCAGCCAGCGCTTGAATTCCTCCTTGGGCAGCGCCTCGACCACGATCGGCATGAAGCCGTGGTCCTTGCCGCACAGCTCGGCGCACTGGCCGCGGTACACGCCGGGCTTCTCGATGTTGGTCCAGGCCTCGTTGATGAAGCCCGGCACCGCGTCCTGCTTCCAGCCCAGCGCCGGCACCCACCAGGCGTGGATCACGTCGTCGGAGGTGATCACGAAGCGGATCTTGGTATCGACCGGCAGCACCAGGCGGTTGTCCACGTCCAGCAGGTAATGCGGATTGCTGGCCACGGTGGGCACCTGGCCGCTCTGGCGCACCTGGTTGGACTCGCGGTCCAGGCGCGAGGTGAAGCTGACGTTCTCGCCGAGGTACTCGTACTTCCACATCCACTGGTAGCCGGTGACCTTCACGGTCATTTCCGAATCGCGCAGGTCGTACATGGCGATCAGCTTGGCCGTGGCCGGCCAGGCCATGACGATCAGGATGATGACCGGGATCACCGTCCACAGGATCTCGGCCTTGGTGTTGTGGCTGAACTGCGCGGCCACCGCGCCCTTGGACTTGCGGAAGGCGAAGATCGCATAGCCCATCGCGCCGAACACGATCACGCCGATCACCGCGCATACCCACAGCGCGACCATGTGCGCCTCGTAGGCCATGCGCGCGGTATGGGTGACGCCACGCCCCATGTTGAGCTGCCATTCCTTCGGGTCGGCCGATTGCGCCCACGCCAGCGGCGTGGCCAGCAGCGCGACCAACGCCATCATTCCCCGGTACCACGCGGTAAAGCGACCCCTGTTGCTTTGCTTCATTGCCTAGACCCTTGCCCATCGGGTGGGCGTCATCGGTGACGGCCATCAGCGGCCGCGAGCAAGCCTTGCAGTTGTTGCGCCAGCTGCAGCCGTTCGGCCGGCCCGAGGAAACTGCCCACCTCGACCTGCCGCCCACTGCTCGCCAGCCATACCCTTTCGTCGCTGCCGATCCGGAGCCGCACCCAATGCGGATGCGCCTGGAACGCCGGCGGCGAACCGGGAGAAGGGAAGACCTGGACTGCGGCCGGCCCCACCCGGATCGCTTCTTCGCGTTCGCCGCTGCGCCAGGAACAGCGCAGCGCTACCGCCACCAACACGCCATACAACAAGGCAAACACCGGGGCGAAGACGTTGCCGGCCCACCACCCCAATCCGGCCGCCAGCCACATCAGCCCCGCCAGCACGCCGAACAACATGACGAATTGCCGGGCCGTCATCGCCCGTGGTGGCCGCAGCCGAAGCTGCATGGCCACACCATCGACGCTGGACGGCAACACTTCGATCATGTCGCGACCGTGCTCCAAGCCGCGGAGAACGATTCGATGGTAGCCCTGCCCGAGCGAGCCCGGCAAGCATTCCGGTGCCACGGGCGATGTTGCACTGCAACCAGAAAGCCCCGGCAAATCAATCATTTCGCGACGCACCGCACGCGGAGGGCCGGTTTGCGTCCATGCAGAAAACGGCGCCCCGGGCGTCGTTTCCCTTCAAGTGCGGCCGGTGCCCTCGCTCCTAGAATGGCGCCGGTTTCCCTGCCCTTGCCATCCCCATGAGCGCCTTGCCCGACACCGCCCCCGGCGGCCAACCACCGCCGCCGTCCCTGCTCTCCCCCGAGCTGCCGCCGGCGCCCTCCGCGCTGCGCGCGGCAATCACCGCCGCCTGGCTGAAGGACGAGACCGAACACGTCCGCGAGTTGCTCGAACAGGCCCGCCTGCCGGCCGCCGAACAGGCCAAGGTGCAGGCACTGGCCGCCGACCTGGTGAGCCGCGTGCGCGTGCGCGCCCACGACCAGGGCGCCATCGAAGCCTTCATGCGCCAATACGACCTGGGCAGCGAGGAAGGCGTGCTGCTGATGTGCGTGGCCGAAGCGCTGCTGCGTATTCCCGACCAGGAAACCGCCGACAAGCTGATCCGCGACAAGCTGGGCGACGCCGACTGGGAAAAGCATCTTGGCGGCAGCGATTCGGTGCTGGTCAATGCCTCGACCTGGGGCCTGATGCTCACCGGCCGCATCGTGCAGATCAACGACCTCACCCGCGCCGATGCGCCGGGCGCGTTCAAGCGCCTGGTCGCCCGCGTCGGCGAGCCGGTGATCCGCCTGGCCGTGCGCCAGGCGATGAAGATCATGGGGCACCAGTTCGTCATGGGCCGCACCATCGACGAGGCGCTCTCGCGCTCGCACAAGGGTGACAACGCCAGCTATCGCTATTCGTTCGACATGCTGGGCGAAGGCGCGCTGACGATGAAGGACGCGCTGCGTTACCTGGAAGACTATCGCCGCGCGATCCACGCCATCGGCGGCGACCACGTACGCCGCGGCGGCAAGGCCGACGGCGACGTGACGCAGGCGCCGGGCATCTCGATCAAGCTGTCGGCGCTGTACCCGCGCTACGAACATGCCAAGCGCGAACGCGTGCTCACCGACCTGGTGCCCGGCGTGCTGGAACTGGCGCAGCTTGCCAAGTCCTACGGCATCGGCTGCACCGTCGACGCCGAGGAAGCCGACCGCCTGGAGCTGTCGCTGGACATCATCGAGCGCGTGTTCGGCGATGCCTCGCTGGCCGGCTGGAATGGTTTCGGCGTGGTCGTGCAGGCGTACCAGAAGCGCACGCCGTACACGATCGACTACCTCGCCGACCTGGCCCGCCGCAGCGGCCGCCGCATGCAGGTGCGACTGGTCAAGGGCGCGTACTGGGACGCGGAGGTCAAGCGCGCGCAACTCGACGGCCTGGCCGGCTACCCGGTGTTCACCCGCAAGCAGAACACCGACGTCTCCTACCTGGCATGCGCCAAGCGGCTGTTCGGCCACATCGACGCGATCTACCCGATGTTCGCCACCCACAACGCGCACACCATCGCCGCGATCCGCACCATCGCCCAGGGCCGCACCTACGAGCACCAGAAGCTGCACGGCATGGGCGATGACCTGTACGCCGAAGTGGTGCCCGCCGACCGCCTCGGCCTGCCCTGCCGCGTCTACGCACCGGTCGGCTCGCACGAGGACCTGTTGCCGTACCTGGTGCGCCGCCTGCTCGAGAACGGCGCCAACTCCAGCTTCGTCAACCGCATCACCGACGAGAGCATCCCGGTCGAGGAACTGATCCGCGATCCGGTGGAATTCGTGTCCTCGCTCGAACACATCCAGCACCCCCGCATCCCGCTGCCGGTCAACCTGTACCGCTGCCAGAACCAGCATCGAGACAATTCCATGGGCATCAACCTGGCCAATGACGACGCGCTGCGCGACCTTGCGGCGGCGATGAACAGCGCCGGCGCCGGCAGCTGGACCGCCGGCCCGCTGGTACCGGGCACCCAGCCCGCGGGCGAGAAGATCGCGGTCACCAACCCGGCCGACCGCCGCGAGGTTGTGGGCCACTGGCAGGCCAGCACCAGCGCCGAGGTCGAGCGCGCGCTGGCCAATGCGGTGGCCGCGCAGCCCGGCTGGGACGCCACCCCGGCCAGCTCGCGCGCCGCCCTGCTGGAACACGCCGCCGACCTGCTGGAGGCGCGCATGCCGGCCTACATGGCGATGTGCACCAAGGAGGCCGGCAAGACCCTGGCCGATGGCATCGCCGAAGTGCGCGAGGCGGTGGATTTCCTGCGCTACTACGCGTTGCAGGCGCGCGAGCACTTCGCCCCGATCGCCCTGCCCGGCCCCACCGGCGAATCCAACCAGCTGCAGTTGGCCGGGCGCGGCGTGTTCGCCTGCATCAGCCCGTGGAATTTCCCGCTGGCCATCTTCCACGGCCAGATCGCGGCCGCGCTGGCCGCCGGCAATACCGTGATAGCCAAGCCGGCGGAGCAGACCAATCTCATCGGGTTTGCCGCGGTGAAGTTGCTGCACGAGGCCGGCATCCCGCAGGACGTGCTGCAGTACCTGCCAGGCGACGGCGCCATCGTCGGCGCCGCGCTGACCCGCGATCCGCGCATCGCCGGCGTCTGCTTCACCGGCTC
>JAEWJB010000113.1 GCA_023386795.1 Pseudomonadota bacterium
GCCCCGGCCAGCACCGCGACCACGCCGGCCGAGACGACCGCCCCGGCCACCGGCGAACAGGCCGCCACCCCGGCGCCGGCCGAGGAAGGCCACCAG
This sequence comes from Pseudomonadota bacterium, assembly GCA_023386795.1. Taxonomy (GTDB): domain Bacteria; phylum Pseudomonadota; class Gammaproteobacteria; order Xanthomonadales; family Xanthomonadaceae; genus Stenotrophomonas_A. The sequence continues at coordinate 97 of JAEWJB010000113.1, forward strand.
CCGCCAGTCAACGCGCAGCCGCCGAGCGGCCCGGCGCCGGTCGAGGGCACCGATTACCTGGTGATCGAGGGCGGCCAGCCGTACCAGCAGGCCGCCGGCAAGATCGAGGTGGCCGAGGTGTTCGGCTATGTCTGCCCGGCGTGCTTCCGCTTCCAGCCGCTGATCGGGCCGTGGAAGGCGGGCCTGCCTTCGGACGTGCAGTTCGTCTACGTGCCGGCGATGTTCGGCGGCACCTGGGATGACTACGCGCGCGCCTTCTACGCCGCCGAGACCCTGGGCGTGCAGGAGAAGACCCACGACGCGCTGTACAACGCCATCCACGTCGAGCAGAGCCTGAAGGGCGAGCGCGGCAAGGATTCGGTGGAGGACATCGCCAAGTTCTACGCCAAGTACGGCGTGGACCCGAAGCAGTTCGCCGACACCATGGCCAGCTTCGGCGTTGCCGCCAAGACCAACCGCGCCAAGCAGTTCGCCGCGCGCAGCAAGATCACCGGCACGCCGTCGCTGATCGTCAACGGCAAGTACCTGGTCAAGGGCACGAGCTACCAGGACATGCTGCGCATCGCCGACCACCTGATCGCGCGCGAGCGGGCGGCCAAGCAGTAAGCAACAAGGCGTCTTACGGTGTCCGATTCCCCCACGAACACGCGCAGGCTGCGGCTGCTGACGGCCAACATCCAGGCCGGCAGCAGCACGCGGCGCTATAGCGACTACGTGACCCGCAGCTGGTCGCACGCGTTGCCGATGGGGCGCAAGCGCAGCAGCCTGGACACCATCGCGCAGCTGGCCGGCGACCGCGACATCGTCGGGCTCAACGAGTCCGACCCTGGCAGCCTGCGTTCGGGCTTCACCAACCAGACCCATTACCTGGCCGAGCGGGCGGGCTTCCATTACTGGAGCCACCAGCCGAACCGGCGCATGGGCGGCGTGGCCTCCAGTGCCAACGGCCTGTTGAGCAAGCTGGAGCCGGTGGAGGTGCAGGACCATGCGTTGCCCGGCCGCATCGGTGGCCGCGGCATCCTGCTGGCGAAGTTCGGCGAAGGTGCGCAGGGCTTGGCGGTGGCGGTGGCGCATCTGTCGCTGGGCGCCAATTCGCGGCTGGCGCAGTTGTCCTTCATCGCCGAGCTGTTGTCCGATCACCCGAACGCGGTGCTGATGGGCGACTTCAACTGCGTGGCCGACCGGCCGGAGATGCAGGTGCTGTATCGCCGCACGCGTTTGCAGCCACCTTCTTCGACGGTGCTCACCTTTCCCAGCTGGCGGCCTGAGCGGGCGATTGACCACATCCTCGTCAGCGAGGGGCTGGGTATCGGGGCCACCGAGGCGATTCCCGCCGCGTTCTCCGACCATCTCGCGATCGGGATGGAACTCGACGTGCCTTCGGAATTGCTCAAGCGCTAAGCGCTAAGCGCTAAGCGCTGAGGGCGCGTTGCGCACTTGGGTTTCCGGCGCGCTTTGAGTGCGGCTGTTCGATTCTGGTCGCGCGGCGTTCGGGGCCAGGGCCTTATCGGGGGACGGCCGAAAGCGGCCATCCATGGCCTCGGGCCTCGGTCGGCGGCATCCATGCCGCCTCACGCCCCCGATAAGGCCCTGGCCCCGAACGCCCCCACAAAATCCCTCGACCGGCCACAAAGGCAAAACGCCCTCACCAGCGAGGGCGCCCGCTTTTGCTTTTGCTTTTGCTCTTCCCCACCCCCAAGCCGCGCTTCGTCATCGAAGTGGGGAAATGAGGCGCCTGGCCTCGTCCTGCCGGGGATGGGCGTCAGTGGGCCATGGATGGCCCACGACGGTTCGTAGAGACAGGATGTCGTCCCGAACCGGGACGCCCATCCCCGGCAGGGCGAGGCCCGTACCGTAAGTCAGCGCAATCGACCGCGCAAAACCTCAGAACCGCAGATCCGCCCGCAAATACCAATACCGCCCACCCGGAATATCGTAAGTAGACGGGTCATACCCATTGAGCGAGCACGACAGGCAGATCGGCGGATCCTTGTCGAACAGGTTGTTGACCCCGCCACTCAGCTGCAATCCCGACAGCCACTCGAAGCGATACCCCAGCTGCACGTCGCTGTACGTCACCGAGCCCATGTCATGCCGGTCGTTGACCGGATCCGGGCATACCGGGAAATCCACCGCGTTGCCGCATGATTCGCGCAGGCCCGATACGTGGCGCATGCGCCAGGTGGCATTCCACGCCCCCAGGTTCCAGTCCAGCGCCAGGTTGCTGCTCCATTCCGGGATCGCGCTGTCGTTGACCTCCACGCCCGGCGACTGCGGCTGCCGCTGGCCCGCCGCACCTACCGCCTCGTAGCGACCCACGAAGGTGTTCTGCCAGGAAATCTTGAAGCGGCCGATCGTGGTGATCGGCAGCGTCCAGAAGACGTCGACGTCCCAGCCGTCGGTCTTGATCGAACCGAGGTTGGTCAGGCGGTTGTTGAAGCCGTTGATGCCGCCGGTGCTGGCCCGCGTGATGCCGTCGCAGTATTCGGCTGCCAGCGTCTGCACGCACAGGTCCAGCTGGGTCTGCGCGTCGATTGCCTGGATGGCGTCGTCCACGTGGTGGCGATAGAACGTGGCCTCGATGTCGAAGCGGTCCGCCCACGGCGCGTTGTTGCCGAACCACGGGCTCCACACGAAGCCGGCGCTGAAGCTGCGCGCACGCTCCGGTTCCAGCGCGCGGTTGCCGCCGGTGGTCACCGAGATCTGCGGGTTGGCCTGCTGGAAGCCGGCCGGCACGCCGAGCGCGGCGCAATTGGCGGCATTGCCGCCGCCCGAGCACGGGTCCACCAGCACCAGGTCGGCACGCGCGGCCGAACCGTACAGCTCGCCGATGGTCGGCGCGCGGAAGCCTTCGGCCCAACTCGTGCGCAGCACGAATTCATCGGTGACCTGCCAGCGCAGGCCGTACTTCGGCGTGAACTCGCTGCCGAAAGTCGAGTAGTCCGAATAGCGGCCGGCCAGGCTCAGGTCGAGGCGGTCGCCAAAGCGCTGGGCCGCGAACAGTGGCACGTTGAGTTCGACGTAGGCCTCGTTGACGTCGTAGCTGCCCGAGGTCGGCTGAGAGGGCACGCCGTTGTAGTGGCCCTCCACCGTCAGCGGGTCCGGCTGGTACCAGCCTTCGTAGCGACGGTGCTCGACACCGGCCGCGAAGGCCACCGCACCGGCCGGCAGCTGGAACAGTTCGCTGCTGAGGTTGGCGCTGAAAAGGCTCAGTTCGTTCTGGCTGCGGTCGTGCACGACGGGCTGGATCCAGCGCAGCATCTCCGGGGTGATGCTGCCGGCGCCACCGAAGATGTCCAGCGGCACGCAGCCGGCCACTGCCGCGCAGGCGGCCGGGTCGCCCAGTGCCAGGGCGATGTTGTAGATGTCGTAGCTGCCGGTGTTGGTCTGCTCGGCCTTGCTGCGGCTGTACATCGCGTTGACGTCCCAGTACCACGTGCGCCAGGACGTTTCGAACGTGCCGATGAAGCCGGTGGCGAAGTAGTCCGTATCCACGCGCTGCTCGAACACGCGCGGACCGCCTTCCACCGGGCGGCGCCCGATCAGGATCAGGTTATCCGACGAATCCAGGTCGAAGCCGAACGGGTTGTACGGATTGGCCGCGGAAATGACGATGTTGTCGGCCAGCGGGTTGCCGGTGCCGGCCTCCGGCCCGAGGAAGATCGGCTCGGGCGCGGACTGGTTGCGCGATTCGCGGCGGTTGCCCAATGCCTTCAGGTACCACTGCACGTCGTCGTTGAAGAAGAACCGGAACTGGCCGAACACGCTCTTGCGCTCGGACGGCGTCAGCAGCAGGTTCTCGGTAGCGAAGTTGTAGCGGTCCGCGCTGCTGAAGCAGTGGTAGTCGTCGCTGCGCACGCAGCCGGCGCTGCCGTCGTATACCGGCGTGCCATTGCCGCCGGCATTGGGCGTGAGCGACTGCTGCGCGCCGGTGTTGGGGTCGATGAAATCGAAGCGCCCGTCCGGCGTGGCCGAACTGCCCAGCGCCACGCCGGTGCCGGGCACCGGATAGCGCGATTGCGCACGGTCGCGCGCCCACACCGGATCCTGCTTCACGTAGCTGGCGCCGAGGAACAGGCTGTAGCGGTCGGCCTGGGTGCCCCACGCCAGGTCCACGCCGCGGCTGGTGCCGTCGCCTTCACCGTACTGGCCGTAGTTGAGCGTGACCTGCGCGCCTTCGAACTCGCGCCGGGTGATGATGTTCACCACGCCGGCCACGGCGTCGGAGCCGTACAGCGCCGAGGCGCCATCCTCCAGCACCTCGATGCGGTCCACCAGCGCCAGCGGCAGCGTGTTGAGATCCACCGAAGCACCCACGCCGGAGGCGGAGGACTCATTGACCCAGCGCACGCCGTCGACCAGCACCAGCACGCGCTTGGCGCCCAGGTGACGCAGGTCGACCTGCGCCGACCCCGCGCCCACGCCACCGCCGTCGGCCGGGAAGCCGAAATTGCCGGAGGAATTGAACTTGGTGTTGAGCGCCGAACCGGACGCGGTGAGCTGCTGCAATACCTCGCCCACCGACTGCAGGCCGGTGTGTTCGATGTCGGCGCGGGTCAGTGTCTGGATCGGCACCTGGCCCTGCATCTCGGCAGTCTTGATGCGCGTGCCGGTCACCTGGACCTTGTCCAGGGTGCGGGTGGCGTTGGCGGACTCATCGGGGCCGGCGTCCTGCGCCCACGCCGAATATGGCAGCAGCAGCGCGGTGGCCAGGGCGAGGGCGAGTCGGCAGGGATCGCGGCGCAGGATACTCATCCGGTCTCTCTCTCCAAAGGGGATGGGACGGCCGCAGCGTCTCCCTGCGCCGCCGCGGCTTGCCTGCTTTGTAAACAAATCGTGAAGCGGTGACAAGCGTGTGGCGCGGGATAGTGCGGCCCGGCACGGGACGGCGCCGCAGGTGATCCGGCTTTTACCCGTTCGCGCGGCGGATTGTCCCGGTCGTGGTGGTACCGCGGGCCGCAAAATCACCGGCATCGTCACGACCATTCACCGTGGGCCGGTATCCTTCTTCGTCATGACTACACCGCTGCAATCGATCTTTCTTGCACTCTCCCTGGCCGGGCTCGCCTTTTCCGCCGCCGCCCAATCGCCCGAGGCGCAGCGCCCGGCAATGCGCGCGGCGCTGGAAGCCGCCGAGGCCGGACGCCCGGACGCGGCTGCCAACGCGTCGCTACGCAACAACCCGGTCTACGGATGGCTGGAGTACGCCACGTTGAAGCGCGACATCGATCGCGTGGACAACGGCACCGCGCAGGACTTCCTGCGCCGCTATGCGGGCCAGCCGGTCGCCGAGGCCTTCCGCTCCCTGTGGCTGCCGGCGCTGGCGCGGCGCGAGGACTGGCCGGCCTTCCTCGCCAACTGGAAACCAACCGACAACGTGGCCCTGCGCTGCGCTGAACTCACCGCCCGGCAGGCCCAGGGCCGTCTCGATGCGCAGTGGAACAGCGACGCGCAGGCGATCTGGCGCGCCAACGGCAAATCGCTGCCCAATGGCTGCGATGCCGTGTTCGCCACGCTCGCCGCGCGTGGCGGGCTGGATGCCCCGCTGCGCTGGCAGCGCATCGAAGCGGCCGCCGACGAGCAGCAGCCGGCGGTGATG
>JAEWJB010000166.1 GCA_023386795.1 Pseudomonadota bacterium
GAGCCCCGCAGGGATGCGGTTGTTGGCGTCCCCCGATGCGGCCGCCCGCCCGTCCACCGCGCGACGTCAATGCAAGCGCCAAAAAAAACATCCAGACGAAAACGACCCAGCCCCAACCCCACGCGCAGTCCTAGAATGGACAACCATGAACACCCCAACCGATAGCCACCTGATCCACGGCCGACGCCAGCGCCCGGACGGCCCCGTCCCGGTCGACGTCATTTCCGTGCAGTCCCAACTCGTCTACGGCCACGCCGGCAACAGCGCCGCGGTGCCACCGCTGCGCGCCCTCGGCCTGCGCGTGGCCGAAGTGCCGACCACGCTGCTGAGCAATGCCCCGTTCTACAGCACCTTGCGCGGCCGCGTGCTGCCCTCGGACTGGCTGGCGGACCTGCTGCTCGGCGCCAGCGAACGCGGCCTGCCCGCACGCGCCCGCATGCTCGTCTCCGGCTACTTCGGCAGCACCGCCAATGGTGAAGTCTTCGCCGACTGGCTCGAACGCGAACAGGCGCATGCCCCGCAGATGCGCTACTGCCTGGACCCGGTCATCGGCGACACCCACACCGGTCCCTACGTCGAAGCCGGCCTGGAACGCGTGTTCGCCGAGCGCCTGCTGCCGCGAGCCTGGTTGGTTACCCCGAACGCCTTTGAACTCGGCCGCCTCACTGGCCTGCCGAGCCTGGCGCAGGAAGACGCCATCGCCGCCGCGCGGGTGCTGCTCGAACGCGGCCCGCAATGGGTACTCGCCCACAGCGTCGCCGGCGAGCCGGGAGAACTGGTCACCTTGGCGGTCAGTCGCGACGCCGTGTTTCGCTGGCGCACGCCGCACCTGCCGGTCGATGTCGCCGGCACCGGCGATGTGCTGATGGCACTGCTGATCGGCTTCCTGCTGCGCGATGCCCCGTTTGAAACCGCCGTCAGTCGCGCGCTGGCCGGCGTGCACACCGCGCTTGAAGCCACGCTCGCCGCCGGCTTCGAGGAATTCGACGTGCTGGCCGCCGCGCCCGCCGCGCTCTCGCCGGCCGATCGCTTCCCCGCCGAGCGCCTCGCATGACGCTGCGCCCGGTCGTCGGCATCGTGGGTAGCGCCGGCGCCTATGGACGCTGGCTGGCGCGCTTCCTGCGCGAGCGCATGGGCCTGGCGGTATGGGGCCACGACCCGGCCGACCCCGCCTCGCTCGACGAGGCCGAACTGCTGGATCGCGTCGATGTATTGGTGTTCTCCGCGCCGATCCGCCAGACCCCCACGCTGATCGCGCATTACGCCGCGCTCTCCGCAGGCCGCGAGCGCGAGCAGCTGTGGCTGGATGTCACCTCGATCAAGCAGGCGCCGGTCGCCGCCATGTTGGCCTCGCAGGCCGAGGTCGTCGGCCTGCATCCGATGACCGCGCCGCCGAAGTCGCCCACGCTGAAGGGCAGGGTGATGGTCGTCAGCGAGGCGCGGTTGGCACGCTGGCGCCCTTGGGTCGAACAACTGTGCACCGCGCTGGAGGCCGAATGCGTGCCGGCCACGCCGGAGCACCACGACCGGGTGATGGCGCTGGTGCAGGGCATGGTCCATGCCACGCACCTGGCGCAGGCCGGCGTGCTGCGCGATTACGCCCCCCTGCTTGGCGAGTTGCAGGCGCTGATGCCGTTCCGCTCGGCGTCCTTCGAGCTGGATACCGCAGTGATCGCGCGCATCCTGTCGTTGAACCCGACCATCTACGAGGATATCCAGTTCGGCAATCCCTACGTGCCTGAGATGCTCGACCGCCTGCTGGCCCAACTGGCCACGCTGCGCGAGCTGGTGCGGCAGGGCGACGATGCGGCGCGGGCGCGCTTCCGCACCCAGTTCCTGCGCGAGAACCACGATGCACTGGCGCCGGCCAGCCTGGAAGCCGGCAACTACAGCTACGAACGCCTGGGCTACCTGTTGGCCGATCTCACCGAGCCGCTGGCCACCAGCGTCTACCTGCCCGAGGATCGCCCCGGCTCGCTGCGCGCGCTGCTGCATGTGTTCGAGCAGCACGGCGTCAACCTGTCGTCGATCCATTCTTCGCGCACGCCGGCCGGCGAGCTGCACTTCCGCATGGGCTTCGAGCCGGACAGCGATCCGGCGCGGCTGGCGGCCGCCAAGCAGGAAATCGACGCCAGCGGCATTGGCCGCGTGTTGCCGCAGCGCTGACAGGCGCGGTCATCCACAGGGGATGTGGATGACCGTTGAATGAAGCTGTGGATAAACCCGTGCAGCCCAGCCGTGGCGGGGCCTGCGCCCGGTGTGGCGAAGAATTCGCCAGTGCGGCTCAGGCCGTGGACAGGCGCAGCTCGCCACCGGTGGTGGTGTATTCCTGGCCCTGCCGGACCAGGTGCCGGCCGTCGGCCAACTCGTAGCGGGGCGTGTCGTGGGACGGCCCATGGGATTGCTCGCGGAACTCGATGATCACGTACGACTCGCCATCGGAACCGGTGGCGGGGAATTGCCGAAATGACATGATGTGCCTCCTCGGATGTAGCCGCCGGCCCATGCCGGCGAGGGCGAGGATGCGCGCGCGTGCGTTACCGCGCCGTGCTCAATCGATGAATTGCAGGCGCGCCAGTTCAGCGTAAAGACCGCCCTGTGCGAGCAGCTCGGCATGCGTGCCCTGCGCGATGATGCGCCCGCGTTCCATCACCACGATGCGGTCGGCCTTGAGCACGGTGGCGAGCCGATGGGCGATGACCAGCGTCGTGCGACCGGCCATCAAGCGTTCCAGCGCCTGCTGCACGGCGCGCTCGCTCTGTGCATCGAGCGCGCTGGTGGCTTCGTCCAGCAGCAGCACCGGCGCATCCTTGAGCAGGGCGCGGGCGATCGCCACGCGCTGCTGCTGGCCGCCGGACAGGCGCGCGCCACGTTCGCCCAGCTCGGTATCCATGCCCTGCGGCAGCTCGCCGAGGAACCCTTCGGCTTCGGCGGCGCGCGCAGCGGCGCGCACGTCCTCGTCGCTGGCGTCGAGCCGCCCGTAGCGGATGTTTTCCGCCGCGCTGGCCGCAAACAGCGCCGGCTGCTGCGGCACCAGCGCGATGTGCTCGCGCAGCTGCAGCGGGTCGAGCGCGCGCAGGTCCATGCCGTCCAGCGAGACACTGCCGGCGTCCGGGTCGTGGAAGCGCAGCAGCAACGAAAGCACCGTGCTCTTGCCAGCGCCGGAGGGGCCTACCAGTGCCACCGTCTCGCCGGGGCGCACGTGCAGCGTGAAGCCATCCAGCGCGGCGTGGTCCGGGCGCTGCGGATAATGGAAGACCACGTCGTCGAAGCGGATCTCGCCGCGCAGCGGCGAGGGCAGGGCGCTCGGCGCCTCGGGCAGCGCCAGGCGCGGCTGCTCTCGCAACAGTTCGGCAATGCGCCCCATGCCGCCGGCGGCGCGTTGCAGTTCATTCCACACCTCGGCCAACGCGCCCACCGAGCCCCCGCCGATCAGCGCGTACAGTACGAACTGGCCCAAGGCACCGGTGCTCATGCGGCCATCGACGACATCGTGCGCACCCATCCACAGCACGGTGACGATGGCGCCGAAGAACAGCACGATCGCTACGGCGGTCACGATGGACTGTGTGCCGATGCGCCGCCGCGCGGCGGCCAGCGTCGCTTCCAGCGCGGCACCGAAGCGCGCGCGCTCGTAAGGCTCGCGCGCATGCGCCTGTACCGTGCGCACCGCGCCCAGCGTTTCGGCGGCGAGGGTGTTGGCATCGGCCACGCGGTCCTGGCTGGCACGCGCCATTTTCTGCAGGCGCCGTGCACCCAGCACGATGGGCAGCACCGCCAGCGGAATACCCAGCAGGGCCCATGCCGCCAGCCGCGGGCTGGTGACGAACAGCATCACCAGGCTGCCGATCACGGTGACCGTGCTGCGCAGCGCCACCGACATCGTCGAGCCGATCACCCCCCGCAACAGTTCACTGTCGGCCGACAGCCGCGAGACCAGCTCGCCGCTGCGGCTGCGGTCGTGGAACTCCATGTCCATCCCGATCAGGTGGGCATACAGGCGCCCGCGCAGGTCCGCCACCACGCGCTCGCCCAGCAGCGAGACGAAGAACAGTCGCGCGGCCGTGGCCACCGCCAGCACCGCGGTGACCACGAAGGCCAGCGCAAAGGTGCGGTTGATCGCGCTGGCCGCGCTGAAACCGTGGTCGATCACTTGCCGCGCCACGGTGGGCAGTACCAGCGTCGCCGCCGAGGACACCGCCAGCGCCAGCAGCCAGGACACGAACAGCGGCAGGTGGCGGCGAACGAACGGCCACAGCGCGCCGAGGCTGGCAAGGCCGCGCAGGCCGGGGCGCGGGGTATCCGGGGTCGAACTCATGCGGGAGGCTGCTCGCGAACGTGTACCCGGTTGCGGGTGGCGTCGCGCAACTGGTTTTTCAAGCCCGGCAGGCGATCTGCCGGCAGCGATACCTGCAGCCACGCGCCTTCGGCGTCGAACGCCTCCCGCTGCTTGAGGGCATGGCACTGGCTCATGGCGTTGTGCACCGCGCCCAGGTCGTCGAAGCCGCAATGCAGCCACGCCGTCGCCATTTCGGTTAGCGGCAGACGCGGGGCGGTGCGCAGGCATTCGGCGGCGGTCCCTCCGTAGGCGCGCACCAGGCCGCCGGCGCCGAGCTTGATGCCGCCGTACCAGCGGGTGACCACCACCATGAGACGGTCCAGGCCCTGGCCGTCGATGGCCGCGAGGATCGGCCGTCCGGCGGTGCCGGCCGGCTCGCCGTCGTCGCTGGAGCGGTACTCATCGCCGATCCGGTAGGCCCAGCAGTTGTGCGTGGCGTCGGCCACCGCCACCTGCGCGAGGAAGGCCAGCGCCGCAGCGGCGTCATCGATGGGTGCGGCATGGGCGACGAAGCGGCTGTGGCGGATTTCCTGGCGGTGACTGACCGCGTTGGCGAGGGTCTCGGGCATCACGTGCATTCTAGCGGCCGTACCGGTGTCGGTCGGCCTGGCGCGTGCGCCACGTCAAGAACGCGGGATGTGGCGCCTATCAAAACCACGCCCAACGGTTATGCTGGGCGCCACAGGGGAGCTGCCGGGAACGGCGGCCATGGATTTCACAATGCTGATCAGCCCAACCGCCATGGCCCACCGCCTGCGCATCGCGCAGGCGTGCGATCGCGCCGCCGCGGTGCTGGCCGGCCTGATGCCGGCGGGCAGCTCGCTCGCGCTGGCCTGGCGGGATGGTCGGCTGGACGACGACGCGCACGGGTGCTCCGCCGGTGCAGGCGAGGCGCTGCGGACCCGCGCCGCCGACGGCCTGACGCGACGCGATGCACCCGCTGCGGCCGAACGCCTGCACGTGTGGCGCAGCGAGGACGATTTCGCCGTGCTGGCGCTGGCCTGGGAAGGACCTGCCAGGGCGCCGGCGGACGAACAGGCTTGGCTGCACCTGGCCGAATGCGTGGTCGGCGCCACGCTCGACAGCGCATTGCTGCGCGCCGAGATCGAGGACCTGGAAAAATCCAAGCTGCTGCAGCAGGCGCTGTACGAGATCGCCGACCTGGCCGGCAACGAGCTGGACCTGAGCCAGATGCTCCAGCGCATCCACGCCGTGGTCGGCTCGCTGATGTATGCGCAGAACTTCTACATCGTCGAGTACGACGCCGCCGCGGCGAGCATGCGCTTCCTGTACTTCGTGGACGAGCAGGACGGCTTCGTCGCCGACCCGTCGCGCAGCTATCGCCACGAGGACCTGCCCAACAGCCTGACACTGGCGCTGCTCTCGCGCGGCGTGGCACTGAGCGGCCCGTCGGACCAACTGTCCGAACGCCTCAACATTTCGCACGATCCCACCCGCGGCCCGGAGAGCCTGGACTGGCTCGGCGTGCCGATGCTGCGTGACGGCCAGGTGGCAGGCGCCATCGTGGTGCAGAGCTACGACGAGAAGGTCGGCTTCAGCGAGCAGGACCGCATCCTGCTGGCCTACGTCGCCCAGCACGTGCTCACCGCCATCGACCGCCGCCAGGCCAAGGTGCAGCTGGAGCGCCGCGTGGAGGAGCGCACGCGCGAACTGCAGCACGCCAACCGCGAGTTGCAGGATGAAATCATCGAGCGCAAGCGCGCGGAGAAGCTGCAGCTGGCGCTGTTCCGCATCAGCGAGCTGGCCGGGGCCTCCGAGAGCCTGAGCCAGTATTACGCCGAAGTGCACGACGTGGTGGGCGGCCTGCTGGATGCGCGCAACTTCTACATCGCGCTGATCAACGACACTGGCGATGGCCTGGAGTTCGCCTATTCGGTGGACGAGCACAACGGCGTGCGGCCGGCACGCAAGTTCAGTGGTGGCCTCACCGAATACCTGATCCAGACGCGCGCCGCCCTGCTGGCCACGCGCGCGGACATCGACGCGATGGCCGCCGCTGGCAAGCTCACCAACATCGGCGCGCAGGCACACAGCTGGCTGGGCGTGCCGTTGTTCATCGACGACGAGGTGGTCGGGGCGATCGTGGTGCAGAGCTATTCGCCGCAGGTCAGCTACACCCCGCATGACCAGCGCCTGCTGGCGTTCGTGGCCCACAACATCGGCAACGGGCTGGCCCGGCAACGCAACCAGGCGCGCCTGCGGCTGGCGCATGCCGAGCTGGAAGTGCGCGTGCACGAGCGCACGCGCGAGCTGGCCGAACTCAACGAACAACTGCTCAGCCAGATCGCCGAGCGCTTGCGCGCCGAACAGCGGCTGACCCACCAGGCGCTGCACGATGCATTGACCGGGCTGCCGAACCGCGCGCACCTGCTGGACCGCCTGGACGAGCTGATCCAGCGCGCCGCGCATGGCGATGGCGAGCCCTTCGCCGTGCTGTTCCTGGACCTGGACCGTTTCAAGCTGGTCAACGACAGCGTCGGTCACGCGGCGGGCGACCGCATGCTGGTCGAGGTGGCGCAGCGCATCGTCGCCACCGTGCGCGCCGACGATGTGGTGGCGCGGCTGGGGGGCGACGAATTCGCCATCCTGTTGCGCTGCCCCGAGGGCGTGGAAGCCGCGCGCGAACTGGCGCAACGCCTGCAAGGCGTGCTCGGCCAGCCGATGTGGGTGGCCGGTCGCGAGCTGTTCCCCTCCGGCAGCCTGGGCGTGGCGTTGTGGAACCGCCGCTACCGCACCGGCGAGGAGATGCTGCGCGATGCGGACGCGGCGATGTACCGCGCCAAGGCGCAGATCGCCGAGCGCTTCGCAGTGTTCGACGAGGCCATGCGCGAGGAAGCACTGCGCAGCCTGGACCTGGAAGCGGACATGCGCCGCGCGCTCAACAACCGCGATTTCCATCCGTTCTACCAGCCCATCGTGCGGCTGGAGGACAACGTGGTGGTGGGCCACGAGGCGTTGTTGCGTTGGGAGCACGAGAGCCGCGGCCTGCTGCGGCCGAATGTGTTCATCCACCTGGGCGAGGACAGCGGGCTGATCGAGCAGGTGGACTGGCAGCTGTACGAGCAGGTGATCGAGCACCTGGCACGCGGCGGCGAAGCCTATGTATCGGTCAACGTCTCGCCACGTCACTTCCGTTCGATGGATTTCGCCGAGCGCCTGCTGGGGCTCATCGATGCGGTAGGCGCGGACCCTGCGCGGCTGCGGCTGGAAATCACCGAGGTGGCGTTGCTGGACGATGCCCCGCGCACACTGCGTATCCTGCGCACGCTGCGCGAACGCGGCGTGCTGATCCAGCTGGACGATTTCGGCACCGGCTATTCGGCGCTGTCCTACCTGCACCGCTTCCCGATTTCCGCCTTGAAGATCGACCAGAGTTTCGTGGCGGGCCTGCACCAGGGCGGCGGGCAGGATTCACTGGCGCTGGTGCGCAGCATCCTGGCACTGGCGGCGACGCTGGGCATCGAGACGGTGGGCGAGGGCATCGAGACCGAGCAGCAGCGGCGCACCCTGCGCGAACTGGGCTGCCACTACGGGCAGGGCTACCTGCTGGGCAAGCCGACGCCGCGGCCGGAAGGCTTGGCCTGGGTATAGCGCAAAGACGCGGTGGCCTGAGGTCGCCCTGCTGTTGCTGTTGCCGTCGCCGTTGCCTTTTGTAGGAGCGGCTTCAGCCGCGACCGTGGAATTGCCGATCGCGTACGGCGGGAGCGAGCCTAGGTAGTCCTTTTTTCCCGGGTCGCGGCTGAAGCCGCTCCTACAGTGGGAGATCGGGTCAGCGAGCGAGATCAAGCAAAGCGGGAGATCAAGCAAAGCGTGGATCAGGGCGCGTCCACTCAACGCAATGCGTTGCGCCGCTTCTCGTCGATCCACTTCGACGCCTGCGCCGGCGAGTAATCCCGCATCCACTGCAGCATCTGCTCGATATCGCTGCCGTACCACAGATCCGCACGCTGGTCTGGATGCAGGAAGCGCTCCTCCACCATGCGGTCGATCATCCCGATCAGCGGTGCGTAGAAGCCTTCCACGTCCAGGAACGCGCACGGCTTGTTGCCGATGCCCAGCTGGCGCCAGGTCAGCATCTCGAAGATCTCTTCCATCGTGCCGAAACCGCCGGGCAGGGCGACGAAGCCATCGGCCAGGTCGAACATGCGCGACTTGCGCTCGTGCATCGAACCGACGATCTCCAGCTCGGTCAGCCCGCGGTGCGCCACTTCCCAGTCCGCCAACTGCTTGGGGATCACGCCGGTCACTTCGCCGCCAGCAGCCAGGACCGCATTGGCCACCGTGCCCATCAGGCCAACGTTGCCGCCGCCGTAGACCAGCCGCAGCCCTTCGCGGGCGATGCGGTCGCCCAGGGCGATGGCGCGTTCGGTGTAACCGGGCTTGCTGCCGGCATTGGAGCCGCAATAGACGCAGATGCTCTTCATGTCAGGTTTCCTGCTGGTACATTCCAGAAAAAGCGAACGCCGGGCTTGCACCCGGCGTCGGCTGGAGCGGTCGGGAGCGCGGCGGCGCCGAGTCCCGGGCCGGCTCAGTTGACCTTGTGGATGGCGCGCTTGCTGACGGCCATCGCGGCGTCGTGGATCGCCTCGGACAGGGTCGGGTGCGCGTGGCAGATGCGTGCCAGGTCGTCGGCCGAACCATTGAACTCCATGGTCAGCACGCCCTCGTGCACCAGCTCGGAGACGCCCACGCCCACCAGGTGCAGGCCCAGCACGCGGTCGGTCTCGGCATGGGCAATGATCTTCACCAGGCCCGCCGGCTCGGCCATCGCCACCGCACGGGCGATCGCCGCGAACGGGAAGGTGCCGACCTTGTACGGGATGCCCTCGGCCTTGCACTGCTGCTCGGTCTTGCCGACCCAGGCGATTTCCGGCTCGGTGTAGATCACCCACGGGATGGTGTCGAAGTTGACGTGGCCCGGCAGGCCGGCGATCAGCTCGGCCACCGCGATGCCTTCCTCGAAGCCCTTGTGCGCCAGCATCGGGCCGCGCACGCAGTCGCCGATCGCCCACACGCCGTCCACGCCGGTGTGGCAATGGTCGTCGACGACGATCTGGCCGCGCTCGTTGACCTGCACGCCGGTGCCGTCGGCCAGCAGGCCCTTGGTGGCGGCCTTGCGGCCCACCGCGACCAGCAGCTTGTCCACCGTCAGGCTCTTCTCGCCTTCGCTGTCGGTATAGGTGACGACGACTTCCTTCTTCTTGCCCTTGCCGGTGACCTCGGTCTTGGAGACCTTGGCGCCCAGCTTGATCTCCAGGCCCTGCTTCTTGAATTCCTTGGCGGCGGCCTTGGCGATGTCGGTATCGGCGGCGGCCAGGAATTCCGGCAGCGCCTCGAGGATCACCACTTCCGAGCCCAGGCGCTTCCACACGCTGCCGAGTTCCAGGCCGATCACGCCGGCGCCGATGACCGCCAGGCGGTTCGGCACTTCGGTGAAGTCCAGCGCGCCGACGTTGTCGACGATGGCCTCGTTGTCGAACTTGGCGAAAGGCAGCTCGATCGAATCCGAGCCGGCGGCGATGATCACGTTGGTGCCCTTCAGCTCGACTTCCGAACCGTCGTGCTGCTTGACCTTGACCACGTTGCCCGGCTGCAGCTGGCCGAAGCCATAGTAGGCGGTGATCTTGTTCGCCTTGAACAGCATCGCGATGCCGCCGGTGAACTGCTTCACGATCTTGTCCTTGCGGCCGATCATGGTGCCGACGTCCATCTTGGCATCCTTGAAGCTGATGCCGTGGTCGCCAAAGATGTGGCCCATGTTCCAGTACTGGCGCGAGGAATCGAGCAGCGCCTTGGACGGCACGCAGCCCACGCGCAGGCAGGTGCCGCCGAGAGCCGGCTGGCCGTCCTTGCCCAGGGCTGCGTCGATGCAGGCGACCTTCAGGCCCAGCTGCGCGGCGCGGATGGCGGCGTGATAGCCGGCCGGGCCGGCACCGATGACGACGACGTCGAAGTTCTCTGCCATTTTGGAATCCTTGTGCTTGCGCGGGGAGTGCGCTGTGGCCGGTCGGGGAGCACCCGGCGGGCCGGAATCTGGGAGGGCGGGGCGGTCATGGCCGATGTGGCGCCGCCAGCCCCCACAAGCAACCCCCTCGCCGTGCGGGCCGAGGGGGCGAGTGTGGCTTGGTTTACAGGCCGAACAGCATCCGGCCCGGGTTTTCCAGCTGGTTCTTGATGTCCACCAGGAACTGCACCGAGTCCTTGCCGTCGATGATGCGGTGGTCGTAGGACAGCGCGATGTACATCATCGGCGCCACCACGACCTGGCCGTTCTCGGCGATCGGGCGCTCCTTGATGGCATGCATGCCCAGGATGGCGCTCTGCGGCGGGTTGACGATCGGCGTGGACATCAGCGAGCCGAAGGTGCCGCCGTTGGTGATGGTGAAGGTGCCGCCCTGCAGCTCTTCCAGGCTCAGCTTGCCGTCGCGCGCCTTCTTGGCGTAATCGGCGATGCCGGCCTCGATGTCGGCGAAGGACATGCGCTCGACGTTGCGCAGCACCGGGGTCACCAGGCCCTTCTCGGTCGACACCGCGATGGAGATGTCCGAGTAGCCGTGGTAGATGATGTCGTCGCCGTCGATGGAGGCGTTGACCAGCGGGAAGCGCTGCAGCGCGTTGGCGGCAGCCTTCACGAAGAAGCTCATGAAGCCGAGCTTGATGCCGTGGGCCTTCTGGAATTCTTCCTGCAGCTCCTTGCGCGCGGCAGACACCTTGGCGAGGTTGACCTCGTTGAAGGTGGTCAGCATCGCGGTGGAGTTCTTCGAATCCATCAGGCGCTTGGCGATGGTCTTGCGGATGCGCGTCATCGGCACGCGCTCTTCCGGGCGCGCGCCGCCGGCGCGGGCCACGCCGCCGGACTTGGCGAAGTTGACGATGTCTTCCTTGGTCACCGCGCCGCGACGGCCGGTGCCTTCCACCTGCGACGGATCCACGCCCTCGGTGATGGCGGTGAAGCGCGCGCCCGGCGGCAGGCTGTCGGCGGCCGACTTGGCGGCCGGGGCCGGCGCGGCGGCCTTCGGAGC
>JAEWJB010000034.1 GCA_023386795.1 Pseudomonadota bacterium
GGCTTCAGCCGCGACCGCATGCTTCCCGGGCGCGGCTGAAGCCGCTCCTACACACGAGGCGACTCGGCGTTATCCTTGGCTGATTCCTGGGAGGGAACATGGACATCTCCGCCGCGCGCCCCATCGACCGCTTCTTCGCCAGCTATTCCGCCGACCATCGCAACGAGCTCAACCAGCACATCCACGTGGTCGCCGTGCCGGCCATCCTGTGGTCGGTGGTGGCGCTGCTGTGGTGCATCCCGGTCGGCGGCACGCTGCTGCGCAGCGGCATCTGGGCGGCGCTGGCGATGTTCGCCGCGTGGATGTTCTACAACCGGCTCTCGCGCCGCATGGGCCTGGGCATGCTGGCGGTGTTCTTCTTCTGCGGATGCCTGTGCCGCCTGCTGGAAATGCGCATCGGCCTGCAAAACCTGCTCTGGCTGGCCATCGGCGTGTTCGTGGTGGCGTGGATCGCGCAGTTCATCGGCCACAAGTTCGAAGGCCGCAAACCCAGCTTCCTGACCGACCTGGTGTACCTGCTGATCGGCCCGGCCTGGGTGCTGGCCAAGCTCTACCGCCGCATGGGCTGGCGCTACTGAGCCGCGGTCAGGCGCCCACTTCCGCCGCGCCCGGCGAAAAGCCGCGTGGCGCGTATCCGAAATCGCGCCTTGCCGGGGCCAGGTCGAACACCAGGTCTGCCCGCATGCGCCGCAGTGCCTCGGCATTGAGCCCCCGCAGGCGGCCGGTGGCGTGCGCCAGGCGCAACAGGCCGGCAAACAGGGGCGTGGGCACGCGGTGGAGCGTGGCCGGCGGCGACAACGCCCGCAGCACGCGCGCCACCATCTGGTCGTAGGACAGCACCTCGCCGCCGCCCACTGCATAGGCGCGCTGGTGCGTGGCCGGCGCCGCCCACGCGGCCAGCGCGGCGTCGGCGAGGTCGTCCACATGCACCGGCTGGCGCAGGCCGGCGGCACTGCGCGGCAGCACGAAGCGGCCGTGCCGGCGCGCCATCGCGGCGATGACGCTCAACGTGGCATCGCGCCCGGCGCCGTAGACCAGGGTCGGGCGCAGTACGGTGGCAGCGGTGCCACGCGCGGCGGCGGCGGCGAACAAGGTGGCCTCGGCCTCGGCGAGGCGACGGGCAACATCGCGCTCACCCGCGTCGGATGAATCGGCCTTCACTTCCACGCTGGTCGAGCCGAAGGCTATGACCCGCGCCGGTGCACCGGACTGGCCCGCGAACCAGCGCGCGAAATGGTCGAGCGGGCCACAGCTGAAGACCACCTCCACCCCGGCTGGCACCGCGCCCGCCTCGGACAGTCCGCCCTCCTGCCAGACCAGCCCGGGCCGCGTCGCGCGCGGCTGCCGCGACCAGGCGGTGACCTCCACCCCATCAGCGAGCAGGCGCTCGAGCACGCGTTCGCCGATCTGCCCGCTGCCGCCGAACAGCCAGGCATGGCACGGCGAGGAAGACGGGGAACGCGTGGCATCGGTCGACATGCGGCCATGATACCGGCGCCTCACACGCGGCAGCGTAGACTCCAGCGCGCGCCCCCGCCTGGAGTGATGTGATGTCCGGCATTCCTGTCGTACCGCCTTCCTCGCTGCTGCTGGCCACCGACCTGAGCGCCCGCGGCGACCGCGCCTTTGATCGCGCCGTGCAACTGGCACGGCAATGGGACGCCCGACTGGTCGTCGCGACGGTGCTGCCTTCCACGCAGGAGTTGGACTTCCACGACCCCATCCTCGGCTCGCCACCGTGGCAGCGCCCGGCGGTGCTCTCGCAGCTGGTCGAGCGGCGCCTGCGGCGGGACCTGGCGGTGGACGATATCGACCTGGAAGTGCAGGTCGAACATGGTGCGGTCGGGCCGGCGCTGCTGCGCGTCGCGCAATCGCACGGCTGCGGGTTGATCGTGGCTGGCGTGGCGCGCAACGCGTTGTTCACCCAGCCCAGCCTCGGCTCCTCGGTAGGCTGGCTCTCGCGCCATGCCACGCAGCCGTTGCTGGTGGTGCATCGCCGCGTGCACGGGCCGTATCGCAGCCTGGCGTGGGCAAGCGATCTCTCGCCCACCGCCACGCGCGCCCTGCACGAAGCCCTCGCGTTGTTCGGCGATCCGGTCAGGCTCACGGCGCTGCATGCCTTCCAGGTCCCGCGGCTGGGCCAGCGTGACGCGCATGCGGCCACGGCCGTGGCGCAGGCCCGCACGCGCGCGCAGGACGCCCTGCATGATGGCCTTGACGCACTCGGCCTGCCCACCTCGCTGCGCGGGCGGATGGAATCGGTGGTGAGCGATGCCGAACCCTCGCGCCTGGTGCGCGACTACGTGCGCGACCACGACACCGATCTGGTCGTGGTCGGCGGACACGGGCGCAGCGCGCTGACGGGGCTTCTGCTGGGCGATGTCGCCGGGCGCATCCTCAACAGCGTGCAGACCGACACGCTGTTCGTACGTGATCGCGGCGAGCCGGCCGCCGCAGCGCATGCAGCCTCCTGAGCAGCGCCGCGCCCAAACCGAACGCGCCATTCATTTCCCGCGCCGGCGGCGCGCGTTGCGCTGTTAGACTCGGGCTATTGCTCGTGCATCGCCCGATACAAGGCCCGATCCCTGCATGATCCCGTTTCTCGAAATCCTGCTGGCGCTGCCCTTCCTGGCCGCCGCGGCGATCGCCGCGCTGCGTGCCTGGCCGCGCCCGGCATTGGCCTGGCTGGCGGGCGCCGCGCCGTTGCTGGGCCTGGTAGTGCTGGCATGGCTGGCGCCGGCCGTGTTCGGCGGCCATGTGGTGCGCGGCGAGCACGCCTGGCTGCCGCAAGTCGGCTTGAGCTTCGCGCTGCGCCTGGATGGCCTGGCCTGGATGTTCGCCGTGCTGGTGCTGGCGATCGGCGCGCTGGTGGTGATGTACGCGCGCTACTACCTCTCGCGCGAGGACAGCACGGCGCGTTTCTACGCCTTCCTGCTGTTGTTCATGGGCGCGATGCTCGGGCTGGTGCTGTCCAGCAACCTGCTGCTGTTGCTGGTGTTCTGGGAACTGACCAGCCTCAGTTCCTTCCTGCTGATCGGCTTCTGGACGCACCGCTCGGACGCGCGCGAGGGCGCACGCATGGCGTTGGTCATCACCGGCGGCGGCGGGCTGGCGCTGCTGGGCGGCGTGCTGCTGATCGGCCGCATCGTCGGCAGCTACGACCTGGACGTGGTGCTTGCCTCCGGCCAGGCGCTGCGCGCCAGCCCTCTGTACCCGGCGGCATTGTTCCTGGTGCTGGGCGGCGTCTTTACCAAGAGCGCGCAGTTCCCGTTCCAGTTCTGGCTGCCACACGCGATGGCCGCGCCCACGCCGGTGTCCGCGTACCTGCACTCGGCGACGATGGTGAAGGCGGGCGTGTTCCTGCTGGCGCGGCTGCATCCGGCACTGGCCGGCAGCGAATTGTTCTTCTACACGGTCAGCGGTATCGGCGCGGTCACGCTGGTGCTGGGCGCGTGGCATGCGATCTTCCAGCACGACCTGAAGGGCCTGCTCGCCTACTCGACCATTTCCCACCTCGGGTTGATCACGATGCTGTTCGGCCTGTCCACGCCGATGGCGGTGGTGGCTGGCGTGTTCCATATCCTCAACCACGCCGTGTTCAAGGCCTCGCTATTCATGGCCGCGGGCATCATCGACCACGAGACCGGCACGCGCGACATGCGCCGGCTCGGCAACCTGCGCCGCTACCTGCCGGTCACCAGCGCGCTGGCCATCGTCGCCTCGCTGGCCATGGCCGGCATCCCGCTGCTCAACGGCTTCCTGTCCAAGGAAATGTTCTTCGCCGTGGCGCTGGAGACCGAAGCGCCGGCGCCGATGCGGGTATTCACCTCGGTGGCCGCGTTGCTGGCCGGCGTGCTCGGCGTGGCCTACAGCCTGCGCTTCGTCCACGACACCTTCTTCGGGCAGGGCCCGCGCCAGCTCGACCACCTGCCGCACGAGCCACCGCGCTGGATGCGCATTCCCGTCGCCGTCCTGGTGGCGGTCTGCGTGGCGGTGGGCATCGTTCCCGGCCTGACCGTGGCACCGGTGCTGCGCGTGGCGGCCGGTGCGATCCTCGGCCCGCAGCTGCCCGAGTACAGCCTGTCGATGTGGCATGGGCTGAACTGGCCGCTGGCGATGAGCTTCGCCGGCGTGGTCGGCGGTGTGGCGCTGTATTTCGGCCTGCGCCGGCTGCTGGACTTGTACGCGGTCTCCACGCGCTCGCAGGGCAAGGCGCTGTTCCAGTGGCAACTGGATGCCCTTTCCGGGCTGGCCCTGCGCTTCACCTCGCTGATTGTCGATGGCCGGCTGCAGCGCATGCTGTTGCTGCTGGTGCTGGCCGCGCTGGCGGTCGGCGTGGCGCCTTTCATCGGCGAAGGCGCGCTACCGGCCTGGGCGGCGCCGCAGCCGATCCCGCTGCTCGGTTGGGCGCTGTGGCTGCTGCTGGTGGCCTGCACGCTCGGCGGCCTGTTCCTGCACCGCCAGCGCCTGCTGGCGGTGATGGTCATCGGCGGCACCGGCTTGGCGGTGAGCCTGGTATTCGTGTTCCTGTCCGCGCCGGACCTGGCATTGACCCAGCTGCTGGTGGAGATGGTCACGCTCACGCTGATGCTGCTGGCGATGAACTACCTGCCGAACGGCTCACCGCCGGAACGCGGGCGGTGGCGTCGCTGGCGCGATGCGGCCATCGCCATTGCCTGCGGTACCGGCCTGGCGGCACTCTCCTATGCGCTGATGACCCGGCCCAGCCGCACCATGGCCGGCGAGATGCTGGCGCGCGCGTTGCCCGAAGCGTACGGCCACAACGTGGTCAACGTGATCCTGGTGGACTTCCGCGGCTTCGATACCTTCGGCGAGATCTGCGTGTTCGCCATCGCCG
Source organism: Pseudomonadota bacterium (assembly GCA_023386795.1). Classification (GTDB taxonomy): domain Bacteria; phylum Pseudomonadota; class Gammaproteobacteria; order Xanthomonadales; family Xanthomonadaceae; genus Stenotrophomonas_A. Next base: position 4,859 of record JAEWJB010000034.1, read on the forward strand.
GGCTCGTAGTGCACGCGCTGCTGCGGCGCGCGCGCATGGCGCCGGAGAAGGTCATGCCCGGCCCGCCGATCAAGCTGCCGGTCCCCGCCGACCTCACCCAGCTGCTGTTCCCGCTCACCCTCACCGTCTCGGTGTTCCTGTTCCTGCGCGGCCACAATGCGCCCGGTGGCGGCTTCATCGCCGGCCTGGTGCTGGCCGTGCCGCTGCTGATGCAGTACGTCATCCAGGGCACCGAGTCGGTGGAATCGCGCTTCGGCTTCGATTACGTGCGTTGCATCGGCGTGGGCCTGGCCATCGCGCTGGTCAGTGGCGCGGCGTCGATGCTGTTCGGCGTGCCGTTCCTCACCAGCGGCCATGCCGAGCTGGCGTTGCCGCTCATCGGCACGCTCGAGCTGGCCAGCGCGATGGGCTTCGATACCGGCGTGTACCTGGTGGTGTTCGGTTCGGCGATGTTGATGCTCTCGATGATGGGCACGGTGAAACCTTCGCTGACACGCCGCTCGCATCGCGGCGAGATCGACCCGGCGCTGCGTTCGCCGCTGACCGGAGGCCGCGCCTGATGGAACTCGCCCTGGCCACCGCCATCGGCATCCTGACCGCCTGCGGCATCTATCTGCTGCTGCGTGCGCGCAGCTTCGACGTGATCCTCGGGCTGACCTTCCTGTCCTACGCGACCAACCTGCTGATCTTCGCCGGCGGCCGCCTGCGCGAAGGACAGGCGCCGGTATTGCGCGACGGCGTGGCGCCCACGCTGGCGCAGCACACCGACCCATTGCCGCAGGCGCTGGTGCTGACCGCCATCGTCATCGCCTTCGCGATGACCGCGGTGAGCCTGGTGCTGGCCATGCGCAGCCGCGCCGACAACGGCAGCGACCACGTGGACGGGCATGAGGAAGATCCGCCGGCAGCGCGGACCCACGACGGGGAGGACGGGCGTTGAACCACCTGCCGATCCTGCCGGTGCTGATCCCGCTGTTGGGTGCCATCGTCTCGCTGTTCGTCGAACACCGCCGCTTCGGCGCGCGCACGCAACGCGGCGTGGCATGGGTCGCCGTGGCGTTGCTGGCCATCGCGGTGGTGGCGGTGTTCCAGGCCACCGCCGGGGGCCGGATTCTGGTCTACCTGCTGGGCGACTGGCCTTCCCGGCTGGGCATCGCGCTGGTGGCTGATCGCCTTTCGGCCTGGATGCTGCTCACCACGCTGTGCCTGGCGGTGGCCTGCCTTTTGCACGCCAGCGCCGGGTGGGACCGCCGCGCACCGCACTTCCACGCGCTGTTCCAGTTCCAGCTGATGGGCCTCAATGGCGCGTTCCTCACCGGTGACATCTTCAACCTGTTCGTCTTCTTCGAGGTGATGCTGATCGCCTCCTACGGGTTGCTGGTAAGCGGTGGACGCGGGTTGCGCATGCGCGTGGGCCTGCACTACGTGGTGTTCAACGTCACCGCCTCCACGCTGTTCCTGATTGCGCTGGGCCTGCTCTACGCGTTGCTCGGTTCGCTCAACATGGCCGAGCTCTCCCAGCGCATCGCGCAGCTGCCGGCCGCCGAACTGCCGCTGGCACGCGCCGCGCTCGGCCTGCTGCTGCTGGTGTTCTGCAGCAAGGCGGCGCTGTTGCCGCTGTACCTGTGGTTGCCGGAAGCGTATTCGCGCGCGCCGGCCGCCGTGGCCGCGCTGTTCGCGGTGATGACCAAGGTCGGCCTGTACGCGGTGCTGCGGGTGAGCCTGATGTGGTTCGGCCCGCACGCCGGCCCGCTGCAGGGCTTCGGGCGCACGGCGTTGCTGTACGCCGGCATCGCCACGCTGGTACTGGCCGCGTTCGGGGTGATGGCGGCCACGCGGTTGCGCGTGCTTGTCGCCTATCTGGTGGTGCTGTCGGCGGCCACATTGTTCATCGCCTTCTCGCTGGACGATACCGGCGCGATCGCCGCGGGCCTGTACTACCTGCCACACAGCACGTTCGCCACCGCCGCCCTGTTCCTCATCGCCGACCTGGTGCGCCGCCGCCGGGGCGATGCCAGCGACCGCAAGGCCATTGTCGCGCCACTGCCGGGCCGCGCGGTGCCGGGCACGCTGTATTTCATCGCCGCCGTGGCAGTGGCGGGCCTGCCGCCGCTGTCCGGCTTCCTGGCAAAGGTCGCGCTGCTGGCGCACGTGCCCGACACGCAGGTCGCGCCGGTATGGGCGGCGGTGATCGGCGGCAGCCTGCTGGTGGTGATTGGCCTGACGCGCGCGGGCATCCGCCTGTTCTGGCGCGTGCCTGACGTGCCGCCCGGCGTCGCGCCGGTGCCTACACCGCGGCGCGCGCGCCTGCGCCCGGCCGAGACCGCTGCCACGCTCCTGCTGCTGGCCTACCTGCTGGCGATGACAGTAGCCGCCGGGCCACTGATGCGGCATACCGATGCGATGGCGCAGCAACTGCGGCAGGTGGATGATTACGTGCGGGTGCTGCGCGACACCCCTCCCGTGACGAGGCAGCCATGATGTCCTCCAATGCCCGCCCATGGTGGCGCCGCCTGTATCCCTCGCTGCCGCTGAGCGCGACGATCTTCGCGTTCTGGCTGATGCTCACCGACAGCCTGGGCCTGGGCGCGGCGATCATGGGCCTGTTCATGGCCACCGTGGTGCCGCCGTTCGCCGCGCGCCTGGATCGCGAGTTCGCCCGCATCGGCTCGCTGCGGCCCATCCCGAAGATGCTGCTGGTCGCCGGCTGGGACATCGTGCGTTCGAACGTGCGGGTGGCCGGGCAGGTGCTGGGCCGCGAATCGGCGATCCATCCCGGCTTCATCTGGGTGCCGCTGGACATGGCCAACATCCACGGCATCGCCGCGTTGACCAGCATGATCACGCTCACGCCGGGCACCGTCTCGGCCGAGCTGTCCGCCGACCGTCGTTACCTGCTCGTGCATGTGCTGCACCTGGACGACCCGGACGCGCTGATCGCCGAGATCAAGCAGCGCTACGAGAAGCCACTGAGGGAGATCTTCCCGTGACCGGCCACATCTTCATCGAGACCACCATCGTGGTGTGCATGCATGTCGTCGGGCTGGCGATGATGATGGCGTTGTGGCGGCTGCTGCGCGGCCCCACGTTGCCGGACCGCATCCTGGCACTGGACACGCTGTCGGTCACCGCGATTGCCGAGCTGATGCTGTTCGGCATGCACCTGGATTCGCCGATCTACTTCGAGGCCGCGCTGGTGATCGCCATGCTCGGCTTCGGCAGCACGGTCGTGCTGAGCAAGTTCGTGCTGCGCCGGGATATCGTCGAATGATCGCGCTGATCGAATACGTGCTGTCCGCGCTGCTGATCGTGGGCACGTTCTTCATCCTGATCGGCGCGCTGGGGCTGGTGAAGCTGTCGGACTTCTTCAAGCGCCTGCATGCGCCGACCAAGGCCAGCACGTTGGGCGTGGGCTGCGTGTTGCTGGCCTCGGTGGGCTACCACCTGCTGCTGGGCGAAGACCCGCAGCCGCGCGAGCTGCTGATCACCGCATTCCTTTTCATCACCGCGCCGATCAGCGCCTACATGATGGCCAGGACGGCGTTGTCGCTGAGGCTGGCCGAACGGCCGCGCGAGCCTTCCGCGCAGGACCCCGACAGGCCGCCGTCAGCCGACCAGCAGTAGCTCCAGCACCACCCAGCCGCAAAACGCGCCGAACAGGATCGCGCCTTCGATGCGGCTGATGCGCAGGTCACCGCGCAGCATCGGGTAGAGCACCAGCGCGAAGGCGATGGCCGCCGGCAGTTCCAGCCGCACGAACGAGGCCGGCAGCGCGAGCGGGCGCCACGCGGCCATGCCGCCGATGATCACCAGCAGGTTGAAGAGGCTCGAGCCGATGACGTGGCCGACGACCATGTCGCCCTGCCCTCGACGCGCCGCGGTGACCGCCGCGACCATTTCCGGCAACGCCGTGGCGATGGCCACCGGCAACAGGCCGACCAGCAGCGGCGACAACCCCAGCGCAATGCCAAGCTGCGGCGCGGGCTTCACCACCAGGCCCGCGCCGAAGTACAGCAGCAGCAAGGCGACCACCAACCGCAGCAGGTTGAGCTGCAACTCGGTGCGGGTCATCGCGAAGGTTTCGACCGTCTCGCGCACGGCCGCGGTCTCGCGACGCCCACGCCCCGGCAGCAGCGCAAGCAGCACGGCGAAGACCACCAGCAGCAAGACGCCCTCGAGACGGCCGATGGCGCCGTCGAGCCCGAAGCCGATCACCGCCAACGTGGCGGCGATCAGCAGGACGAGCAGCGGCGCCAGCAGGCGCATGCGCACCGCCAGCGGCGCGACCATCGCCGCCACGCCGAGCGTCAGGCCCACGTTGGCGATATTGCTGCCGACCGCGTTGCCCAGCGCCAGCTCTTCCATTCCCGCCGCGAACGCGCGGGCGTTGACCGCCAGTTCCGGCAGCGAGGTGCCGAAGGCGACCAGCAGCAGGCCGGCCAGGAAAGGCGAAGCGCCGACGCGTTGGGCCAGCCCGGAGGCGGCCTTGACGATGGAATCGCCCCCGAGGGCGAGCAATACGACGCCCAGCAGAAAACTTCCCGTTGCCGCTAGCGTGGCACTTTGCATGAACCCGGCCTCCCTGTGATTGCGGCGATTCTCACCCCAAGGCCTGCGCCAGGCCAGCGCCGACGGTCATCAGCCGCAGCCTTCGACGTAGTCGACCTGCGGCGGCAGGCCGACGTGCCACCGCGTGACCTGCCCGCTGGCATCGGTTTCGAACACCAGCACGCCTGGCTGTCCCTCCTGCGTGACACGCAAGGTGTGGGCGCCTTCTTCGTACTTGTGCGGCTGGGTCTGGACGTGGCCGGCATACAGCGTGGTGATATCGGCCTCGGGCATGCCTGCACGCCCGCCGCCCGGCGCGAGTTCCTTGGGATTGCTGCTGTCGTAGCGCACCAGCTTGGCGCCTTCCATCATGAAGCCGAAGCTGCGGTCCTCGACGGCCCATTTCGGGCGCAGGTAATAGCAGCCATCCGCGCCGTTGGCCGCATCGGGCGCACCTTCCAGCTGGCCACCCCAGGCCTGTCGGACCTGGTCCGCATCCATGCCGAAGCGGACATCGCCGTAGCCGTCCCAACGCGCGAGCACCTGGCCGCCCTGCTGCAGGCGGGGCGGCAGCGTGCCAGGGGGCGCGGTGGCGGGCGGCACGTCGCCGCTGGGCTGGTCGGCACCGGCCTGGGTGGCTTCGGCCTGCGTGGCAGCCTCGTCCTGCGCAGGCGCCACCTTCTCCGGCGCGCGTTGGCAGGCCGCGAGCAGCGGCAGGCAGAGCAGCAGTGTGGACACAGGACGCTTCATCGGCTTCCCCGGCACGATTGACGCGCACAGGCTAACCTCCGGTGGCGTGAACACCATGTAGGAGCGGGCTTCAGCCGCAGGGGCTCAGCGCCACGAGACGCCGAGCCCCGGGATGTCACGTCGACTCAGGGCGCGACGAAGTGCTTCTTCAACCCCGCCCAGCACTGCTGGTAATCGCGCTGCCGGTGCGCCGCGTCCATCGCCTGCGCGGTCGGCCGCAGCACGCCGCGCGTCTCGAACATGAAGGCCATGGTGCCGGCGATCACATCCGGCTTGGACAGGTCCGCCGCCGACGCTTTCTCGAACGTCGCCGCATCCGGCCCATGCCCGCTCATGCAGTTGTGCAGCGACGCACCGCCCGGCGCAAAGCCTTCGGCCTTGGCGTCGTACACGCCGTGCACCAGCCCCATGAATTCGCTGGCGACATTCCGATGGAACCACGGCGGGCGGAACGTGTGTTGCGCCACCAGCCAACGCGGCGGGAAGATCGCGAAATCCACGTTCGCCGTGCCCGGCACTTCGCTGGGCGCGGTCAGCACGGTGAAGATGCTCGGGTCTGGATGATCGAAGCTGATCGAGCCGATCACGTTGAAACGGCGCAGGTCGTAGCGATACGGCGCGTAGTTGCCATGCCAGGCGACGACGTCCAGCGGCGAGTGGCCGATGTCCGCGCGCCACAATGCACCTTCAAACTTGGCGATCAGTTCGAACGCGCCCTCCACGTCCTCGTAGGCCGCCTGGGGCGTTTCGAAATCGCGCGGGTTCGCCAGCCCATTGGCGCCGATCGGGCCGAGGTCGGGCAGGCGCAACAGCGCGCCGAAGTTCTCGCAGACGTAGCCACGCGCCTCGCCATCCGGCAATTCGACCCGGAAGCGCACGCCGCGCGGAATCACCGCGACCTGTTGCGGCTCGATCTCCAGCACGCCCAGCTCGGTGAGCAGGCGCAGGCGGCCCAGCTGCGGCACGACCAGCAGCTCGCCATCGGCGTCGTAGAAATAGCGGCCGCGCATGTCGGCATTGGCCGCGTACACATGGATGCCGACACCGGCATGCGCCGAGGGGCTGCCATTGCCGCACATCGTGTACAGGCCATCGACGAAATCGGTCGGCGCTTCGGGCAGCGGCAGTGGGCTCCAGCGCAGCTGGTCCGGCGACACCGCGCCCCGTGCGAAATCGTTGTGCAGGCGCGGCTGCGCATACTCGCTGAAATGCCCATGCATCACTGCCGGGCGCAGCCGATACAGCCAGCTGCGGCGGTTCTGCCCGCGCGGCGCGGTGAACGCCGTGCCGGAGAGCTGCTCCGCGTACAACCCGTGCGCCACGCGCTGCGGCGAGTTCTGCCCGGCCGGCAATGCGCCGGGCACCGCCTCGGTGGCGAATTCGTTGCCGAAGCCGCTCTGGTAGCCCAAGCTCTTCATCGCTTGCCTCACAACCTTAGCCAAGACAGTGCATTCTGATGCCTGTCCCAGTAGAACCAAAAGGGATCGGTCTCGCCCACGGGAACCACGATGATGTGAGCACGGCCATTGCTGACGAACACGTCGGGAGAAATCTCGAACATCAAAGCCAAGTCGCGGCGATCGGCATCACGCAGAACGGTTGCGCGGGGCGGCGCTGGCTCATCGCAGCCATTAGGCTCCAGGACGGAGCATGTAAGCGCGGATGGTTCAAACACAAGACGGCTGTAGCGACCATTGGCCAGCCGCACCCCGATTACGCTCCGTCCATCCTGACCGATCCCCATCGCGAAGCGATCGCTGCGACCATCGCCATCGAGATCGGCTTCCAGTGCAGCCTCCTCGGTCCAGCGCACATCGGGATAACGCGAAGACAAGCCCTCGGCCGGCGCGGCGGAGGCCGTGCCGGCAACGCACGCGAGCAAGGTCGGCAGCGCGTGCTTCATTGGTCCTACTACAGCACGCCGCGCTTCATCTGGTCGCGCTCGATGGACTCGAACAGCGCCTGGAAGTTGCCTTCGCCGAAGCCCTCGTTGCCCTTGCGCTGGATGATCTCGAAGAAGATCGGTCCGATGCAGTTCTCGGTGAAGATTTGCAGCAGCTTGCGCTGCTTGGTTTCCGGGTCGGCGTCGATGAGGATCTTGTTGCGGCGCAGGCGCGGCACGTCCTCGCCGTTGTCGGGGATGCGCAGGTCCACCACGTCGAAATAGGTATCCGGCGTGTCGAGGAACTGGACGCCCTGGGCGCGCATGGCCTCGACGGTGTCGTAGATGTTGTCGGTAAAGCAGGCGATGTGCTGAATGCCCTCGCCCTTGTAGGCGTCGAGGTACTCGTTGATCTGGCTCTTCGGGTCGGAGGACTCGTTGAGCGGAATGCGCACGATGCCGTCCGGCGCGGTCATCGCCTTGGACACCAGGCCGGTCTTGGCGCCCTTGATGTCGAAGTAGCGGATCTCGCGGAAGTTGAACAGCCGCTCGTAGTAGTCCGACCACTGCTGCATGTTGCCGAAGTACAGGTTGTGCGTGAGGTGGTCGATGAAGGTCAGGCCGAAACCCTTCGGGTTCTGGTCCACGCCGGGGATCGGCTCGAAGTCGGCAGCGTAGATGCTGCCGGCGTCGCCGTAGCGGTCCACCAGGTAGAGCATGCAGTCACCGATGCCCTTGACGACCGGCGCGTCAACCGCGCGGCTGGCCGGCTTGTGGTCGATGGCCGCGCCCCCGTTGGCGAGCACGCCCTCGTACACTTCGCCTGCCGGCTTGCGGAAGCGAATGGCAAAACCGCAGGCGCAGGGGCCATGCTGGGCAGCAAAGTCGGCGGCAAACGAATCCGGGTCCTCGTTGACCAGGAAATTCACCCCGCCCTGGCGGTACAGCGTGATCGGCCGCGTCTTGTGCTTCATCACCGCGATGAAGCCCATCTTGCGGAAGTAGTCGTGGAGGTCGACGGAGCTGCCGGCCGGGGCGGCGAACTCGACGAACTCGAAGCCATCGATGCCCATCGGGTTCTCGAACGTGGTGACCTGCATGCCCAGGTTGGGTGCGGACGAGGAGTGGACTTGGGCGTTCATGGCGTACCTCCGGCTTGGACGACCCCGCCGCAGGGAACAGGTGCGGGCGGACTGAAGACCCGCGAGAATGGGCGGGTCGAGCTAGCTTCCCTTATAGTTTCACCTGAAACAACCATCAAGGTGCACTGCAACATGAGCCCACCGGAAACACCCCTGGATCGGCCCGCTGGCAGCAGCCAGCGCACCAATCGCGCGCTGTTGGACCTGGAGCAATTCCTGCCCTACCGCCTGAGCGTGTTGTCCAACCGCGTGAGCGGGAATATCGCCAGGGTCTACGGCGACCGTTATGGCCTGGTGATCCCCGAATGGCGGGTCATGACGGTGCTGGCGCTTTATCCGGGTTCCTCGGCCAGCGAGGTCTCCGACCGCACCGCGATGGACAAAGTCGCGGTGAGCCGCGCGGTGGCGCGGTTGCTGGAACGCGGCTTCATCAAGCGCGAGATGCATGGCGACGACCGCCGCCGCTCGGTGCTGGCGCTGTCGGAAACGGGGTTCGAGGCCTACGAGATCATCGCGCCGATGGTGATCGACTGTGAACGCCGCCTGCTGGCACCGCTGACCGAGGAAGAGCGCGCCACGCTCGACCGGCTGATCGACAAGCTTGCCGATGTCGGGCTGGAGAGCATGCAGGGCGGTGCGGCGCCCCTGCGCTGAGGGTTGCTTGCGGCGGTCGCGTACCGTTCCTGCGCCGGGGGATGGCGCTGTGCTTGCCGTGCTGCACGGGCTCGATGGAGCCCTGTAGGAGCGGCTTCAGCCGCGAGGGCGAGATATCGGCGGTCGCGGCTGAAGCCGCTCCTACATGGGCGAGGCAGCGACCCGCGGAGCGATCGCGAAAAAGCAGAAGGCCCGCATCACGCGGGCCTTCTTTCGTCGCATGCCGAGCCTCAGGCCTTCGGCGGTGCCCACGCCTTGAGGAAGTCGAAGAACTTCTTCCGGTCGTAGCTCTTGCCCTTCTCCAGCTCGCCGGTGAACTGCGAGTGCAGCAGCTTGCCGTCGTTGTCGAGCACGAAGATATGCGGGTAGCCCTTGATCTCCGGGTACTGGGACAGGAACGCCTGGTTCTCGTTTTCCGGGCTGTAGTTGACCTTCACCCAGACGAAGTTGGCATCGCGGAAGCTGCGCAGCTCGCCGTCGCCGCCGATGAAGTCATCGAGGATGTGGCACCACGAGCACCACTCCCCGCCCACGTCGAGCAGGATGCGCTTGCCGCCGCGCTTGGCTTCGACCTTGGCGGTTTCCAGGTCGGCGACCGGGTCGCGCGCCGGGTCGAAGCTCGCGCTCAGCGCCGCCGCCGCGGCGATATCGGCGGCGGTGGGCGTGTTGCCCGACGCCACCGGCTGGGTCGGGTCTGCCACCGGCGGCTTCTGCATCGACGTATCCAGCGGCTTGGGCGCCGGCTGGGTGTCCTCGGCGTGCTGGCCGCAGCCAGCCAGGGTGAGGGCGAACAGGGCAGTGGTGAGCAGTTTCTTCATCAAGGATTCCTTACTTCACGCCGTGCATGAGTTTGTTGATCAGCGGTGCGATGAGGAACAGCAGCGCGCCGGCGCCGAGCAACAGCCAGAAGCCAAAGGTATAGCCGTCGAGCGAGGATTGCACGGTCATGCCACCTTCACCGCTGACGTGGCCGGCGAAAATACCCGACAGGTTGTTGCCGATGCCGGTCGACAGGAACCAGCCGCCCATTCCGAAACCGACCAGGCGCACCGGCGCCAGCTTGGTCACCATCGACAGGCCGATCGGCGACAGGCACAGCTCACCCACCGACTGGATGACGTAGACCATGAACAACGTCCAGAACGGGATCTTGCCGGCGTCGCTGACCAGCGAGGACAGCGCGAACATCAGCAGCAGGAAGGCCAGGCCGTTGAAGATCAGGCCCAGGCCAAACTTGCGCGGAATCGACGGGTTGGCGCGGCCCATCTTGATCCACAGCCACGCCAGGATGGGCGCGATGGTGATGATCGCCAGCGAGTTCACCGACTGGAACCAGGCCACCGGGAACGTCCAGTCGCCGAACTGGCGGTTGACGATCTTCTCGGCCAGGAAGTTGAACGAGCTGCCGGCCTGCTCGAAGAACATCCAGAACAACACGTTGAACACGAAGATCACCAGCATCGCCAGCGCGCGGTCGCGCTGCACGCTGCCTTCGCGGATGCCTTCGGCCAGGATCAGGCCGCACAGCAGCAGGAACATCGGGGTGAGCACCCACCAGTTCAGCGTTTCGGCATCGATGGTCAGCAGGAAGTAGACCGCCGGAATCGCGATCAGCGCGCCGATCAGCGTGTACAGCACGCGCAGCTTGCTCTCCCCGCCCACCGGGGGCCGGCCGATGCCCGCCAGCTGGCGGCGGCCGAACCAGAACCACACCAGGCTCAGCAGCATGCCGACACCCGAAGCGATGAACACGACCTTGTAGTCCGGCATCGCCTCGGAGCCGAAGAACTTGCTGGCCAGCGCGCCGGTCAGCACGGGCGAAATCATCGCGCCGAGGTTGATGCCCATGTAGAAGATGGTGAAGCCCGAATCGCGGCGCTCGTCGCCCACGTTGTAGAGCTTGCCCACCATCGTGGAGATGATCGGCTTGAACAGGCCGTTGCCGGCGATGATCGTCGCCAGGCCGAGCTTGAAGAGCTCCTGGCTGGACGTGGCGATCATGAATAGGCCCGCGGACATGATCGTTGCGCCCAGCAGGATCGAGCGCTGGTAACCGATCACGCGGTCGGCGACGTAGCCGCCGAAGATCGCCGCGGCGTAAACCAACGCCAGGTAGGCGCCGTAGAGCTGGTTGGCCGGCTGTTCGCCCGTACCGCTGCCGCCGTAGAACTGCTGCACGATGTACAGCACCAGCGCCCAGCGGATGCCGTAGAACGCGAAGCGCTCCCAGAACTCGGTCATGAAGAGCATCCACAACGGCTTGGGATGCCCCATCAGGGTAGTGAACTCTGGCACGGGCGCGGACGGCGGCGGATTGGAAGCGGAATTCGGCGCGACGGCGTCAACGCTCATAGAGTTTCCCTTGCGTATTCATGAAAGGCGGGGTGCCCCCGGCGGTGCCGGGGCGACGGGCGAGGATCGCCCGCGACGCGCGTTCACGTCAACGTCACGCGGCCCGCGACGCGGGAGAAGAGCCGATGCGCCCGCGCCTCGCCGTTGATCTTCGTGCAGGCCGCCATGGCCTGCCGGGCGCCCCGGGGCGGCGCAGCAGAGCCCATCGCTCTTCGCCAAGCACCCTCAGCTGTCGCTGAGCCCGATGGACGTCCGCACATCGAACAGCTCGGGGAAGAATGTCAGGGCGAGGGCCTGCTGCAGGAACCCCACCCCGCTCGACCCGCCAGTCCCGCGCTTGAACCCGATCACCCGCATTACCGTGCGCATGTGGCGGAAGCGCCACAGCTGGAACTGGGTCTCCAGGTCCACCAGGTCCTCGCACAGCGAGTATTCGCGCCAGTACACGTCGGTATTCTCGTAGATGCGCTCGAACACCGGCCGCAGCGCCGGGTCGGCCACGTGGGGGGTCGTCCAGTCGCGGTCCAGGTACTGCGCGGGGATGTCGTGGCCAAAGCGGCTCAGGTAGCGCAGGAACTCCTCGTACAGGCTCGGCGCCTCCAGGGTCTCGCGCAGGCGCGCCTGCCCTTCCGGGTCGTAGCCGAACACCTGCAGCATCTGTGCGTTCTTGTTTCCCAGCAGGAACTCGATGTAGCGGTACTGCAGCGACTGGAACCCCGACGCCGGGCCCAGCACGTCGCGGAAACCCATGTACTCCGAAGGTGTCAGCGTCTCCAGCACCGACCATTGCTCGGTCAGTTGCCTCAGCACCTGCTTGCTGCGCGCCAGCACCTTGCGGCATTGCCAGACCTCGTCGCGCTGCAGGTGGACGATGGCCGCGCGCAGCTCGTGCGCCAGCAGCTTCAGCCACAGCTCCGAGGTCTGGTGCTGGATGATGAAGAGCATCTCGTCATGGTGCGGCGGATCGGACAGCGGCTGCTGGGCGGTCAACAGCTGGTCGAGGCGCAGGTAGCCGCCGTAAGTCAGCCGACCCTGCAGGTCGGTGTGGATGCCGGCTTCCAGATCACGCTGGTTCTTGTCGACGGACATGGGGGTACACCGTGAAGGGGCGGCAAGGGTAACCCAGGCGACAGAGCACCGGACCGCGCGCTGGCCGTGGCGGGCACAGGCGCCATGGACGCCACCTGCCAGACCAGCGTTCGCGGTGCTGAAGCGGAACCCAACGAAAAACAGACCCCGGTGCGGCGTATTCACCCGGCTGCCCAGCCTTGCACCGCAGCAACACTGCAACCCATGCAGCGCAGGCACAACGTAAAAATGAACAGGCAGAATTGCTGCGTACGCAGCATGTTTCTTGCTGCGGCGCAGGAAGGACTCGGGTCACGCAGTCCTTACCATTGCGCTTCGTATCATTTGAAACTTCCTGTCGAAGGTGCAGTTCGCATGACCGTAGCCGCCCAGTTCGAGATCGAGTACCTGCAATACCTGGACGCGGACGGCCAGCCCGTGCGCGACCTGCCCGCCTCCTGCGACCCGCAGACGCTGCTGACCTTGTTCAAGCAGATGCTGTACGTGCGCACCTTCGACACCAAGGCCGTCGCCCTGCAGCGTACCGGCAAGCTGGGCACGTATGCTTCCTGCCTGGGCCATGAGGCCACCCACGTCGGCATCGGCGCCTCGATGAAGACCGGCGATGTGTTCGCCCCGAGCTACCGCGAATACGGCGCGATGTTCATGCGCGGCGTGCGTCCACGCGACGTGCTGCTGTACTGGGGTGGCGACGAGCGCGGCAACGACTATGCCCGCGACGCCGACGCTGCCATCGACTTCCCGTTCTGCGTGCCGATCTCCACCCAGTGCCTGCATGCCGCCGGCGCGGCGCTGGCGTTCAAGCTGCGCGGCGAGCAGCACGTGGCCGTCTCCAGCTGCGGCGACGGCGGCAGCTCCAAGACCGACTTCTACGCCGCGCTCAATTCGGCGGGCGCCTACAAGCTGCCGCTGATCCTGTGCGTGGTGAACAACGGCTGGGCGATCTCGGTGCCGCGCTCGGCCCAGACCGGCGCGCAGACCCTGGCCCAGAAGGGCCTGGCCGGCGGCCTGTTCTGCCTGCAGGTGGATGGCAACGACCTCATCGCCGTGCTCGAAGCCATGCGCCAGGCGCGCGAGCGCGCGCTGGCCGGCGAAGGCGGCACGGTGATCGAGTTCATGACCTACCGCCTGTCCGACCACACCACCGCCGACGACGCCCGCCGCTATCGCGGCGAGCAGGAAGTCAAGGATGCCTGGCAGGTGGAGCCGATGCTGCGCCTGCGCAAGTACCTCACCGGCCTGGGTCTGTGGAGCGAGGCGCACGAGAACGCCTGGAAGGAAGAATGCGGCGCGCGCGTGGACGAGGAGGTCAACGCCTACCTCAACACGCCCGTGCAACCGGTCGATGCGATGTTCGACTACCTGTATGCCGATCCGCCGCCGGACCTGCTCGCCCAGCGCGCCGCGGCCCTCGCCCTGGAGGCCCGCCATGGATGAGATCAAGCGCAATACCGCCAGCGCCACCGCTTCGCACGACGCGGCCGCCCACCACGCTGCCGAGCGAGGAAATCCCGCGATGACCGCCACGCCCATCACCCTGATCGAAGCCGTAACCCAGGCGCTGGCCTGGGAACTGGCGCACGACCCGTCGGTGCTGGTGCTGGGCGAGGACGTGGGCGTGAACGGCGGCGTGTTCCGCGCCACCGCAGGCCTGCAACAGCGCTTCGGCAGCGAGCGCGTGCTGGACACCCCGCTGGACGAAACCACCATCGCCGGCCTCACCGTCGGCCTGGCCGCGCAGGGCATGAAGCCGGTCGCCGAAGCGCAGTTCGACGGCTTCGTCTACCCGATGGTGGACCACATCATCTGCCACGCCGCGCGCCTGCGCACCCGCACCCGTGGCCGCCTGCACTGCCCGATGGTGTTGCGCGTGCCGTGGGGCGGCGGCATCCGCGCGCCGGAACACCACAGCGAAGCCAACGAGGCGATCTTCACCAACGTGCCGGGCCTGCGCGTGGTGCTGCCGTCTTCGCCGCAGCGCGCCTACGGCCTGCTGCTGGCCGCGATCCGCGAGCCGGACCCGGTGATCTACATGGAGCCCAAGCGCATCTACCGCCAGTACAAGGAAGTGGTCGTCGACGACGGCGAAGCGCTGCCGCTGGACGTGTGCTTCGTGCTGCGCGACGGCACCGACGTCACCCTGGTGGCCTGGGGCGCGCAGGTGAAGGAAGCGCTGGAAGCAGCCGACAAGCTGGCCGGCGAAGGCATCAGTGCCGAGGTCATCGACGTGGCCACGCTGCGCCCGCTGGACTTCGACACCATTGCCGAATCGGTGGCCAAGACCGGCCGCTGCGTGATCGTGCAGGAAGCGCCGAAGACCGCCGGCTTCGGCGCGGAGATCGCCGCCCGCCTGGCCGAGGAATCGATGTACGACCTGGTGGCCCCGGTCGAGCGCGTCACCGGCTACGACACCCACATCCCGCTGTTCCGCCTGGAAATGAAGTACCTGCCCAGCGTGGAACGCATCGTGGCCGCGGCGAAGAAGGCCGTGGCCGCTGGCTGACATGCGGGCGCGCCTGCTCTGCGACTACCGCACGCCGTACGCCAAGCCCATCCACTTCCGCGCCGGCCAGGTGGTCGCGCTGGGGGTGCGTGACGAGGAGTGGCCGGCGTTCGCATGGGTCAGCCTGGAGGGTGGCCTGGCCGGCTGGGCGCCGGTGGAGTGGCTGCGGCCGCTTGGCGACGGCCGCGCCGAGGCCCTGCGCGACTACGATGCGCGGGAGCTGGAGGCCGACCGTGGCGATGCGGTGACGCTGCACCATGAACATGGCGGCTGGTGGTGGTCCGAACGCGCCGATGGCGCGCAGGGCTGGCTGCCGGCGGCCGACCTGGAACTGATGGAAGAGACCTGCCCATGAGCGACACCAAGAATTTCCACCTGCCCGACCTGGGCGAAGGCCTGCCGGACGCAACCATCGTCGAGTGGTTCGTGAAGGAAGGCGACACCATCCGCCTGGATGAACCGCTGGTCTCGATGGAGACCGCCAAGGCCGTGGTCGAAGTGCCCTCCCCGGTGTCCGGCAAGGTGCTGAAGCTGGCCGGCGGCCCGGGCGACGTGGTGGTGACCGGCAGCGTGCTGGCGCAGTTCGCGCCGGACCCGAACCTGCCACAGCGCGCCGAAGCGCAGGACACCGGCCATTCGCACGGCCACGCGCCGTCGACCGGCGAGAAGGTGCAGGCGAAGGCCGACAAGGTGGTCGCCTCCGATGAGGGCGGCGAGATCGCCGAGAAGGGCGAGCGTGCCGACGCCGGCACCGTAGTCGGCGCGATGCAGAGCTCGGACACCGTGCACAGCGAGCAGGCGGTGGCGGTAGGCGGCGTGCGTGCCATGCCGGCCGTGCGCGCGCTGGCGAAGAAGCTGGGCGTGGACCTGTCGCGCGTGCGCGCCAGCGGCCCCGAGGGCACGGTGACAATGGGCGACGTCAAGCAGGCGGCCGCCAACGGCAGTGCTTCCGCGTCTGCCGCTGCCGCTGCTTCTACCCCTGCCTCTGTAGGAGCGGCTTCAGCCGCGACTGCACGTGCCCCGCAGGTCACGGCTGAAGCCGCTCCTGCAGGGGCGACGGCAGGCAGCGCGGGCACATCGGTACGCACCCCGCTCTCGGCCGCTGGCAAGCCCATGCGCACGCAGCCGCCGGGCGTGAGCGCCAGCGGGCAGCCGGAGCAGCTCAAGGGTGTACGTCGCAACATGGCGCGCGTCATGGCCGACGCACACAGCAAGGTGGTCCCGACCACGCTCAACGACGACGCCGACGTCCACGCCTGGACCCCGGGCAACGACGTCACCGTGCGCCTGGTGCGCGCGATCGTGGTCGCCTGCAAGGCAGTGCCCGCGCTCAACGCCTGGTTCGACGGCGACGCGCTCACCCGCACCCTGCATCCGCAGGTGGACGTGGGCATCGCGGTCGATACCGAGGAGGGCCTGTTCGTGCCGGCCCTGCGCAATGCCGACATGCTCGATGCACGCGGCGTGCGCGAAGGCGTCAACCGCCTGCGCCAGCAGGTCGAGGCGCGCAGCCTGCCGGCGTCGGAGCTGAGCGGCTACACCATCTCGCTGTCGAACTTCGGCATGTTCGCCGGTCGCTACGCCACCCCGGTGGTGGTGCCGCCGTGCGTGGCGATCGTGGGAGCCGGTCGCGCGCGCTACCAGCTGACCCCGGTGATGGGCGGCGTGGAAGCGCACAAGGTGATTCCGCTCTCGCTGACCTTCGACCACCGCGCCGCCACCGGCGGCGAGGCGGCACGCTTCCTGCGCGCGATGCTCGACGACCTCGCGCTGGCGCAGTAACGGCGGTACGGCCTCGTCGGAAAGGCCTGGGCATCCATGTGATGCCCGGGCCTTTCTTTTTGCCGCCTCAGCCCACCACGCGCAGCAACGCGCGCGGCGCGGCCACCGCGCGGGCAGGTTCGAGCAGATGGCGCGCCAGCTGCCGCGCAGCCACCCGCAGCTCCGGCACCGCGGTGATCTCCCACAACGCGCCGCGCAACAACGGGCCGATACAGTACAAGCCGGGCAGCGCGCGGCCGGCGGCATCGCGCACGCGGAAATCCTCATCGACCCCCACGCCCAGGCCAAGCGGGTCCGCCTGCAGCAGCCCGGCTTCGCGCATGCCGGCGATCAACGGGTCACTGGTGCGATCGATGTCGGTATCCAGGCCGGTGGCGCGGATCAGCACGTCGTAACGTTCAGTGCGCGATTCGTCCTCGCCGCGTCGGCGCAGCACCGCTTCCAGTCCTTCCGGCGTCCAGCGCGCCCGTAGCAGTCGCGCGGACTCCAGTTGCAGCTGGCCGCGCGTGCGCAGGTCGGCGATCACTCCGGCCGCCGCCGGCGCCACGCGATGCCGCGCCGCTTCCCAGTACGGCCGCAGGTGGCGCAGGAAGCTCGCGCGCCGCTGCGTGTCGAGCCGGCGCCACAGCGGCTGCAGGTGCGGACGCAGCGCATCGATCAGACCACGCCATGGCGCACCTTGGCGTACCGCCCGGCGCACGCCACGCAGCACGGCGTTGAGATCGCCGGCGGCCAATGCCTGCTGCACCGCCAGGGGTAATGTCTCCGGCGCGCCTGCCTCCACGTCGTGGGCCTGCGGCACCAGGCCGCGGCGCGAGATCGCATGCAACGCGCCGGTGTGCCCCCGCCCCTGCAGGCTCAGCGCGACATCCACCATCGTCAGCCCGGTACCGACGATCAACACACGGGCATCCGGCGCGATGCCATCCAACGCGCCGGGCTGCCACGGCCAACCGATATAGCGCGGGTGCACGCTCAGCCGCGGGCCGATGCCGGGCAGCGCCTGCGGCGCCAGCGCGCCGACGGCCAGCACCAACTGGTCGCTGTCGAATGCCTCGCCGTTGGCGAGGAACACGCGATAGCCACGCTGTGTGCGCTCGGCGGCAATGGCCTCCTGCGGCTTGCAGACGATATGCGCGGCCGAAGACGCCATCGCCGCGCTCAACTCGCCGCGCAGGTAATCGGCGTAGGCCAGCCGTGGCAGGAATGCCTGCCGGCCGGATTCCCCCAGGTGCAGGGCATCGGCGAACCCGCCGGGCTCGTCGGGATCGATCCCCAGGTCGCGTGCGCGCACGTTGAGCAGGTGCTCCGGTCGCGCCGCGCCATATGCCACGCCGCTGCCGAAAGTGTCGGCCATGCCGACCAGCGTGATGCGGGTCGAGGCATCGGCGCGATACGCCAGCTCACGGACCAGCGCCGCGCCGCAGAAGCCGGCGCCGATGAGGGTGATGTGCTTGCCCATGACTGCCTCGTCCCATCCCGTTGTCCCGGTCTTTGTGCCTGTCCCGCCGCCAGGGGATGTAAAGGAAGGGTTAGGCGCGCGACCACGAACCGGCATGAGCTGATAGCCCTTGGCGATAAGCCAGGCGTGGCGCGGCGGCTGGCGGATAATGCGGACACCTTGCAGGAGTGCCTCATGACCGATCTTCCCCTGCGCGACCAGCGCATCCTCATCGCCGGCGGTACCCGCGGCATCGGCCTGGGTATTGCCGACGCCTTCGCGCGGGCCGGGGCCGTGCTCTCGATCTGCGGCCGCGACCCGCACGCGCTGGCCGATGCCGGCGAGCAGCTGCTGCGTCATGGTGGCCGCGTGCACTGCCAACGCTGCGACCTTGCCGACCCGGTGCAGATCGAAGCCTGGATCGCCGCCGCGGCCGAGGCGATGGGCGGTATCGACGGCGTGGTCCACAACGCCTCGGGTTTCGGCCATGGCACCGACGACGCCAGCTGGCAGGCCGGCTTCGACATCGACCTGATGGCCGCCGTGCGCGCCAACCGCGCAGCGCTCCCCTGGCTACGCCGCAGCGCGTCGCCATCGATCCTGCACGTCACCTCGATCAACGCACAGCGGCCCACCCCGCGCGCGGTCGCGTATTCCACCGCCAAGGCCGCGCTGAACTACTACACGGTGACGCTGGCCAGCGAACTGGCCAGCGAGCGCATCCGCGTCAACGCCATTGCGCCAGGGTCGATCGAGTTCCCTGGCGGCTTGTGGGATCGCCGGCGCGACAGCGAGCCGGCGCTCTATACGAAGATCCGCGATAGCATTCCCTTCGGCGGCTTCGGTAACGTGGAAGACGTGGCCAATGCCGCGCTGTTCCTCGCTTCCCCGCAGGCGCGCTGGATCACCGGCCAGATCCTGGCCGTCGATGGCGGCCAACACCTGGGGCCTTGAGCGCACGCCATCCTGGCCCGCCATCCCGCTGCGCCCCCTTGCAGGAGCGGCTCCCGCCGCGATCCGACCCACCCATCAGGACCCCACCATGTCCCACGCCCGCGTCACCTCGCTCGGCCCGCACTACGCCCACCGCATCACCAGCGGCCACCACGAACTGATCGCCGACGAGCCCCCAGCGCTCGGCGGCCAGGATGCCGGCATGGCGCCGTTCGATCTCTACCTCTCCTCGCTGGCTGCCTGCACTGCCATCACGCTGCGCATGTATGCCGAGAAGAAGGGCTGGGAGCTGGGCGAGTTCAGCGCCGAACTGAGCTCGCGCCGCGACGAGGACGGCAAGTTGCATGTCCACCGCATCCTGCATGCGACCGGCGCGCTGGACGAGGCGCAATGGGAAAAGCTGCTCGATGTCGTCTCCCGCACCCCGGTGACGCTGGTGATGCGCGAAGGCGCGGTGATCACCAGCGCGCGGGGGTGAGCGCCAGCCGGGCGCTACATCCGCTTGACGGGGCCGACGCTCACGCTTCCTTTGCGTGACGAGTACGCAGGCGCCGGGTGCCACGACGCTGGTACCCCGCTCTCCCGCTTTTGCTCCGTTATCCATTGATCGGCGAGCTCGCGGGGCATGCGCTTGATCTGCTCGTTGAAGGAGTATTGCTGCTTCTTCTGAATCTTTACTCCGAGCCACTTTCGATCGCTAGTCAGGACGTAGTAGCCACAGTAGAGGCTATTGCAGACCACGAACGTGTCTCCGGGCTCGAACTTGTAATGTTCACCGACACCGATGATCCCGCTGTAGTAGTAGCGCCTGTAATAGTCATCAAGAAAGATACTCGTCGAAATATCGGGTTCTGGCTGTTGCAGCGAACAGTACGAGCACGAAAGCGGGCCAAACGTTTGGCTTGCGGAACGACTGAAAGTCGAATATGCGGCGGCGGCGCCCACGATCACCAACAAAGCCTGATGCCATTTTTTCATCCCTAGCGCCTTGTCATAACGAACAGCATTGCTGATGGATCAGCCTGGCCTGGCGCCGGGCCTCGCTTATCTGGTCCGGGGAAAGCAGCTTCTCCATCCGTTCAATCGATCCCTGCGCGCCGATGGCCGGCTCCATTTGCACGGCAGCGATTCGGTAGGCCAAGGCCTTGACCGGATCTTCTGGCGCCAGAAATCCGCCTTTGTATGCGTCGGACAGCGACCACAGCGCGCCAACACTGCCAACGGCCGCAGCCTGTTCCAGGTAGCGGAGGGCCCGCTGTTTGTAGTCGGCGACCTTTCCAGGGTGTTTTAGCCACTCATCCGGGCCACCCACAACCTCGTCGATGGTGAGCGCGTACACGACCGCCGCCTCCACCGAGCCTTGCGCCGCGGCCAGCCGCAGCCATGCGCGGCGGTCCGAGAGCTCCGGGTCCACCAGGAGCGTCTCGCATTCCTCCATTGCCCGCGCACTCAGCTCCGCCTGGTTCGGCGGAAGCCATTCGGCAATGCGCTGGTTTGCCCGCATCACTTCCGGCGAAACGCTCGCCTCGCAGTCGGCGGCGGCCAGGTATAGGCGATAGCTGGCCACCGAATCGCCACGCGCGGAGGCAGGCAGCAAGGTGCGCGCAAAAGCGGCGGCATCACCCGGCGGGCGACGTTCGGGGGGACGCTTGATCAAGAACGCACGGCCGGATAGCGGGACGACCGTGCCCGCTTCGACGCGGTGTGTGCTGCCGTCAGTTCGGCCAGCGAGGGCGCAGCATTTCGCGGCTTGGCTGGCGCCCGGCTGGTGTGTGTCCCCGGGGAAGTACTACCCGGGGGATGCGCCGGCCTCAGCTCCCAGTACGTCAGCAATAGCGCCGCGAACAGCCCCAAGATCGCTGCGAGCCACATTCGCTGTTTGAGCCTGCCGCGCTTGCGCATCTGGACTCCCTCTCTGCGGGCGTCCAGACAATCACGGGAAGTGATGCTGCTCTATTCGGAATTTCGCATGGGAAGTTAGCCCTGATCGGCGAGCTGCGCCGAATCGATGACGCGCTCGCCGGGTTGGGGCGCCAACGCGGCATCGACCAGGGCCTTGGCCACCCGCTGCGCGGGATTGATGCGCCACGCGCGCGGCAGCACGGGCTCGAGCGCGCCCAGCACCGCCATGCCGATGCGTTCACCGGTGCGCGGCGGTCCGCCACGCTGCCCGCCGATCAGGCCCGGGCGCACGAGCACCAGACTGTCGAAGCGCAGCGCGCACAGGTCGCGCTCCAACTCGCCTTTCACCCGGCTATAGAAGAAGCGCGAGCCCACATCGGCGCCCATCGCCGAGTTGAGCACGAATACCTGCGTGCCTTCCTCGCGCAGCGACTGCGCCAGCGCCACCGGGTAATCGTGATCGACGCGGCGGAACGCCTCGCGCGAGCCGGCCAGTTTCATCGTGGTGCCCAGCGCGCAGATCGCTGCATCGACCTGCCAGTGCCGGGCGGCCTCGCCGAGGCCGTCGAAATCGAGCACGGGGTTATCGAGCTTGGCGTGCCGCACGACGAGCGGCCGGCGCGTTGGCGCGATGACGGCCGAGCAGCGCGGATCGTCGAGCAACATCGGCAGGGCGTGCGAGCCGACCAGGCCGGTCGCGCCGGCGAGCAGGATGCGCATGGGGGTTCTCCGTTTGCCCGAAGCATAGCGCGGCCGGTGGCCTGCGCTGTCTTCGGCACAGCGGAAGAACGCACTTCCTCAGGTCAGCGCCGTCATCACCGCCTTGCGATATGCCGGGCGCGCCTTGAGCCGTTCGTACCAGCCCCGCAGATGCGGCAGTTCCGGCCGATCGATCGGCATCTCGAACCACGCGTAGATAAAGGACCCCAGCGGGATATCGCCCATCGCGAAGTCCGGTCCCGACAACCATGGCGCCTTCGCCAATGCCGCGTCCGCCATCGCCAGGAGTTCACCGCAGCGCCGGATCCCCGCGGCGATCTTCTCGTGGTCGCGCAGGTCCGGCGCGGTGCGCAGCGTGCCCCAGAACACATCACGGAATGGCCCGGCGAAGCTCGAGGTCGTCCAGTCCATCCACTTCTCGCCCACCGCGCGCCTGGCCGGGTCCGCCGGATACAGCGTATCGAGCGCATAACGGGCGCTGAGATACCGCACGATGGTGTTCGACTCCCACAGCGGCAGGCCGTGGTCCTCGATCATCGGTACCAGGCCATTCGGGTTCAACGCGCGGTACTCGGGGGTATCGACCTGCCCGAATGCACCGCCGGCCTCGATCGACTCGTACGGCAGGCCGATCTCTTCCGCGCACCACAGCACCTTGCGCACGTTGCTTGAGTTGTGGCGTCCCCAGATCTTCAGCATGTGCGGCATCCCGATGGAATGCCGCCATTCTATGCCCTCGGTTCAGTGCGGCAGCATGCCTCCGTCAGGGGCCACCTTCGCGCTGCTGGCGATACGGTCGCGCTCCACCGCCAGCAGCGCCAGCGAACGCGGCGGGGCAGTCCACGCGCTACCACCCGGCACCGCGCGCCCGCCGTGGCGGGCCGTATCGATCAGCACCCGCCAGTGTTCGTCGTGCATCGAGGGAAGCTGGAACTCCACCGTGTTGCCCGGGTCGGCGTTGAGCAGCATCAGCAGGGTGACGTTCGCCGCCACCTGGCGCAGACCGCTGGCCGGGGCGCGGCCGTCCAGCCGCATCATCAGCGCGTGCGCGTTGGGGTCCTGCCACTGTTCCGGCGTCATCTCCTCGCCACCCGGGGCCAGCCAGGTGACGTCGCGGAAACCCAGGGCCTCGTCGTACTCGCCGTCGAAGAAGCGGCTACGGTGCAGCAGCGGATAGCGCCGGCGCAGCGACAGCAGCCGGCGCACGAAGCGCGCCTGGTCGGCCGCCGGGGCCAGGGCCGCCGCTTCCCAATCGATCCAGGTGGTTTCGTTGTCCTGGCAATAGGCGTTGTTGTTGCCGCCCTGGCTGTGGCCGAATTCGTCACCCGCCAGCAGCATCGGCGTGCCCTGCGAAAGCAGCAGCGTGGCCAGCAGGTTGCGCATCTGCTGGCGTCGTGTGCCGATGATGGCCGGGTCGTCGGTCGGGCCTTCGGCCCCGTAGTTGGCCGAGATGTTGTTGTCGCTGCCGTCGCGGTTGTCCTCGCCGTTGGCCTCGTTGTGCTTGTTGTCGTAGGTGACCAGGTCGTTGAGGGTGAACCCGTCGTGCGCGGTGATGAAATTCACCGAGGCATAAGGGCGGCGACCCTTGTGCCGGAACAGGTCGGCCGAGCCGGTGAGCCGCGTGGCCAGCTCGGCCAGCTGCCCGGCATCGCCGCGCCAGAACGCGCGCACGTTGTCGCGGAAGTGGTCGTTCCACTCCGCCCAGCCCGGCGGAAAGCCGCCGACCTGGTAGCCGCCCGGGCCGACGTCCCATGGCTCGGCGATCAGCTTGGTCTGGCTCAGCACCGGGTCCTGGCGCACGGCATCGAGGAAACTGCCGCTCGGGTCGAAGCCGTAGCGCTCGCGGCCGAGGATGGTGGCCAGGTCGAAGCGGAAGCCGTCCACGTGCATCTCCAGCACCCAGTAGCGCAGCGAGTCCAGCACCATCCGCAGCGCGCCCGCGTTGGTGAGGTCGAACGTGTTCCCGGTGCCGGTGTCGTTGATGTAATAGCGGCGGTCGTCGGCCAGGCGGTAGTAGCTGGCGTTGTCGATGCCCTTGAACGAAAGGGTCGGCCCCAGTTCGTTGCCTTCGGCGGTGTGGTTGTAGACCACGTCCAGGATCACCTCCAACCCGGCGTTGTGCAGCCGCGCCACCATCTGCTTGAACTCGGCCACCGTGCGCGTGGCCATGTAGCGCGCCTGCGGGGCGAAGAAGCCGAGCGTGTTGTAGCCCCAGTAGTTGCGCAGGCCACGATCGAGCAACTGCGAATCGTCGACATAGGCATGCACCGGCAGCAGCTCGACGGAGGTGACGCCCAAGCCCTTGATGTGTTCCACCAGCGCATCGTTGCGCAACGCCGAGAACGTGCCGCGCTCCTCCTCCGGCACTGCCGGGTGACGCATGCTCAGGCCACGCACATGGGCCTCGTAGATCACGGTGTGTTGCCACGGCACCTGCGGGCGGCGGTCGTTGCCCCAGGTGAATGCCGGGTCGATCACCGCGCAGCGCGGCATGAAGCCGGCGCTGTCGCGGCGGTCGAAGCTCAGGTCCTTGTCCTTGTGCCCCAGCGTGTACCCGAACAACTGCGGCGCCCACTTGAGTTGGCCGACGATCTGCTTGGCATACGGATCGAGCAGCAGCTTGTTGGGGTTGAAGCGGTGGCCGGCATCGGGCGCATAGGGGCCATGCACGCGGTAGCCGTAGCGCTGGCCCGGGCGTGCGTCCGGCAGGTAGCCGTGCCACACCTCGTCGGTGTACTCGGGCAGCACGATGCGCTCGGTTTCGCGGTTGCGCTCGTCAAACAGGCACAACTCCACCTTGGTGGCGTTGGCCGAATACAGCGAGAAGTTGACGCCGAGACCGTCCCAGGTGGCGCCTAGGGGAAACGGGCGACCCTCGCGGATGCGCGAGCGCTGGGTCAGTTTGCGTGGGGGCATGCGGACTCCGTGGAGGTTGTCATGGCGTCGAGGGGGAAGGCGGCACGTCTTCGGCGGCCGCGCGGACTTCCGCATCGACCAGCCGTTCGGCCATCCCCCAGTGACGCTCCTGCTGGCCATCCGGGCGGCCTTCGGCTTCCCAGATCTCGCGGGCAAGCTCGCGGATTCGCGTTTCGCGTTCTGTAGGGTTCATTCGGTCAATCCGTGGAGGAAAGCCACACTGCCACCGGACTGCGTGCAAGCAGCGTCGAGAGTGGCACGCGGCGGCCGCGCTGCACGACATCGCGCTGTTCCAGCACGTCGCGGTAACGGCCGGGCGCGCACGGCAAGGCCGCCTGTCCCCACGTGCGCGGCGGCAGCACGAGCCCTTGCGCGCCGCTGTCCGCGCCAAGCCGGGCGACGGCGACCAGCAGTTGGTGCTCGCCGTCGTCGCGCAGGAATGCCAGGACGCGTTCGCCCGCGCCGGACAGCGGCTGGTAGCGGCCGTCGGTGAACAAACGGGGATGGTCCGCACGCAAGCGCAGCAGGCGGGCGATGAGCTGCGCCTTTACCGCGCCGTCCGCCCAGTCGTGCAGCAGGGTTGGCCAGTCCCGCGAATCTTCCAGCCAGCGCTGGCGCTGCGCGTAGTCGACGGGACGCCGGTTGTCCGGGTCCACGAGCGAGAGGTCCCAGCCTTCGCATCCTTGGTACAGGTCCGGCACGCCCGGTACGGTCAGGCGCAGGCAAGCCTGTGCGAGGCCGTTGCGCGCACCGGGCACGGCGATATGACGGGCCGCCCGGCAAAGGGCCCTGCGCAACGGCAAGCCCGCGCGCGAGACCAGCGTGGCCTCGATGAAATCCTGCACGCGCTTTTCGTAGGCCGCCTGCGGGTCGAGCCAGCTGCTGCGCAGCTTGGCTTCGCGCAACGCCTTGCACTGCCATTGCCACAGGCGGGCGGCGTAGTCCCGCAGTCCTTCGTGATCGTCCACGCCCAACGCGAGCGGCCAGGCACCTACCACGGTCTGCCACAGCATCGCCGCCTCGCCCGGGTCCGGAGCTGCCACCGGCAGGCCGCTGGCAATCGCATCGAAGCCCCGCACCTGCTCGCGCCACCACGCCGGCCATTCGGACAGCACCGCCAGCCGCGCGCGCACGTCCTCGCCACGCTTGTGGTCGTGCGTGGCGGTCGCGAGCAGCGCGCGCGGGTAGCGGCGCGCGCGCTGCCGGCAGGTGTCGTGGAACTGCACGCTCGTCAGCGCAAAGTGGTCCGGGTCGCTGCCCACCTCGTTGCGCGAGAGCAGCACGCCATGCCGGTAGAACGCGGTGTCTTCCACCGCCTTGGCGTTGAGCGGCGCGGAGAGTTGCTCGAAGCGACGGCGCAGGATGCGGCGCAAGGCGAGCTGGCTGCGCCCGGCGTCACGGTCTTCGCCCAGCCAGCGGGCCAGTGCATCCAGCGCCGCCATGCTGGCCTGTGGCTGTCCGATGCGTGCCCGCGCCAACGCGCCTTCCAGATGGGCGCGCCCCGCGTCGTCCAGGCCGTCCGCGCCGGCATAGCTGCGATACACCGGGTACTCGCGCAACAGGCAGGCAAGCGCGCGTGCCAGCATCTGCGGGCTGAACTCCCGGGTGGCCGGGTCCAGCCGGGCCAGCGCCATCTGCGCACGCACGGTGCGAATGAACTCGGCCTGCAATGGCCCGCGCAGGATCTCCTCCCGAGCCTGCCGCTGCTCCTGGCCGAAATCCCCGCTGCGCCCGCTCTCGGCCCGCCACAGCTGGCGCAGCGGGGTACGTCCGCCGCGCGCATGCAGCACGCCGCCCACCTGGTCCATGAAGTCGTAGCCGGTAGTGCCATCGCAGGCCCAGTCTTCGGGCAGCGCCTCGCCCGGCGCGAGGATCTTCTCCACGTACAGCGCCACCGCGCCCGGCGCCAGCCCGCGGCGCCGGCCGGCCTGGTCCAGCCGCGTGCGCAGCCGGCGCAGGTAGCCGGCCGGGTCGGCGAGGCCGTCGATATGGTCGATGCGCACGCCGTCCACATGCCCTTCCGCCACCAACCGCAGCGGCAATGCGTGCACGGCGTCGAACACGGCCGGCAGCTCCACCCGCAGGGCTACCAGCGAAGTGATGTCGAAGAAACGCCGGTAGTTGACCATGTCGTTGCCGACCCGCCACCACGCCAGCCGGTAGGGCTGGCGGTCGATCAGCCGCTGCAGCCGCGGGTCGCCCTCGCGCGCTTGCGTATTGAGTTCGTCCACCCACGCCCGCAGGGCCGCCGGCGAGAGCGAGGGCAACGTCTGCGGACGCAGCGGAAATGGCTGCTCGTGATGGCGCAGTTGCACTTGCCCGTCCGGTGCGAATTCCAGTCGCAGCAGCCCGTCGGCGACCGCTTGCGCGCAGGGTCGGTCGAGCACCGGCAGCCACAACTGACCGTCATGGCCGGGCGCGCGCCAGTCCACATCGAACCATCCGGCATGGCGGCTGCGGCGTCCGTGCCTGAGCACATCCCACCACCACGCATTGCCGGCGTGGGTGGCGAGGTGATTCGGCACCAGGTCCAGGATCAGGCCCAGGCCGAGCGCGCGGGCACGACGGGAGAGCGCGAGGAAGGCCTCCTCGCCGCCGAGCTCGGGGTTGATGCGGGTCGGGTCGATGCCGTCGTAGCCGTGCGTCGAGCCGGGCACGGCGGTCGCGATGGGTGACAGGTAGAGGTGGCTGATGCCCAGCGCGGCGAAGTAAGGCAGCTGGGCGGCAGCGGCATGCAGGTCGAAGCCGGCGTGCAGTTGCAACCGCAATGTCGCGCGCAGCGGCTTCATGCCGTTGGCTCCGAGCGCGCGCCGCGGCGGGCGTCGGCGAAGGCGAGCAGCGATTGCTGGAGTGGCTCCACCGGCAGCGGCTGCGGCAGGCGCCGGCGCCAGTTCGGATGCGTGGCGACCGTGCCAGGGAGGTTGGGCTGCTCGCTCAGCGCGAGTGCGTCCTCGGCCGGCATCAGCGCCAATGCGCCCGGCGCGCGCGCGGTGTAGCGCAGCGCGTCCAGCCATGGGTCGCCCTCGGCGACTCCTTCGTTACCGCAGGCTGCGCGCAGTTGCACCACGGCGGCACGACGGGCCGCGCGTTCGGTCCGCAGCTGCGCCGCGCTGCCCAGCCCCAGGCGCTCGCGCCAGTCGAGGTCGCGGGCCGCACGCCAGCCACACAGGGTCGGCAAGTCGTGGGTACTGCTGGTGGCCACGGCGTCGGTGCGCCAGCGTCCCGGGGGCAGGAAGCGGCCATCCTCGTCGCGGCAGAACAGCAGCACGTCGGTACCAAGTACGCCACGCGTGGCCAGGTCGGCGCGCAGGCCGGGCGGGACGACGCCGAGGTCTTCGCCGATCACGATAGTGCGGTGCCGCCACGATTCCAGCGCCAGCAGGTTGAGCAGGTCGTGCAGCGGATAACGCAGGTAGCCGCCCTCGCCCGGCGCGGCGCCGGCCGGCACCAGCCACAGGCGCAGCAGGCCGAGGATGTGGTCGATGCGCAGGCCGCCGCGGTCGCGCATCACCGCGCGCAGCAGGTCGATGAAAGGGGCATAGCCGGTTTCGCGCAGGCCGCGCGGTGAATAGCTGGCGATGCCCCAGACCTGGCCTTCGGGATTGAACGCGTCCGGCGGCGCGCCGAGGACCAGGCCGTGCAGCGCGGCCTGCGGCCAGGCCACGGCCTCTGCGCCGGCGGGGTCGAAACCCACCGCCAGGTCGGCGATCAGGCCGATGCCCATGCCGCGTTCGCGTGCCTCGCGCTGCAGGCCTGACCAGCTGCGCTGCGCCAGCCATTGCGCGAACACGTGCAGCCCGGCGTCATCGTCGCCGTGGTCGCGCGCGGCAAAGCGCGCGTAGTCGGCCAAAGCGATGCCGCCCTGCTCGCGGAAACGCAGGAAGTCGGCGTGCATGCTGGCGTCAGCGGCGTCGAAGCGGTCGTGCAACGCGCGCAGCCATTGCCACTTCGCCGCGCCGCTGGCGTGCCAGTCGATCCAGGGCTGTGCGTGCAGATCCGCGAAACGCTCGCGCAAGGCCGGCATGCCCTCAAGCGTTGCCGCGGCGCCGGGCCCGAGCACATGGGTCGGCGCGGCGTGCAGCGGATCGAAGAAGCGCCGGTCACTCGGCGAGTAAGGACTGTAGACGCCGCCATGGCGCGCGCGCGGCGCATGCACCGGGCTCAGCGCCAGCGCGTCGGCCCCCGCATGGGCTACCAGCCGCAGCCAGTCCGAGGCGCCGGCCGCATCCCCGATGCCGGCGTCATCCTCGCTGCAGGCCGAGTACACCTGCAGTGCGACGCCCCAAGCATGCGGGTCCGAGGTGCGGCATGCATCGGCCACGCGCCAGCAGCGCGGTGGAGCCACGGCAACGGCCGCGCTGTCGGTTCCCCACGACAACCGCCAGTAGCCCGGGCCAGCGGGTGCCTGGACACGCGCGTCGGCATCCACGCGCACGTCGTGCCGCTGGCCGCCTTCATCCTCCCACTGGCACGCGGTGCCCGGCGCGGCGGGCAGTGCCAGCCACTCGCCCGTCTGCGCGGTACGTAGTGGGGCATGCGCGGGCTGCGCGGAGAGCGCGCGCAGGCTTTCGCGGCACTGGCGCTCGTCCTCGGCGCGCAGGCCCAGGCCGGCGAGCAGCGAGCGCAGGGTATCCGGTGCAACCTGGCGCGGCTGGCCAGTGACGTCCACCCAGTCCACCGACAGGCCTGCGGCGTCGGCAAGCGCATGCAGCGGCGCGGTGCTCATGCCAGCGCCTCGCGCCAGGCAATGAAGCCATCCACCGGCAGTACGCCGCGTCCGGTGTCCACGTGCTCGGCGAGCAGCAGGCATTGCGCCCCGGTCGGCATGGGCACCGGGGCGGTGCCGAAGTTGAAGGCGACGTGCCATTGCCCGTGCGGCAGCTGCCAGCTCGCGGCCAGCGCACCCTCGCCCAGGCGGCGCGGCGGCAGCGCGCGGGCCTGGGCCAGCCCGGGCACCAGCCAGCGGCGCCGCAGCGCGAGCAGCTGCGTAAACCAGCGCCCCCAGCGCGCGCCTTCCTCGCTCGCCGCTTCCTCGATCGGTGCCCGCGAGGCCAGGAACGTGGAAGCGGCGTTGGGATCGGGAATGCGAGCCCGCGCATCGGGATCGGCGAAGGCGGCGAAGCGCGCGAATTCCCGCCGTCGTCCCTCGCGCACCGCTTCATCCAAAGGCGGCGCGAAATCGGTGAAGAACAGGAATGGCTGGCGCGCGCCCCACGGCTCTCCCATGAAGAACAACGGAATCATCGGCGTGAGCGCGGTGAGCGCCAGCGCGGCGCGCAGGCGCGGCTCCGGCAACAACGTGCGCAGGCGTTCCCCCATGGCGCGGTTGCCTACCTGGTCGTGGTTCTGCGCGAAAATCACGAAGTGGTCAGGCGACAGACCGGCGGAAGGCTCACCTCGCGCGTGGCCCAGCGCATCGCGCTGGCCCTGGAAAGCGAAGCCTTCGCCGAGCACGCGCGCCAGGTGCGCAAGCGGGTCATCGGCAAAGGCACCGTAGTAACCCTCCGTCTCGCCGGTGAGCAGCACGTGCAAGGCATTGTGGAAGTCGTCGTTCCACTGCGCGGTGTAGCCGCGAGCCAGCAGCGACGCCTGGTTGCGTTCGTTTTCCAGCACGAGGTGGACGTGACGGTCAGCCGGCATGGCCTCGGCGATGGCCGCGCGCAGCTGGTCCAGGAAAGTCTCCGGCACGATGGCGTGTACCGCATCCAGGCGCAGGCCATCGAAGCGGTACTCGCGCAACCACATCAGCGCGTTGTCGATGAAGTAGCGCTGCACCGCCGGTTGGCGGAAGTCGATGGCCTCACCCCAGGGGGTGGGCGCATCCTCGCGGAAGAACGCGGGCGCATAGCTGTGCAGGTAATTGCCGTCCGGGCCGAAGTGGTTGTAGACCACGTCCAGCAACACCATCATCCCCTGCGCGTGGGCCGCATCCACCAGCGCCTTGAGCTGGCGTGGCTCACCGTAGGCCGCCGCCGGCGCGTATGGCAGCACGCCGTCGTAGCCCCAGTTGCGGGTGCCGGCGAATTGCGCCACGGGCATGAGTTCCAATGCGGTGATCCCCATGGCCGCCAGCTTCGGCAGCTGGGCCTGCAGGCCGGCATAACCGCCGCAGGCGCCCACGTGCACTTCGTACAGCACCGCTTCGTTCCACGGGCGGCCGGTCCAGCCTGTCTGCTGCCACGCATAGTCTGCGGCCAGCACGGCGCTGGGTCCGTGCACGCCATCCGGTTGCCAGCGTGCGGCGGGATCGGGCACCGGTGCACCGTCATCCACGCGGAAGCGATAGCGCGTGCCTTCGGCGACAGCCAGTTCGGCGAAGAAGCTGCCACCGGCCTCGGCATGCATCGGAACCGCCACGCCATCCAGCAGCAGTGCCACTTCCCGCGCGCCCGGCGCCCAGAGACGGAAGCCGGTATGTCCCGCCCGCGTGGCCCAGGCCCCCAGGGGAC
This sequence comes from Pseudomonadota bacterium, assembly GCA_023386795.1. Classification (GTDB taxonomy): domain Bacteria; phylum Pseudomonadota; class Gammaproteobacteria; order Xanthomonadales; family Xanthomonadaceae; genus Stenotrophomonas_A. The sequence goes on from JAEWJB010000034.1 coordinate 35,943, forward strand.
CCGGTGGCGCAATGGGCGCGGGCGGCGCACTCATGGAGCGGCCTGCAGGTACAGCGTGGAAAGCGGCGGCAGGGTCAGGGACAACGACTGCGCATGGCCATGCATGGGCACCGCCGTGGTTGGCAGGCCACCGGCATTTCCAGCGTCGCTGCCGCCATAGTGGCGGCTGTCGGTATTGAGGATCTCGCGCCAGTGCCCGGCCGTCGGCACGCCAACGCGATAACCATGGCGGGTGACCGGCGTGAAGTTGCTCACCGCCAGCAGCGGCGGCGCGCCGTGCGGATCGTGCCGCACGAAGGCGAACACGCTGTTGAAGTGGTCGTCGCCCACGCTCCATTCGAAGCCTTCGGGCACATGGTCGCCGCGCCACAACGCCGGCTGCGCGCGCAGCTGCGCGTTGAGATCGCCCAGCAGCCGCGCCAAACCGGCATGCTCGGGCGTGTGGGCGCGTGCCCAATCTATCTGCGCGTCGTGGTTCCATTCGCCGGGCTGGCCGAATTCGCCGCCCATGAAAAGCAGCTTGGCGCCCGGATGTGCCCACATGAACGCGAAGTAGGCACGCAGGTTGGCACGACGCTGCCACTCGTCGCCCGGCATGCGCGCCAGCAGCGAGCCCTTGCCGTGCACCACTTCATCGTGGGACAGCGGCAGCACGAAGCGTTCGGAGAACGCATAGACCAGCCCGAAGGTCATCTGCCCGTGGTGGTGCGCACGGTGCACCGGATCGCGCTTGAGATACTCGAGCGTGTCGTGCATCCAGCCCATGTTCCACTTGTGGGTAAAGCCGAGTCCACCGTGCTCCACCGGCGCGGTGACGCCCGGCCAGGCCGTGGATTCCTCGGCAATCATCATCACGCCCGGAAAGCGCGCGGCCACTTCGGCATTGAGGCGACGCAGGAACGCGGTGGCCTCCAGGTTCTCGCGGCCACCGTGGGCGTTGGGAATCCACTCGCCCGCCTCGCGGCTGTAATCGCGGTAGAGCATCGAGGCGACCGCGTCCACGCGCAGGCCATCCACGTGGAAGCGCTCGATCCATTCCAGCGCACTGCCGACGAGGTAGCCGGCGACCTCATGCCGGCCATAGTTGTAGATGAGCGTATTCCAGTCGCGGTGGAAACCTTCGCGCGGATCGGCGTGCTCGTACAGCGCGGTGCCATCGAAGCGCTGCAGGCCATGTTCGTCGTTGGGAAAATGCGCGCTGACCCAGTCCAGGATCACGCCGATGCCGGCGCGATGGCAGGCATCGACGAAACGCGCAAACGCATGCGGGTCACCGTGCCGCGCGGTCGGTGCGTACATGCCCAGCGGCTGGTAGCCCCAGGAACCGCCAAACGGGTACTCGGTCACCGGCAGCAGTTCGATGTGAGTGAAGCCCAGCTCCCTCACGTAGGGAATCAGCTGCGCGGCTAGTGCGTCCCAGTCGAGCAACTGGCCGTGTTCGTCACGGCGCCAGGAGGCGGCATGCAATTCGTAGATGGACAGCGGCGCCGGGGCGGTCGCCGTGTCGCGGCGTGCCATCCACTCTTGGTCCTGCCAGGCGAACGGCGCGGCCGACGGCACCCGCGAGGCCGTGGCCGGCGGCAGCTCGGCCCAGCGGGCGAGCGGGTCGGCCTTGTGCGGCAAGCGGGTGCCGTCGGCGGCGGTGATCTCGTATTTGTAGCGCTCGCCCGCCTGCATGTGCGGGATGAAAATCTCCCAGACCCCGGCGGTGTGGCGCAGGCGCATCGGGTGGCGGCGGCCGTCCCAGCCATTGAGGTCCCCCACCAGCGCGACACGCTGCGCGTTCGGCGCCCACACCGCGAAGCGCACGCCGGGGGTTTCGCCACAACGCACGTGATGGGCGCCCAGCGCACCGCGCGCGGCCTCGCCATCGCCTTCATGGAGGCGATGCAGGATGCCCTCGTCCAGCTGCGCACCATAGGCATAGGCGTCGGCGATCACCTCCTGCCCGAGCGGCCAGTCGATGCGCAGCTGGTACTCCAACGGGGACGCCAGCTCGCCTTCGAAGACGCCCTCGCCCACCGGCTGCATGGGTGCCAGGCGCCGCCCCTGCGGATCGACCAGCGTCACCGCCCGAGCGCCCGGCAGCAGCGCGCGCACGCGCTGGCGTCCATCGGGCAGGCGATGCGGGCCCAACCATGCGAAGGCGTCCCCAGGCTCGCCGCGCGACAGCGACAACAGCGCGGCGCATGCCTGCGCATGATCGGCTTCGTGGTACTCGGTCGTGTCGGCCGTCGCGGCCTCGATACGCTCCCCGGCGCGTTCGTTCATGGCAGCTCCAACGCGGTGCGCTGGTACAGCGCCAGGTATTCGTTGCCGGCCACGTCCCAGCCGCTGGGGCGCAGCATCGCCGCGCGACGCATCGCCGCCAGCAGGCCCGGCAGCCGGAAGGTGCGGAACACGCGCTGCAGGCAACGGCGCAGCGCATCGGCGCTGGCGCCCTGGAAGAGGAAGCCGGTGACACCATCGTCCACGGTGTCGATCAATCCGCCGGTGGCATGCGCCACGGGCAGGCAGCCGAAGCGCTGCGCGTACATCTGGCTCAGGCCGCAAGGCTCGAAGCGCGAGGGCATCAGCAGGAAATCGGCGCCGGCGAACATCGCCCGCGCCAGGTTCTCGTCGAAGCCGATGTAGGCGCCCACGTGGCCGGGATAGCGGCGCGCCAGCGCGGCCACCTGCTGTTCGATCTGCGGCTCGCCGCCGCCGATCACCACGATCTGGCCGCCCGCGGCAACGATCTGCGGGGCCACCTCGCAGGTGAGGTCCAGGCCCTTCTGGTGGACCAGGCGCGAGACCACCGCGAACAGCGGCCCACGGCTGGGCGGCAGGCCGAACACGCGGCGCACGTGGGCAGCGTTCTCTTCACGACCCTGCCACTGGGTGACGCTGAAACGCGCCGGCAGGTGTTCGTCGGTACGCGGGTCCCAGCTGGCATCGATGCCGTTGACGATGCCGCTCAGCGCGCCGCGCGAAGCGCGCTGGGCGAGCAGTTCATCCAGTCCGCAGCCTTCGGCGGGCGCGACGATCTGGTTGGCGTAGCTGTGGCTGACGGTATTGACCTGGCGCGCGTTGACGATGCCCGCGCGCAGGAATGACAACTGCCCATGGAAGGCCAGCTCGCCCGCATGCGCGGCCGGCACGCCCAGGGCCGGCGCCAGCGATTCGGGGAACACGCCCTGGTAGGCGAGGTTATGGATGGTCAGCAGGCACGGCGTGGTGCCGCCGCCCCAGCGCACGTAGGCGGCGGCGAGCGCACATGGCCAGTCGTTGAGGTGCAGCAGCTGCGGGCGCCAGTCCAGCCCGGCGTGGCCGGCGGCGATCTGCGCGGCGGCATAGGACAACGTGGCGAAACGCAGCGCGTTGTCCGGCCATTCGTGGCCCTGCGCGTCCACGTAAGGCGTACCCTCGCGCTCGAACAGCGCCGGGCACAGCAGCACATAGATGGGCAACCCGTCGGCCTGCTCGACCCGTCCGATGTCGCAGGCCGGCAGGCTCGCATGCGCCGTGATGCGGCCGACGATCTCCACCGCCCCGACGCGTTCGAGCACGTCGCGGTAAGCCGGGATCAGCACGCGCACGTCGTAGCGGCGTCGCAGCGCGCGGGGCAGCGCGGCCGCGACATCGCCCAGGCCGCCGGCCTTCACGAAATCGGCCATCTCCGGCACCACGAACAACGCGCTGTCGCGCACCGGGGCCATGTCGTGCTGCCACTCGTGGTGGCGGGCGAAGCGTCCCCGCGCATCGCGAGGGCGGGTCGTGCGGGCGCGCATCAGCGGCAGGGATACCGGAGACGGCAAAGGGTCATCACGCAGCGGCGCGATGGCAGGGTCCAGCGAGAGCAAGGCGGTCATCACTACATCCGTCAGTGGGGGGTGGACGGAACAACAACAAAGGGACAGCCATCGCCCCCAACCAGGCAGGGCGATGTTGAAAATGGGATCGAACGTAGCAGCGCGGGCCACTCGCGAATCCGCCACGAGCGCCTGGCACCGATACTCTGCAAGCGGCGATAAAAAGCACGTGAAGCGCACGCGCCGTTTTGATGACGAAAAGTTCGGTTCGGGATCGCGGCGCGCATTCATTTCCCCTTTGCGGTGCAAAGGGCTGAAAACTGCGACGCCGTTCCACTGAATCGTTCAAGCCTGTCGGGTGCGCGCCGATAACCCGGCATCGAAGCCTCCGGCGTCCCGCCCCCATGTCAGACCCTCGCGATCCCTCCTCCCCCCGCCTGGGCGCCTTGCGTCGCTGGTGGCCCCGCGGTGGTGGCAGCGGGGAGGCCGGCCTGCCGGTGTCGGGCGGCGGGGCGATCGGCGGGGAGTGGCTGCCGGGGGCGGCGAGTTCGCCCCAAGACCGCGCCGCCGCCACCGCGGCCTTGCAGCGGCTGTTCGCGCCGGCCAAGCAGCCGCCGGCACTGCTGTGGGCATTCGCCGAAGGCATGTGCACCCTGCACGGCGAGTTGGCCGACATGGGCGCGCGGCTGCGCAACGCCTATGCCGCCGCCGACTGGGAAGCCTACGGCCGCGCCTTGCGCCAGCTGATCGACAAGTACATCCGCACCGTCGACGTGGAACTGCTGGGCGATGGCCGCAGCGAGGCCGAGCAGTGGCGCGACCTGCTGCGCCAGGCCCTGGGCAACGCGCTGGCCACGGCGCTGCAGCGTGATCGCCTGCTGGCCGAGGAATCGCAACTGCTGGGCAACGAACTGCGGGGGTGGCTGCCTGGCCAGCCGATCGGCGGGTACGAGCAGCGCCTGCGCGAGTTGGCGCACCAGATCGGCCTGCGCGCCGAGGACACCCACGAGCAGCAGAACCTGCTGCTGGGGCTGTTCGACCTGCTGCTGGAGAACGTCGGCGAGCTGCTGGACGACCGTAGCTGGCTGCAGGGGCAGATCGGCGCGATCCGCCAGCTGATCTCGGGCCCCTTGGACAAGACCACGCTGGAGCAGGCGCGCGGCAGCCTGCGCGAGGTGATGTACAAGCAGGGCCTGCTCAAGCAAGGCATCGCCGAATCCAAGGACGCGATGCGCGGGATGATGGTGTCCTTCGTCGACCGGCTCGACGGCATGGCCGCCAGCACGGGCGAATACCACGACCGCGTGGCCGGTTACTCGCAGGCCATTGCCAGCGCGCGCAGCATTTCCGAACTCGGGCGGCTGCTGCAGGACATCCTGGCCGACACGGCCGGCGTGCAGGCGCAGGCCCTTCGCGCGCGCAACGAACTGGTGGAGGCCAAGCAGCAGGTGGACGAGGCCGAACAGCGTATCCATGCACTGGAGCAGGAACTGCGCGACATGTCCGACCTCGTGCGCGAGGACCAGCTCACGGGCGCGCTGAACCGGCGCGGCTTCGAGGAACTGTTCGCGCGCGAGCAATCACGCACGCTGCGCGGCGGCCAGCCGTTGTGCGTGGCATTGATCGACCTGGACGATTTCCGCCTGCTCAACCAGACCCACGGCCACGCGGGGGGCGATGCGGCGCTGCGCCACCTGGTGGTCACCGCCCGCACCGTGTTGCGGGCCAGCGACGCGATCGCGCGTTTCGGCGGTGAGGAGTTCGTGCTGTTGCTGCCCGACGCCACCGCCTACGAGGCGCACGCGGCAGTGGTGCGCCTGCAGCGTGCGCTGGCGCAGCGGGCACTGTTGCACGAGAACCTGCGGGTATTCGTGACCTTCAGCGCCGGCGTGGCGGTGTGCCAGGCCGGCGAGAGCGCCGATTCGGTGATCAGGCGCGCCGACCGCGCGATGTACTCGGCCAAGCAGGCCGGCAAGAACCGGGTGGTGGACGCGGATTGAGACCGCGGGTGGGACCGTTAGGGCCCCACCTCGCCCGTCAGGCCGAATACCTGCATCGGCCCCTGCCCTGCCACGTAGGGCTTCCACGCCGGCACGCCTTCGCCGTTGGGGTTGCCGCCGCGCACGAAGTTCACCAGGTAGCCGCTGGCCTTGGCCGAGAGCGCCACATCGCCCGGCCGGGTGTCGCCGCCATAGCGCACGCCCACGGTGCCGAAGAAGTAGGGGATTTCGCTCGCGTGCGCGGCCCCCTTCGGGTGCACCGCGCGCGTGGCCTCGGCGACATAGGCGAAGCGGTAGTACCAGGTCGGCAAGCCGGACTGGGCGAACACCTCGGCGGTCCGCTTCGCGCCCTGGATCATGTAGCCGTCCGGCCCGCCGATGTCGTCGGCGGTGGCACCCACCATCAGCGGCACGCGGTTGAACTTGCCTTCGCGGTAAGCGGTGGCGAGGTCGGCGACGACCTTGCCGTCCGCCACGGGGAATACATAAGTGCCAGTGGGGCCGAGGTTGCGGTCCAGCGTGGTGAGGTTGAGATCGCCCAGGATCGCCTCGGCCGGCAGCGCGCGCAGCTTGGCCAGCGCCTGCGCATCATCGTCGGCCACGCCCTGCGCGCGGGCGAAGCGCAGGCCTGCCTGGCGGGCATCCTCGCGCGTGCCGCGGGCATCCGGCTCCCCGCCGGACTGGATCACCGCCTTCTGGAACAACCCCTGCGCCAGCGGCGAGGTCAGCAACGCGTGCACCGACATGCCGCCGGCACTCTCGCCCATCACGGTGACGTTGCGCGGATCGCCCCCGAACGCGGCGATGTTGCGCCTCACCCATTCCAGCACGGCGATCTGGTCGAGGATGCCGAAGTTCACGGCACGGCCCTGGTCGGCGTCGGCCTTGTCCAGCGCCGGATGATCGAACGTGCCGAAGCGCCCCAACCGGTAATTGAAGCTGACCACCAGCACGCCCTGGCGCGCGAGCGCAGTGCCGGCGTAGCTCGGGGGCGAGCCGCCGCCGTTGACGAAGCCACCGCCGTGCACCCACACCAGCACCGGCAGCGGGCCGGTCGCCTGCGCCGGGCGCCACACGTTCGCGTACAGGCAATCCTCGGAAGGATCGGTGGTGAGCGGCGCATCGTCGGTGGCGAACGGGCGCTGCATGCAGTCCGGACCGTAAGCGCGCGCCTCGCGCACGCCACGCCAGTGCGGCGCCGGCTGTGGCGCCCGCCAGCGCAGCGCGCCGACCGGCGGTGCCGCATAGGGGATGCCCTTGAACACCAGCAACCCGTCGGTGGCGTGGCCTTGCAGGCGGCCTCCGTCCACGCTCACCTGCGTGGCAATGTCAGCCGCGTGCAGCGGTGCTGCCGCCAGGCCGATCCACAGCGCCAGGGCGCCGAACGTAATACGCGACATGCGTTTGTTCTCCTTGCGGGATATGTCAGTGCGCAGCCGGTGCGCCACGCAGTTTCTGCCAGCCGGTGACCACGGCCAGCACCACGGCGCCGGCCACCACGCCGACCACCATGTTGCCGATCGTGGAGATCAACGTGCCGGCCCAGCCACCCTCCGGCCCCAGGCCGACGATGAAGTGGTGCAATGCCGGCACGTTGTGCACCAGGATGCCGCCACCCACCAGGAACATCGCCAGCGTGCCCACCACTGACAGCGTCTTCATCAGCCATGGCGCCGCGCGCAGGATGCCGCGGCCGATCGCCGCCAGCGCCGCACCCTTGCGGCTCAGCCACAGGCCGAGGTCGTCCAGTTTCACGATGCCACCGACCAGGCCGTAGACGCCGGCCGTCATCGCCAGCGCGATGGCGATCAGCACCAGGATCTGCTGGCCGAACGGCCGACCGCTAACCACCCCCAGCGAGAGCACGATGATCTCCGCCGAGAGGATGAAGTCGGTGCGGATCGCCCCCTTGATCTTGTCCTTCTCCATCGCGACCACGTCCACCGACTCGTCGGCAAGCTTTTGCAGGCGGTCGGCATGCTGCTGTCCAGGGTCTTCCTCGCGGTGCAGCCACTTATGCGCCAGCTTCTCCACGCCCTCGAAGCACAGATAGCCACCGCCGATCATCATCAGCGGCACCACCAGCGGGATCGGGTAGCCGCGCCCGCGCAGCCAGGCCTCCAGCGCGCTGATCGCCAGCGCGGCCGGCACCAGGATGGCCTTGTTCACCAGTGAGCCCTTGGCGACCGCCCATACCACCGGCAGTTCACGGTCCGCGCGCACGCCGGTCACCTGCTGGGCGTTGAGGGCGAGATCGTCGCCGAGGACGCCCGCGGTCTTCTTCGCGGCGACCTTGGTCAGGATGGACACGTCGTCCAGCAGGGTGGCGATATCGTCGAGCAGGGTGAACAGGCTGGCACCGGCCATGGGGATTCCGTTCGGGAAGGGCGGGTCCGATTCTCGCCGATCAGCGGCGCGCGCGGGACATGCGCCGGACGGATTCACCGCGCGACGACCCCGGCCTGCGGACACTGGCCTCCATCCGATGCGGAGAACCGCCTTGTCCGGTCATAGCGACACCCTGCCCGTTCCGTCCCCTGGCACCCAGGCGCCCGCGGCGACACCTGCCGCCCGCAAGAGCGACCCGGCCGTCGTCGGCGGCATGAGCCGCCGCACGCAGATCCTCAGGTTGCTGCTGCGCTACCGCAATTCCGGGGTCTTCTCCGGCCTCAACCTGGACCCCACCGTACAGGCCGAGGTGCCGGCGGACGGCAACCCGGAACAGTTCGTGCGCGACCTCGAAGCGCTGGGGCCCACGTTCGTCAAGCTCGGCCAGATGCTTTCCACCCGGCCTGACCTCGTGCCGCCGGAGTTCGCCAGCGCGCTGGAACGCATGCAGGAGCAGGTGGCGCCGATCCCGGTCGAGCGGGTGCGCGAGATCTTCGAGGAAGAGATTGGCGTGGCGGTTGGCAAGGCGTTTTCCAGCTTCGAGGAAGAGCCCCTGGGCTGCGCCTCGCTGGCGCAAGTGCACCGCGCCACCCTGCGCGATGGCCGCGAGGTGGCGGTGAAGGTGCAGAAGCCGGAGGTGGCCGCGCAGGTGCGTTCGGACCTGGACGTCCTGCGCAGCTTCGCCAATGCCGCCGACCGACTGACCGGCCTGGGCCGCAAGGTGCGCTTTGCCGACTGGCTCAACGAGTTCGCCAAGACGCTGGTCGCCGAGCTGAACTACGAGGCCGAGGCGGAGAACCTGGTGCGTTTCGGCCAGCACCTGGCGCCCTTCCCCGAGTTGTGGGTGCCGCAGCCGGTTTGGGACTTCACCGGCCGCCGCGTGCTGACCATGGAACTGGCGCGCGGCGTGCGCGTGGATGCGATTCCGCCGGTGCGGCGCACCGAACAGGACATGGAGCCGCTTGCCAGCGGCCTGATCCGCGGGTATCTCGACCAGATCTTCGTGCATGGCGAAATCCATGCCGACCCGCATCCGGGCAACCTGCGCGTCACCGACGACTGCCGCCTGGCGATCTTCGACCTGGGCATGGTGGCCCACGTGCCCCCGCGGCTGCGCGAGCGCCTGCTCAAGCTGCTGTTCGCGGCGGTGGACGGCCGCGGCGAGGAGGTGGCCGACGAAACCATCGCGCTGAGCACGCGGCTGGAGGACTACGACGAGGAGCGCTACCTGCGCGAGGTGGGGCAGATGATCGCCCGCTATGCCGCGCACGACACCACCACCGAAGGGCAGGTGGTGCTGGAACTGGTGCGCATCGCCACTGCGACCGGCCTGCGCACGCCGCCGGAACTGAGCCTGCTCGGCAAGACACTGCTCAACCTGGAATCGGTCTGTCGCGCCCTCGCGCCGGAACTGGATATCCGGCGGGTGGTCGAGCGCCACTTGCAGAGCGTGATGCGCGCGCGGCTGCGCAAATCGCTGTCGGCGGCCAACCTGGCCAGCGAAGCGATGGAAGTGCAATCGCTGCTGCGCGAGAGCCCGCGCCGCCTTTCCGACATCCTCTCGCTGCTGGCGGAGAACCGCATGCAGATGAAGGTGACCGGGCTGGAAGAGTCGCACCTGATGGAGAACCTGCAGAAGATCGCCAACCGCGTGGCCGCCGGCATCGTGACCGCCGCGCTGATCCTGGCGTCTTCGCAGATGATGCGCATCGACACTGCCTTCAAGCTGTGGGGCTATCCGGCGATCGCGCTGGTCCTGTTCCTGCTGGCGGTTTTCCTCGGACTGGGTATCGTGGCCAGCGCGGTGCTGTTCGACCGCCGCGCGCGGGCACGCGAGGAGCGTGGACACCGCTAGCGTCACGTCATCGAGGAGGGCGGCATGAGCAGCAAGCATAAGAACACGATTTGCCTGTGGTACGACGGCACGGCGCTGGAGGCGGCAACGTTCTATGCGCAGACATTCCCGGACAGCTCGGTGGACGCGGTCCATCATGCACCGGGCGACTTCCCGTCCGGCAAGAAGGGCGACGTACTGACGGTGGATTTCACCGTGATGGGGATTCCCTGCATCGGCCTGAACGGCGGGTCGGCCTTCAAGCCGGACGAGGCGTTCTCGTTCCAGGTGGCCACCGAGGACCAGGAAGAGACCGACCGGCTGTGGAACGCCATCGTCGGCAATGGCGGGCAGGAGAGCGCCTGCGGCTGGTGCAAGGACAAGTGGGGGCTGTCGTGGCAGATCACCCCGCGCGTGCTGTCCGAGGGCGTCACCGACCCTGACCCCGCCGTGGCACAGCGGGTGTTCTCCGCGATGATGGAGATGCGCAAGATCGACGTGGCGAAGATCGAGGCGGCGCGGCGGGGGTGAGCTACTTGCGGGCCAGCCCCACCGAGATCATGGCTTGCACGTTGATCTGCGGATCGGTCGAGGTGGTGGCGGTGAACAGTAGTTCGCTGGTGTCCTGCGGGCGGTGCCACGCATAGGACGTCGTGTGCACCAGCTCACTGTTGGGGCCGCCAACGTCCTTGCGATATGCCACCAGCGGCGTGGGCGCGTGACCCACCATCGCCTCGAACCCCGCCTGCACCGCCTCGGCGTCCGCCTGCTGGGCGAACACCGCGCAGATGCCGTCGCGGCGCAACGACACGACGTAGCGGCGCCCGGATGACTGCACCGCCCATGCGTCGCCCTCCTTTCCGCCGAGGAAGAAGCGGGCCTTGTCCGCTTCCAGTGCGATCGCATGCTGCTCGCCCATCATTCCCTTGAGTTTTTCGGGGGTGTAGAAGTACTGCATGCAGGTGAGCGCGAACAGGCTGGTGGTCGGCCGGGGCAGTGGAAGTCTGGGTCAATACTCGCTCGGGTGTTTATCACTGCCCCGGCGGCCAGTACTACGGCGCCACCCAACGTGGGCGCTACGCCACCGAAGCCGAGGCGATTGCCACGGGCAACCGGCCGGCCTACGGGGCCCGCTGCCGCTGACACTGCGTGTCACCAAGGCATGTCACAGTGCCCCACATGCCTTCCCTTTCGCCCGAATCGGACGCCATCCGCCTCGACGGCCGCTGCTTCACCTACGTGCTGCCCTGCGCGTGGGAGGACTTCTGCAAGATCGGCTTCTCGCATGACCCGCTCGGGCGCATCCGCACGCTGCACCCGCGCTGGTTCGAGTTCTTCGACGTGGATGCCGGCGTGCTGGTCGAGGCCGAATCGCAGCGAGATGCCCGCGACCTCGAACTGGCACTGCGGCGGCCCCTGAAAGCGCATCGTGCCCCTGCCCCGCTGACCATCCCGGTCCGTGCAGGCGGCAAGACCGAATGGGTGCGAGGCGCGAACGCCCAGGTGCTTGCCGCGGTGCGCCAGCTGGGTGAAGCGGGCTATCGCATTTGGCCGCTGCGCGATTGGCTGGCAGCGGCGATTCAGGCACGGGTGGATGGCCTGTATGCGTGGGCAGAGGCCCGCTGGCCGGCCGATGTCGAGGCAGCGGCAGCTGTTCCGCCAATCGTGACACGCGAGCTGCGCGATGTGCTCGACGCGCATGTCGCCATGGGAGTGGATCCGCATCCGCACCTTCCCGCACATGTATCGGCATGGTATCGACGCGGCGCTTCGCATTAGCCGGCTTCACGCATTGCATGCAATCCCGCTGCGTCGCTCAGGTACGTCGCGATACTCCTCACGCGAAGTCACGGCGATTTTATACGCGCGCAGCGAAGGTGGTGGCGCACGGCATTCCTTGCCGACCCCGCAACGCAACAGGAGCCATTGATGAATACCCAGAGCAAGATCGAGCACAGCCTCAACGACCTCATCGAGATCGCCCGCGACGGCCAGGACTTCTACACCGAAGCAGCCGGCAAGGTGAAGGATCCGGAGCTGTCCGGCCTGTTCACCCGCATCGCCGGCGTCAAGTCGGACATCGTCACCCGCCTGAGCGCCGTGGTGGCGGCTGCCGGCGGCACGCCGGCCGAGCACGGCACGATGGTGGGCTCGATGCAGCAGTTCTACGGCAAGATCCGCGCCGCCCTGGGCGACACGAACTACGGCTACGTGGCCGAGCTGGAAGAGTCCGAAGACCGCCTGCTGAAGGCCTTCCAGGAAACCCTGTCCGACGCCGATACCCCGGCCGCTGCCCGCGTGGAGGCTCAGGACCTGCTGCCGCGCGTGCGCGAGTGCCACGACGTGATGCGCAACCGCAAGCACGCGTTGAAGATGGCGTCGTAACACTCCCGGTGACGCTGTTCATGAGGGCCCCGCTCCGGCGGGGCCTTCTTTTTGGGTGCCGCTGGCGCCTGCACACCGGCATGACATCGGCGGCGTAGACTCGCCGCCACCCCCGCACCCCGCCCAACGTTCCACTGCCTGACCAGGAGCCTGCCATGCGTTCCTCTGCGTCCGTGGTGCTGGTGCCGCTGTTGCTGCTTGCCCGCCCCGCCGGGGCGGTCGAACCCTTGGACACCTTCAATCTGCGCATCGGGGGCTATGCCACCGATTTCGATACGCGCGTGCGTGCGGATGGCGAGACGCGCCGGGGCACGGATATCGACCTGAGCCGCGACCTCGGCCTGGACAAAAGCAATACCGTCGGCCTGGTGGGGCTGACGTGGCGGCCGTTCAACCGCCACCAGTTCGACCTGTCCTATTACAACGATGACGCCGATGCGCGACGCGTGCTGAACCGCGATATCAGCTTCAAGGACACGACCTACACCGCCACCAGCACGGTGAAGGCAAAGTTCGACCTGGATGCCTACGATCTCGACTACACCTACTGGCTGTTCCAGCGCGAACGGTGGGCGCTGGGGCCGCGCGTGGGCTTGGTGTGGTACCGGCTCGCGCTGGAGGTGGAACTGAGCGTGGATACCGGCGGTGGCACGGTCGACGGGCAGCGGCGGGAAGAAGTGGACGCCGACCTGCCCGCGCCGGCCATCGGCGCGAGTTGGCGCTGGGCGCCGGGCGAGCATTGGCGGCTGGGCGCGGACATCGGCTACTTCACCGCGAACATCAACGACATCGACGCCGACGTGACCTATGGCCGGGCCGGCGTCGAATGGTATCCGTGGCAGCGCTGGGGCTTCTGGCTGGACTACACCGCGCGGCGCATAGATGCCGACGCGGACACATCGAGTTTCACCGGCAACCTGCGCTTCACCGACAGCGGCCTGCGCGCCGGCGTGAGCTATCGCTTCTGAGTTCGTGCCGGAAGGCCGCCTCAGTCCTTCAGCGCGCCTTCTTCCGGGTCGCTGGCCGCGTAGGTCGAGCTGCGGAACTCGGCGGCGTGCGGATGGCGCAACGCCTTGCGCACGTCTTCCGGGAGCTGGTCGACGGCCAGGATCACCTTGCCGGAGTGAACGTCCTTCACCGCGCTCATCGGCAGCACGAAGTCGCCGCCGTTCTGCACATTGATCACGAAAGTGGATTCATGCGGGCGCACTTCGCGCACACCGGCGACGCCGATCTCGCCATCGGCCACGAACACCATCTGGCCTGCTTCGATGCGGTCGGACATGACGCCACCTCGTAGGGAAAAGGGATACCGCATGCGATGTGGCATGCCCGCGCATGCCCAACACCGCCGCAGTGAAGGCATGATGCCGTGTGGCGCCGTCTAAACAGGGTGAAGCGTGCAGATCCATCGAAGGAAAGGCTGCCTTTCGGCAGCCTTTCTCTTTCATCGCAGCAGGGCGATCAGCAGCAGGATCGGAATCGGCACGCCCAGCAGCCAAAGCAACATGTATTTCATGGGTGATTCTCCCTTTCGAGGATTCTGGAATCAGTAGAGGTCGCGGCGGCGGCCTCCCCAGGTCGCGAACAGGCTGGCGCAGAACGCACCCACCAGCAGCGTGATGAACAGCCACAGCGCGGCGTAGGCGGTTGCCTTGCGGGCATCGTCGGCCGCCTGCTTGGCCTGCTGCTTCGCCTTGTCGATGGCTGCGCGCAGGCGCGCCTGCATGTCGTTGACGCGGGCCTGCGCTTCGGCCTGGCTCATGCCGGTCTGCGCGGCGACCTGCTGGACCAGGTACTGCGAATCGGCGGCATCCATCGTGGGCGACTGCAGGCTGTTGAGCACGATGCGGGCCACTTCGGCGCGCGAGCCGGGGTGATCAGCGGCCGGACCGCGCGGCGGCGGCGCAGCACCCGGCATCGGCTCCACACCCGCCGGGCCGCGCACCGGGGGCGGCGGCACAGCGCCTGCGTTGGCCGGTATCGGGGTGGCCGGATCCACCGGCGCGGGCGCCGACACAGTCGTGCTGCGGCGGAACAACGAATCCACCCAATATTGCAGGTCGCCGTCCTGGGTGCCGGGCACCGTGGATGCCGCGCCCAGCGTGGCCAGCCCACCCGCCGCGCCCGTGGCAGCGCCCGCAGTGGCACCGGCCACCTTCGCGCCAGCGCCGAGGATGCCGCCGATGGCCGTGGTCAGCAGCCCGGCTGCAAGCAGCGTGGCGATGGCCCACGAAAGGAACCCGTGCGCCGTATCGCGGAAATAGGTTTCATCGCCGTGCAGGCGAGTCCACTTGGTGCGCAGGCGGCCGGCGATGTAACCGCCCAGCCCGGAGGCGACGATGGCAGTGAACGTCAGCCACGCGATGCTTGACCAGCCGAAGGTCTCCGCACTGACACCCTCGAACGCCCACGGCGATACCGACGACAGCCCCAGCCCGACGCCGAGGATGACAAGGATGAGGGAGAGCGCGGCAGCCGCCGCGGCGCCGGCAAAAATCGCGCCCCAGGACACTGCGCTTTCCGCGGGAGGCGCGAGGGGTTCGGCGGCGGCGGCCACGACGGCGACCGTCTCTACAGCGGGCGCGTATCTATCGCCTGGGATGCTCATTTCGTTCGTTCTCCAGAGTCATGCGGGATGTGCGTATCGAGGGCGAAGGCTGCGCGCCCCACGGTGAAAGACGCGAGACGCGTTCGAGAAGCCGGCGTGCAGAAACGCTGAGGGCCGCGCGAACGCGGCCCCTCTTCCTGCCCCGACAGGTCCGGGCTTACTCCTCTTCTTCGTCCTGGTCCTGCGGGTTCTGTTGCTGCTGCTGTTGTTGGCGGCGCTGCTGCTCGTCCGCCTGCTGGCTGTCGTCGTCGCCCTGCTGGCGCTGCGGGTTCTGCTGGGTCATGTCTGCATTCCTCGGCGGTGGGAATTACCGCCACCCGACGGTGCGCGCCATGTAGTGACGCGCGCGTGTTGTCCATCGACGCCGCTATGAATGCTTCAGCGCAGGCTCAACGCCGCATCGCCACTGGCGTCCAGGCATTCCATAGCGCCGCCGCCTCCTGGGCGATGACATCAGGCCGCTCTTCCGGCCAGAACAGCTTGCTGCCCGCCAGGCGTCGCACGCCGCGTGGATTCCCGAAGGCGGTTTGCAGATAGTCCGCGTTCTTCGGCACGAAGATCGTGTCGGCCATGCCCCACACCACGCGTACGGGTGCGCGGCTGGCACGCAGCGCCTGCGCTGTACCGTCGAGCGCATTCCGCGAGAGGGCGATGGCGTAGGCGTGCGCGCGATCCATGCGCGCCTGCGTGGAGAGTAGCGGGCCGAAGTAGGTATCGATGGCGTCGTCGGTGGGGTGTGCCGCATCGGCATAACACATGCCACCGATTCCTTCGGGCGAACGCGCCAGCGCGCGGTCCTCATGCCAGCGGCCGAGCCATTCCTCGACGAAGCGGCCTTCCCGCGCCAGCGCGATGACTGGCAGCAGCGCCGGTGGCGGGCTGTCGATTTCAGTGTCGCAATTCGTGAGCAGCAGCGTGCGCACGCGTTCGGGATGGCGTGCCAGCAGGAGCTGGGCGATGGCACCGCCGCTGTCGCTGGCGACTACATCCGCGCTGGCGATATCGAGGCGGTCCATCAACGCGAGCAGCATGCCGAGCTGGTCTTCCGGGCCGACAGGCTGGCCGTCGGCGACCTGCGTGTAGCCCATGCCGAGGAAATCCGGCGCGATGCAGCGGCGATACGGCGCCAGCCGGGGCAGCGCGCCGCGCCACTGGAACCCGTTGAGCGGGAAGCCATGCAGGAACAGCGCCGCCTCGCCACTTCCCTGCGCCACATAGGCGATGTTGCCGAACGCGGTGCGCGCGTACCGACGCAGGCCGTGGAAGCTGTTGGCATCAAGCGACGGATCGGAGGCCCGCACTCCGCCGTTGGCCGTGACCAGCCCCGACAGCGCCAGCGAGGCGCCGGCCCAGCCGCTGGCGGCCAGGAATTGCCTGCGATTCAACATGGAAGTCTCCCTTGGCCGGGCCGTCTCGTGGCCGCAGCGGGTCATGCCGCCCGCATGGGGGCGGGCGGAACAGGTCGTCAGGAAAGCGCAGCCGCCGGTGCGGCGCTCGCTGCGTATCAAGGAGGAGGAACCCGGCTCGCGGTCGCGCGCACGCGACCGGGTTCCTGCCGGCTCAGCCGTTTGCGGCGGCAGCGTAGGCTTCGCGCAGCTGCGTGGCGCATTCCTCGCAGCACACTTCCACCACCTTGCCGCCGAGCTTGACCTGGATGGCGTTCTCGTCGAGCTCGCAATCGCAGGCCGCGCAGGTCTTCTCGCTCATGTCGTACTCCCTTGGCTTGCCCGGAGTGGGCATGGACAGTAGACGCCGGCGGGTTGCCCGCTCGCTATCAGGAAATTTAGCGTCCGCCACGCGCGGGAGCGACCTGCAGGGCCTGCTGGCGGAACTCACTCGGGCTGCGGCCGTAGGCCTGCTGGAAGGCCGCGCTGAAATGGCTGTGGCTGGAGAAGCCCAGATCCTGGCCAAGCCGGCTGAGGTCTTCGTATTCACCCAGCAGGTCGAGCGCGCGCGCCAGGCGCAGGCGCATCTGGTAGCGGTACAGCGGCACGCCTTCCACTTCGCGAAAGCTCTGGGTCAGATAGACAGGCGAGACACCGACTTCGGTCGCGACATCGGCCAGCGTCCAACGCCGCGCCACGTCCCCCATCAGCACGACCTTGGCGCGGTCCACCAGCCGCCGCTTGCCGGCGCTGGCACCGGCCGCGTGCGCTGTACGCGGGCCGATGGCGCGCTGGGCGAGCACCAGCGCGAGGCTCTCGCCTTCGAGCGGGTCGGCGATGCCTTCGTGCAGGCTGTGGCGCAACATCGCCACCAGCACCTGCGTGCGCGGATCGATACGCAGGCGTGGCAGGCGGAAGCGCGGCGGCGGGCCTTCGTGCAGCAGCGCGGCCGGGGCGATTTCGTGCAACAGGGCTTCATCGATGGTAAGCGCCAGGCTGGCGTCACCGCCGGCGTGCGGGTGGCTGATGCGGTAAGGCTCGTCGGCATTGAAGAACATGACCTGGCTGGCGTCGGCCACGACGAGGTCGTCCTCCAGGTGGCGCACGTAGGTGCCGCGATACGGAAACACCAGCGCGGTGCGGGTGGCGCGCTCGACGTCGCTGGCATGGCGGCACGTGCCGGCACAGACCACGTCGCGAACCTGAACCAGCGAGGTCTGCAGGAGCAGATGCACGGTGAAGTCGGACATGGCCGGATGCCGGGACGGGAGGTAGAGCTATCGTAGTGCGGCAGTCAACACGTGGGGCCCGTGGCGACAGCTTCAGCCGCCACTGCAAGTCATCCAGCCACCGCAAACCCGCGCCGGCCTGGGCGACGCTTACCAGACCAGATCGTCTGGCACCTTGAACTGGGCGTAGTACGCGTCATCGTCGGAGAGCGTGGCTTCGGCCGCACCGTCGGCCGGCTGGCCGTGGTCGAGCACGATCATGCTGGCGTCGCGCTCGCGCACCTTGTCGGCGGCCGGGCGCGGCAGCAGTTCGAAGCGGTCGTCCACGCGCGCGATGACCAGCACGCCGGCGGAGAGCTTCTTGCGCAGGTCGTCGTTGACCAGCAGCGTGCGGATGACACCATCGACGGTAAATCGGTATTCGCTTTCACCGCTGCGCGGGACTTTCTTGTCGGCGATGATCTGCCGCGCCTGCGCGCGCATCTCGGCGACGCGGGCCTGTGCCTTGCGCTCGGCTTCCAGGGCACGGTCACGCTCGGCCTTCTCGGCGCGCGCGCGCTCGGCCTCGATCTGGATCTGGCTGGGACCGGTCGGGCCCTTGGCATGCAGCGCCTTGTTCTGCTCGCGCGCGGCCGCGGCCACCTTGGACTTGTTGACCAGCCCCGCCTTGAGCAACTGTTCCTGCAGGGGATTCGCCTTGGCCATGACACTGCTTTCTTGCTGGGGATACAGGCCCCATGATACCGCCCGATGGAAACCCTGAAATACCTCACCGGCTACCCCCCGCCCCTGCTGGAGCAGGTGCGCCAGCTGATCGACCAGGGCCGGCTGGGCACGATGCTGGCCGAGAAGTACCGCGACGCCCACGCGGTGCGCAACGACGGGCAGCTGTATGACTACGTGCAGGCGCTCAAGGAACAGCACCTGCGCCGCTCGGTGCCGCTGGGGAAGGTGCTCTACGACGGCAAGCTGCAGGTGATGAAGCACGCGCTGGGCACGCATACGGCGGTTTCGCGCGTTCATGGGGGCAAGCTGAAGGCGAGCCGGGAGATCCGCATCGCCACGGTATTCCGCGATGCGCCGGCGGATTTCCTGCGGATGATCGTGGTGCACGAGCTGGCGCACATCAAGGAGGCCGAGCACAACAAGGCCTTCTACCAGCTATGCCGGCATATGGAGCCGGAGTATCACCAGTTGGAGTTTGATCTGCGGTTGTATTTGACGCAGCGGGAGATCGAGGCGCAGTAGCCGGTTGGTTCCATCAATGCCAAGGAGGGAGCACGGGAACATGGGCAGCGGATTCCGCAATGAATACAGCATCCCCGAGCGATTCGGGCGATGGCTGGTGGGCTTCGGATTCGTTTTCGTGATATCCACCCTGCTTATCGCCGTCATATCGGCGGTGTTCTGGAAACCGGTGCCCCTGATGCTCAATGCGTTCTGTAGCAGCGTGGTGGCATTGCGCTGGGGCAGGCATCACGCCGGTGGCAACCGCTGGTGGCGAGTGGCGGGCGTTCCCGGCTTGCTGCTATTGATCGTTGGCGGAGTAGCCTTGCTGTGGCGGATATACTGAGCCGCCGCCACCGAGCTTAGGCGTGAGCCTGGCTCGACCGCAGAGTGACCCGCCATGATCAACAACGACGTACTGCGCAGCATCCGCTTCATGCTGGACCTCAGCGATGCCAAGGTCGTGGAGATCACGCATCTGGTCGATCCCGATTTCCCGATCGAGAAGGCTGACATTCCGGCCCTGCTGAAGAAGGACGACGAGGACGGCGCGGTGGCTTGCAGCGACCGCCTGCTGGCCAACTTCCTCGACGGCCTGATCCTGTACTTCCGTGGACCCAGCGATACCGAGG
This sequence comes from Pseudomonadota bacterium, assembly GCA_023386795.1. GTDB lineage: Bacteria > Pseudomonadota > Gammaproteobacteria > Xanthomonadales > Xanthomonadaceae > Stenotrophomonas_A. The sequence continues at coordinate 55,425 of JAEWJB010000034.1, forward strand.
CGCCGCGCCCGGTGGAATCGCGCATCACCAACAACCTGGTGTTGAAGAAGCTGCGGGTGGCGTTCCAGCTCAAGGACGTGGATATGCACGAGATCATGCAGGCTGCGGGATTCCCGCTGACCAAGCCCGAGATGACCGCGCTATTCCGGCAGCCGGGGCACAAGCACTACCGGCCTTGTGGGGATCAGATCCTGCGAAATTTCTTGAAGGGGCTGACGTTGCGGTTTCGTGGTGACAAGCAAACGGTGTCCCCCCAGGCGTGATTTCCGATTTGTCAGTGGACTGATCGGGCTAGCGCCTCCCTTCCACGCCCCCGGGACGCGGGCCTAGCTGTAAGGGCATTGCCTGTCCTCCCGCCCGGCTGTGTTCTGGCATTGCGCCGGATTGCACTGCTGATCTAGCCCCCCGTTCCGAGCTTATGGCGCTGATCGATGCAGCCGTCGAAATCGGGCTGGAGGCACTTGGCTGCTGCATTACTCGAGACATGTAGAGCAGTCATTGATTGGAATTTTCAGATAGCCTCGCCGCGGCCAGGAGACAAGGATTCCGCAGCTGACCGTGCGAGCGATCCTTGGACATCCCACGAAGTTTTCCGCATGAACTAATGAGCGAGCGTGGAGGAACGCCACTTCGCATTCCGATGGAACGCCACTCTTCTATTCATATCACCAGGCGCTTGGATTCACTGGTCGCTTCGGCGTTGTCTGTCGTCATCCTCGGATTGATCTGGACTCAACTCGATGTCCGAGCTCCCCCACTCAGGAACCCATCTCCTGCATTTGTTCGCTTGGAAGTTGAGTTCATCGACGCCAAACAGATCCGCTCTGTCGATGGAAATCCCAAGCACCGAAGGCGAAGGTGTCGATTCACCCGCCCACTCCTGCCGATCCAACCCCCAATCACACCTTCCAACGCAGGAGTCAGCGCAATCGCATCCCGACGCCCTCAATTCGGCCGGATATCGGCAACGCTACCGATGGCGACAAGACGTTCGATCCAAGCATCATGCGCCGCAGGGATGATATCTCTTTGGCCAGCGACCGCATCCTTCCCGACGTCAGAGTGCGCGACAACTCCATCGTCGCACGGTGGCAGCGCCTGGCGAAACGCCAGGACTGCCAAGAGCTGCGCGCCAGGCTACAGTCGGACCCCGGCAGCGCAGAGTCCATACTCCTGACGATGCAACGCCGTGGCTGCGTCACCGGGTGAGAAGTTCCGCGTGCCTCTCGCGTTCGGGCGGAAACTCGGGCTTCAACAGGTCGTGCTGACGGCGATAGCCGAACCGGCGACGCGCCTGGACCAGCTCAATCAGCCGTGTCGACAGCCCCCGGGTAGCAAGCGAGGACGGGCTCATGGCGGAAAGCATTGCTAAACAAGCCCGCAAGGCGGCAAGCCCGGCGCTAAATGATCAACCTCAGCTCGCACATGCGCCGGATTGCCTCGCGCTTGCATGGCGAGGCCAGCGCTTTACCCCGAAGCCGACTTCAGCGCCTCGATGTCCAACTGCGCTTCCGCCGCCGTCGGACTGTTCTGGCCTATGACCGAACGATGTCTATGTCAGCAGGACTGGCAACGTGTGTTGTCGGATGATTATTCGCATGTTGAGCTGGCCGCAGACCTTGGAAGCTTGCGTCGCCGCTTATTCGCGGCCAATCGTAGAGGAGATCAAGCGATGCGCGAATTGACGTTTGATGAGATCCAGCAGGTGGACGGCGGCATGCGCTCTGCAGGCGAGATTACGGCCGACGCCAGTCTGACAGTCAGCGGCGGATTCCTCGGCTTCTGACTTTCAGGCGGAAATCCTGCGGGCATGTGGATCGGCGCGAGCGTCGGTCATGCATTCGCAGATGCCATTGTCTGACATGGGGTAACACAGATGTTCGAACTGACCGATCAGCAAATTGCAGTGGTGGGTGGCGGATTGAAGTGGGATAGCGACACCTGTGCGGCGACATTTACCATTGGTGGTGCGGTAGTCGGAGGAGTGCTTGGCGGGCTGGGCGGCGCTGGCGTGGGTTTGTTTGTCGGTGATTGGATCGGAGACAACTTTTGTCCAGCTCCATTCATCCAGTGAACATTCAGACGCTCAGAAGGATTGCCACACGTACACCGGCGCGGATGGCCTCCGCAGCCGCTGCATTGATGTTGGTCGAGGTGTCCATGGTGAAGGGGCTTATCACCGGCACCTTTGAAGTCCGCAGCCTGATCATTCCCTCACTCGGCTTCGGCGCCATGTTCTGGATAGCCATGAGCACCTTGTCCGACAACGGGCAGATCAACCAATGCCTGAGGCGGCACGGACTGCTCCCAAGGAAGGACAGCGTATCCGGCGGCCCGGATTCAAAGGGCTGACGACAACGACTCCTGCCAGTGGCCTCGCGTTGCTGGTGGCGCGTTGTATTACATGTGAGACCTCGGCCCGGGCCTTTTCGCCCACCCATCGGGTCACCGCGGTCGATGGCCGCGAGGCGATGGCGCGGATCCAGTAAACGGCGGCTTCAACGTCGTCTGCATCGACGCGGCCATGCCCAACGGCCTGCTCGGCATGGAAGTCTGCCACCGCGTCGCCGCGACGTCGCCACACGTCGGCCTGGTGCTCACCTCCGGTTTTCCGCGCGGCGCGCTCGGCGCGTTGCCACCGCAGGTGGACTTCCCGCCAAGCCCTAGCGGATCAGCGCGCTGCTGGCCGAGATCGACGAAGCCTAAGCGCGGGCGCGGGTGATGCTTCCGGGTGGGTGAGTGCGACTCAACGTTTCGTATCAATCACCGCCTCCATCAACTTATTCCCGCCTGCGCGCGCCGCAACGGACGGCCTCTGGCGCCACCCCGTACCACCGCACCCAGCCCGATGATGTCGCTCGCCTGAGTGTCGTCATATCGGTGCCAAAGACTGGCTGACCGCACCCGCAGCAGTTTGTTCTCCGTATCTCCCGGGCGCAGTGGCGCCGCTGTCAGCCCAGTGAATCAAATAGCCCGCGGAACAGGGCGCTTAGATCAGCTGCCTGGCTCCATAGAAACCAGAGGAACAGGATGGCGCTGGCAAGTTTCGCGTCGCGCTTCCTGATCCGGAGGACGTAGTACGCACCCGCGCTCGTATTTTCGCTCTCAGCGCTTTTCATCGAACAATCCTCATTAAATGGTGAGGGGTGCCGAGTCTCGACTTGGCACCCCTTGGTGAGGCCGATGACCTCAAACGATAACGTCGGTCGACGAGTCGCTTGAAACGGCATAGTCCTTCATCGCGCGCCAGAAGGTTCTGGCAGCCCCGCCAACCATCCTGCCCCAGTTGTAGGTCTGGCGGTCTCCGCCGGCAACTTGGGCGATCTCATTTTCGGTCAACTCTCTCATGATGACTCTCCAAATCAGGGTTCCATGTGCGAGGTTCCATTGAATCCATCCATTACGCGTCTCATGCGAAACCGCGCACGCCGGTCCGTGAAGGCGTGCATGCAGATGCTTCAACACTCTAAGTGAGTCATCAATGCGGAATCGACATCCGCTTTACTCGAAGGCGAAATTTGCTGTTGCCCGCGCTGCTTGGAGTTTCCATTCGTATTGCAGCCAGCTGGCACAGCGATGCCAGCATTCTTGACTGCGAAAGATCACCAACATTGGACACCCGTCATTCGCATCCGTTCTGCGCTACAGGTGCCCCGTGGGCCCGGTGCCCATGGTTGATTTGCGAGCTGCGCGACCGCCCTGCAGTTCTATCGAGTGACGCGGGGTGGGTGCGGGCGGAGGGACGTCGGCACTGCGCGCGGAGCGCGTGCCGCGGGGCTTGGATGGGGGATGACGCGTAGGGCCTCCTTGACGGTAGAACTCCCGTCGCGTCATGCGGCGGGATGTCGGGAGGCTAGAAACCGCAGACAGTCGGCGGGCGTATTTCCCAAAAAAAAGAGCGGCCACTTGGCCGCTCTTTTATGCAACTGGATGCCAATCAAACCCCAACAGGATTCGCCTTCTCCGGATCAATCTTGTACTGCTTGATAGCCCGGGCCACATCCTTACCCGTCATCTTGCCTTCCTTCGCCAGCGCGGCGATGGAGGCGTGCGCGATGTAGTACCGATCCACCTCGAAGAAGCGGCGCAGATTCGCGCGCGTATCCGAGCGGCCGAAGCCATCCGTGCCCAGCACCGTATAGCTCATCGGCACGAACGAGCGGATCTGATCAGCGAACAGGCGCACGTAGTCGGTCGCGGCAATCGCCGGGCCCTGGCGGCCTTCCAGCTGCTGGGTCACGAACGCCTTCTTCTGCTCCGCTTCCGGATGCAGGCGGTTCCAACGCTCCGCATCGAATCCATCCTTGCGCAGCTCGTTGAAGCTCGGGCACGACCAGATATCAGCGGTCACGCCGAAGTCCTTGTCCAGCAGCTCGGCCGCGGCAATCGCCTCGCGCAGGATCGTGCCGCTGCCCAGCAGCTGCACGCGCAGTTCGCCCTTCTTCGGCTTGCCGGCATCCTTCAGCAGGTACATGCCCTTGATGATGCCTTCCTGCGCGCCAGCCGGCATTTCCGGGTGCGCGTAGTTTTCGTTCATCAGGGTGATGTAGTAGTACTCGTCTACCTGGTCTTCCATCATCGCCTTCATGCCGTGCTGCATGATGACGGTGACTTCATACCCGAAGGTCGGGTCGTACGTGCGCACGTTCGGGATGGCACCGGCCAGCAGGTGGCTGTGGCCGTCCTCGTGCTGCAGGCCCTCGCCGTTGAGCGTGGTGCGCCCGCTGGTGCCGCCCAGGATGAAGCCGCGCGCCTGCATATCGCCAGCAGCCCAGGCGAAGTCGCCAAAGCGCTGGAAGCCGAACATGGACTAGTAGACGGAGAACGGGATCATGATGCGGCTGTTCGTCGAGTACGACGTCGCCGCGGCGATCCACGAGCACATGCCGCCCGCCTCGTTGATGCCCTCCTGCAGGATCTGCCCGCCCACGTCCTCCTTGTAGTAGGAGACCTGGTCGCGGTCCTGCGGGGTGTATTTCTGGCCTTCCGGGTTGTAGATGCCGATCTGGCGGAACAGGCCCTCCATGCCGAAGGTGCGCGCCTCGTCCACGAGGATGGGCACCGCGCGCGGACCGAGCTCCTTGTCGCGCAGGAGCGCGGTGAGGAAGCGCACGTAGGCCTGCGTGGTGCTGATCTCGCGGCCCTCGGCGGTGGGCTCCAGCACCGCCTTGAAGGCGTCGAGCGCCGGCACCTTCAGCTGCTCGTCGGCCTTGACCCGCCGCTTGGGCAGGTAGCCGCCCAGGGCCTTGCGCCGC
>JAEWJB010000073.1 GCA_023386795.1 Pseudomonadota bacterium
CAGCCGGCGTGGCTGCGGCCTCGGCGGCCACAGGGGCCTTCGGCGCGACCGGCGCGTCGGCCTCGGTCGCCTTCACATAGGTACGCTTCTGGCGGACCTCGACGTTGACCGTGGTCTTGCTGCGGCCGGCGCTGACCGTCACTTCCTCGACCTTGCGCCGATTCAGGGTGATCTTCTTCGGCGCTTCGCCCACCGATTCAGCCGACGCCTCGGACTTGCCGTGGGTACGACGCAGGAAGCCGAGCAGCTTCATCTTCTCGGTGCTGGTCACGACCTGGTCGGGACCGCTGAACTTCATGCCGGCCGTGGCCAGCTGTTCCAGCAGTTTCTCGACCGGCGTATTGACCAGTTCGGCAAGCTTGCGGATGGTGGTTTGCTGCGACATTCGGATCCTATGATCTGGTTGGCGCCCCCTCGCCCAGAGCAAGGGAAGCGCAGATTCTAAGCCCTGAGCTCAGGGCGGGTTTCATCGCCGGCTCATTCGCCGCGCTCCAGGCGGGCGATCTCCTCGGCGCGGGCCGCCAGGATCAGCGCCGCGGCGCGCTCGGCGGTCAGCCCTTCGATGCCGAAATCGACCACCTCGTCGGCGGCCAGGTCGGACAGGTCCTCGCTGGTGCGCACGCCGTTGGCGGCCAGGGCGTAAGCGGTGGCCTCGTCCATGCCCTCGAGCGCCAGCAGGTCCTCGGCGGGCTGGTGCTCATCGAGCCCCTCCTCCTCGGCCAGGGCGGCGTTGAGCAGGGCATCGCGGGCGCGGGCGCGCAGTTCCTCGACGATGTCCTCGTCGAAGCCCTCCACCGCCAGCAGCTCGCCGACCGGCACATAGGCGATTTCCTCGACCGTGCTGAAGCCCTCGGCGACCAGGATGCCGGCGATTTCCTCGTCCACTTCCAGCTTGTCCATGAACAGCTGGCGCGCGGCGGCCTGTTCGGCTTCGCTCTTGGCCTGGACCTGGTCGGCGGTCATCACGTTGAGCTGCCAGCCGGTCAGGCGGCTGGCCAGGCGCACGTTCTGGCCGCCCTTGCCGATCGCCTGCGCCAGCCGGTCTTCGGCCACGGCCAGGTCCATCGAGTGCTTCTCTTCGTCGACGATGATCGACTGCACCTCGGCCGGCGCCATCGCGTTGATGACGAAGTTGGCCGGGTTCTCGTTCCACAGCACGATGTCCACGCGCTCGCCATTGAGCTCGTTGGAGACGGCCTGCACGCGCGAACCGCGCATGCCGATGCACGCGCCGATGGGATCGGTACGCGCGTCATGGGCGATGACGGCGATCTTGGCGCGGTCGCCCGGGTCACGCGCGCAGCCCTTGATCTCCACCAGGCCTTGGCCGACTTCCGGCACTTCGAGCTTGAACAGTTCGATCATGAATTCCGGCGCGGCGCGGCTGATGAACAGCTGCGGTCCACGCGGCTCCGAACGCACTTCGGCCAGGTAGCCGCGCACGCGGTCGCCGGCGCGCAGCACGTCGCGCGGAATGCCCTTGTCCTTGGGAATGAAGCCTTCGGCGTTGCCGCCGAGGTCGACGTAGATGTTGCCGCGCTCGGCACGCTTGACCACGCCGGTGATCAGCTCGCCCACACGGTCCTTCCACGCGTCCACCACCTGCTGGCGCTCGGCCTCGCGCACGCGCTGGACGATGACCTGCTTGGCGGCCTGGGCGGCAATGCGGCCGAAATCCGGGTTTTCGATCTGCTCTTCGATGAAGTCGCCGATCTCCACGCCGTCGGCTTCGTCCACCGCGTCCATCAGGCGGATCTGCCGGTCCGGCGAATCCATCACGACGTCGTCGGCAACGACTTCCCAGCGACGGAAGGTTTCGTAGCTGCCGTCCTTGTGGTCGATCGACACGCGGGCCAGCACGTCCTGGTCGGGGTAGCGCTTCTTCGCCGCCGAAGCCAGCGCGGCCTCGATCGCGTCGAAGATCACTTCACGCGGCACGCCTTTTTCATTGGCCACCGCGTCCACTACCAGCAAAAGTTCCTTGCTCATTTGGTCACTCCGCGCGCGGCTTCTTTGCCGCCGACTCGTTGGATGGTTTCTTGGTGCCCTGGCCCGCCTTCTTCGGGCCCGGTTTGTTCGGTTTCTGCGGGGCCAGCCCCAGCGCGACCCAGTCCGGCAGGATCCGCGCCTTGTCGATGTTGTCGAACGCCACGGTGATCTCGGCGCCTTCGACCTCGAAGACCACCTGGCCGGCCTCGGCGTCGACCCGCACGATCACGCCCTGCAGGCGGCGGCGGTTGTTCTGCGGCAGCTTCAGGCCGACCTTGGCCGACTCGCCCACGTGGCGCGCGAACTGGTCCAGGGTGAACAGCGGGCGATCCACGCCCGGCGAGGACACCTCCAGCGTGTAATTGCCGCTGATCGGGTCCTCGACGTCGAGCTGGGCGGAGACTTCACGGCTCACGCGCTCGCAGTCGTCGATATTGACGACCCGCTCCGGCTGTTCGGCCAGCGGCACGTCGATATACAGGCGCAACGTCGCGCTGCCGGGGGCCGGCAGGTACTCGGCGCCCAGCAGCTCCAGCCCCAGCGCCTCGACGGTGGGTGCCAGCAGTCCGGCGATTTCAGTAGCCTTGTCGCTCACAGCTGCCCTCGGTAAATGGGTACGGGCCAGGCCAAAATCCAGCCCCGGGAAACAACAAGGGGCCCCATGGGCCCCTTGCGTGTGTGCCCGGCCTCGAGGGCCGGCGCGGCAGCGGGAACATGGCTGCCACGACTTCGGATCCAGCGATCCTCGCCCTGCCGGGCCGATCGGGGTCCGCCAACGGAAGCCGGGTCCCGGTCGGAGGCTCGTGGCACCGACCCTGAAACGCTTTCCGCAAGAGCCCGGTATGTTACGGCGTACCCCCTGCCGTGGCAACCCTGGCGCAGCCGGGCAGGCTCCGCGCCGGCTTCCGCCCGGCCGCGCACCGCGATCAATGCGGCGTGGCGACCCCCTGGGCCATCACCGCCGCAGCGGCCGGTTCGGAATGGACCATGTTGGCAAGCGACACGATGCCGACCAGGCGCTTTTCCGCATCGACCACCGGCAACCGGCGCACTTCCAGGCTGGCCATGTTGCGCGCGATGTCCTGCACGTCGTCGCTGGCATAGCAGTACTTCACCGCAGGCGACATCACCTCGCTCACCGTGCGCCCGTCCACCCCGCCTTCGGCGACCGCGCGCACGACGATGTCGCGGTCGGTGAGCATGCCGACCAGGCGGTCGTGTTCTCGCACCGGCAGGCTGCCGATGTTGAGCGTGCGCATGGCCTGCGCGGCTTCGCGCAGCGATTGGTCCGGACGCACGGTATGCACGTCGCGGCTCATGATGCTTTCAATGATCATCGTCCGGCCTCCTCGTGATGGATGTAAACCGGAGATAGCGTGCGACGGCCCAGGTGTGCGCGCGATGAGGCCGGCGTGAGCGGGATTTTCACCCGCGGCCTCCGCGGCGAGGCACGTGCCGCGCGGCGCAAACGAAAACGGCGGATCCGTTTCCGGATCCGCCGCTTCGTTTTTTCTACTGCGAACCCGTCGCGAACGCCGGGATGCTTATGTGGTAGCGGGGGCAGGATTTGAACCTGCGACCTTCGGGTTATGAGCCCGACGAGCTGCCAGACTGCTCCACCCCGCAGCAGAGAAAGAGATTATGACGATACAGGCGAACTATTGCAACCCCCTGCAGCGTTTTTTCGCATGTATCAAGCCAGGTGCGCGAACGCGCGCTGGCACCACACCATGATCGGATTCCACGCCACGCCCAGCGCCAGCAGCGCGAGTGCGTTGACGCCCAGGACCACACCGAGCACGCGGTCATGGTTCGCCGGCAGCGGCTCGCCGACCGGCTCGTCGAAGTACATCACCTTGATGACGCGCAGGTAGTAGTACGCACCGATCACCGCGCAGATCACGCCGAGGATGGCCAGCCACAGCATGTGGCCCTGCACCGCCGCGCCGAGCACGGCCAGCTTGGTCCAGAAGCCCAGGAACGGCGGGATACCTGCCAGCGAGGCCATGATGCACAGCACCAGCCCGGCCATCCACGGGTTGCGCGCGTTCAAGCCCTTGAAGTCGTCGATGTTCTCGGCCTCGAAGCCGCTGCGCGACAGCGCGATGATCGCGCCGAACGAGGCGGTCGACATGATGGCGTAGCTCACCGCGTAGAACATCGCGGCCGAATACCCGCGCTCGTCGCCGCCGGCCACGCCCATCAGCAGGAAGCCGATGTGCGAGACGGTCGAGTACGCCAGCATGCGCTTGAGGTTGCTCTGCGCGATCGCCATCAGGTTGCCGATCACCAACGACAGCGCCGACAGCGCGCCGATCAGCAGGCTCCACTGCGGCGAGAGCGGACCCATGCCCATTTCCAGCAGGCGATAGGCCATGCCGAATGCGGCCAGCTTCGGCGCCGAGCTGATGAACAGCGCGATCGGCGCCGGGGCACCCTGGTACACGTCGGGCAACCACATGTGGAACGGGGCGGCGCCGAGCTTGAAAGCCACGCCCGCGATCATGAAGACGGTGCCGGTGAGCAGCAGCAGGCGTTCGGGCGAGCCGTCGATGGCGTCGTGGATGCCGGCCAGGCTCAGCGTGCCAGTGGCACCGTAGATCAGCGACATGCCGTACAGCAGCAGGCCCGAGGCCAGCGAGCCGAGCACGATGTACTTCATCGCCGCCTCGGTGGCCAGGCCGTTGTCGCGGTTGGAGGCCACCAGCGCGTAGGAGCACAGCGCCAGCAGTTCCAGGCCCAGGTAGACCATCAGCAGGCTGCCGGCCGAGACCAGGATCATCATGCCGGCGGTGGCGAACAGCACCAGCACCGGGATCTCGCCCTGGAACAGGCTGCGCTCGCGCAGGTAGCTCCAGCCGTAGATCAGCGTCAGGCCGCTGACCAGCACGATCACGGTCTTCATCACGTCCGCGGCGGTGTCGCGCACGAACATGCCGTTGAAGATCTCGCCCTGCCCGCCCACGCCGGTGGCCAGCATCGCCAGCACGATGGCGAGGATCGCGACCGAGATCAGGTGGGTCCAGACCTTGTGCCGCTGGCTGACGAACAGGTCGATCATCAGCAGGGCGAAGGCGCCGCCGATCAGCACCAGCTCGGGTGCGAGCGGCGCCAGGTCGGCAGTGGTCAACGACAGGGGCGTTGGCGTGGTCATCATCATTCCTGGTTCAATTTCTTGCGACGGCCCGTCAGAGCTTGCTCACGGCGATCTGGGTCGCCAGCTTCGCGATCGACGGTTCCATCAGGTCGGTCAGCGGCTTGGGATAGATGCCCAGGGCCAGCACGCCGATGGCGAACACGCCGAGCACGAACGCCTCGCGGCCATTGATGTCCTTCAGCTCGGCGACGTGGGCATTGGCGACTTCGCCGAAGAACACGCGCTTGTACAGCCACAGCGTATAGGCGGCGGTGATCACCAGCGTGGTGGCCGCGCCGAAGGCGATGAACGGATGCTTCTGGAAGCTCGCCATGATCACCATGAACTCGCCCACGAAACCGCTGGTGCCCGGCAGGCCTGCGTTGGCCATGTAGAACAGCATGGCGAAGGTGGCGAACCACGGCATCACGTTCACCACGCCGCCGTAGTCGGCGATGCGGCGGGTATGCATGCGGTCGTACAGCACGCCGATGCAGGTGAACATCGCGCCGGAGACGAAACCGTGCGAGATCATCTGCACCATCGCGCCCTGCAGGCCCAGGCGGGCGGCGTCGATGCTGCCGTAGTCACGCACCAGGGTGAAGGCGATGAAGGTGCCCAGGGTCACGAAGCCCATGTGGGCGATCGAGGAATACGCCACCAGCTTCTTCATGTCGTCCTGGACGAGGGCGACCAGGCCGACGTAGATCACCGCGATCAACGACAGCGCGATGACCACCCACGCGAAGTGGTTGCTGGCGTCCGGCACGATCGGCAGGTTGAAGCGCAGGAAACCATAGCCGCCGATCTTCAGCGCGATCGCCGCCAGGATCACCGAACCGGCGGTCGGCGCCTCCACGTGCGCGTCCGGCAGCCAAGTGTGCACCGGGAACATCGGCACCTTGACCGCGAAGGCGATCAGGAAGGCGAAGAAGATCCAGGTCTGTTCCTTGGCGGTGAGCTGCATCGCGTAGAGGTCGGCGAGCTGGAAGCTGCCGCCCTTCAGGTACAGGTAGATCAGCGCCACCAGCATCAGCACCGAGCCGAGGAAGGTGTACAGGAAGAACTTGATCGCGGCGTAGATGCGGCGGGGACCGCCCCATACGCCGATGATCAGGAACATCGGGATCAGCATCGCCTCGAAGAACACGTAGAACAGCATCGCGTCGGTCGCCGCGAAGATGCCCACGGTCACGCCTTCCAGGATCAGGAAGGCCGCCACGTACTGGTTGACGCGCTTTTCGATCACGCCCCAGGCACCGACCAGGGCCAGCACCGTGACCAGCGTGGTCAGCACGATCAGCGCGATGGCGATGCCGTCCACGCCGAGGTTGTAGCCGATGTTGTAAGCCGGGATCCACGCATGCAGCTCGACGAACTGCAGCGCGTCGCTGCCGCGGTCATAGCCGGTGAGCAGCGGCAGGCTGATCAGCAGGGTCGCCACCGCGACCAGCAGCGATGCCCAGCGGGCGGCCTGTGCGTTGCGCAGGGCAAGGATCAGGGCGCCGCCGAGGATCGGCAGCCAGATCAGGACACTCAGTAGGGGCCAGTTCGACACGTCTTCTTATCCGTACAGGTCAACGCCAGACAAACATCACGACCATCAGCAGGGCGATCAGCCCGATGATCATCGCGAAGGCGTAGTGGTAGAGGAAACCGGACTGCGTGCGACGCAGCAGGTGGGCGGCCAGGTCGACCACGCGGGCCGAACCGTTGACCACCGCGCCGTCGACCACATGGGTGTCGATCGCGCGGGACACCTTGCCCAGGCGGACACCGCCGCCGGCGAAGCCGTTGATCCAGAGCTTGTCGAAACCGTACTTCTCTTCGAGGATGCGCACCGGCAACCGCAGGGTGTGGCGCAGCTTGCCCGGCAGGTCGGTCTTCCACAGGTACAGCACGGCGGCCAGCAGGAAGCCCAGCACCGTGAGCACGAACGGCCAGGCGGTGATGCCGTGCAGCGCGAACGCCACCGGGCCATGCCAGCCCTCCTCGCCCACCAGCGCCACGGTATCGCGGGCCGGCACGTAGAAATCGATGATGCCGCTGAAGAAGGTCAACAGCTGGCCGGGCACACCGCCCTCGGCGTGGTGGCCGAGCCAGTCGGTGCCGAACAGCATCGGGCCGGCGGTGAAGAAGCCGATCGCAATGGACGGAATCGCCAGCAGGATCAGCGGCAGCGTCACCACCCACGGCGACTCGTGCGGCTCATGCGCGCCGTGGCCATGGCCGTGGTCGTCGTCGTGCGCGTGCTGCTGCGCTTCGGCGTCGGCATGGTCGGCATCGCCATGGGCATGGTCGTCGTGCGCGTGGTTGTGCGCATGGGCATCGCGGAAGCGTTCCTTGCCGTGGAAGGTCAGGAACAGCAGGCGGAAGCTGTAGAAGCTGGTGACCAGCACGCCGCCAAGCACCGCCCAGTAGCCGTAGGTCGCCACCCAGTTGTTGGCGTGGTGCGCGTGCAGCTCGGCCGCCTCGATGATGGTGTCCTTCGAGTAGAAGCCGGAGAAGAACGGAGTACCGACCAGCGCCAGGGTACCGATGACGCTGGTCCAGTAGGTGACCGGCATGTACTTGCGCAGGCCGCCCATCTTGCGCATGTCCTGCTCGTGGTGCATGCCGATGATGACCGAGCCGGCCGCCAGGAACAGCAGCGCCTTGAAGAAGGCGTGCGTCATCAGGTGGAACACGGCCGCCGAGTAGGCCGACACGCCGAGCGCGACGGTCATGTAGCCCAGCTGCGAGAGCGTCGAATAGGCAACCACGCGCTTGATGTCGTTCTGCACGATGCCGATCAGGCCGGTGAAGAACGCGGTGGTGGCACCGACGAACAGCACGAAGTTCAGCGCGGTCTGCGACAGCTCGAACAGCGGCGACATGCGCGCCACCATGAAGATGCCGGCGGTGACCATCGTGGCGGCGTGGATCAGCGCCGAGATCGGGGTCGGGCCTTCCATCGAGTCCGGCAGCCAGACGTGCAGCGGCACCTGCGCCGACTTGCCCATCGCGCCGATGAACAGGCAGATGCAGATCAGCGTGGCGACCGACCACACCACCGGCTGGCTGAGCAGCGCGAAGTGCTGGCCGAACAGGTCGATGGAGCCATCCCACAGCTGCACGGCCGCACGCGGGTCGGCAAGCAGGCCGGCGTTGGCGAACACGGTGGCGTAATCGAGCGTATTGAACACCCACAGCACCGCGGCGATGCCGAGGATGAAGCCGAAGTCGCCGACGCGGTTGACCAGGAACGCCTTCATGTTGGCGAACACGGCGGTCGGGCGCTTGAACCAGAAGCCGATCAGCAGGTACGACACCAGGCCCACCGCTTCCCAGCCGAAGAACAGCTGCAGGAAGTTGTTGCTCATCACCAGGGTGAGCATCGAGAAGGTGAACAGCG
>JAEWJB010000150.1 GCA_023386795.1 Pseudomonadota bacterium
GAATCCATCCATGGAGGCTCGTAGGCGACATCCATGTCGCCTACGGTCCCGAAAGGGCCCCGCCCCCGCAGACCCTCCATATCTCCACGACCGGACGACAACGTCCAAAGCCGAGTGCCAAACACGCAAATCCGTTCGCCAGCTACGCGGCGGCGACGATGTGCATTTCTGTATTTCTGTGTTTGTAGGAGCGGCTTCAGCCGCGACCGGAAGAGCAAGACAAGGCAGGAATTGGAGGATGAAGGAGATGGGACCCCACCTGCCGCAAATCGCAAGCGCGTCACCCAAAACCCCAGACGGCCAGGCAAAAACCTCAGTCCCTCAACACTTCCCCAGTCATCGCCACCCGGATCTGCGTAGGCTGCGCCAACCCACCGGTCTCACCGTCGAGCACGCCGTCGATAGCCTGCAGCAGTGCAGGATCCAACCCCTCCCGCGTACGCGCAGGGGGCTGCCCCGCCAGGTTCGCACTCGTCGACACCAGCGGTGCCTGCCACGCCTGGCACAGCCGCGTGACCAGCGGATGCGCGCTGATGCGCACCGCCAGGCTGGCATGGTCACCCGTCACCCACGACGGGGCGTGTTCGCTCGCAGGCAATACCCAGGTATGCGGGCCCGGCCAGCTGCCGAGTACATCTGCCAGACGATCCGCCGGCAGGGCGGCCAGGTCCAGCCAGGGGCGCAACGGCTCAAGACTCGCGGCCACCACGATGACGCCCTTCGATGGCGGACGCCGCTTCAACTCCAGCAGGCGCATCACCGCGCCACGTTGCCGCGGATCGCACCCCAGGCCCCAGACCGCTTCGGTCGGATAGGCGATGACGCCGCCCTGCTGAAGAGCGGATATCGCGCCTGCCAGCGAAAGTTCCTTCATCACGTTCCCTCGGCGTAGGGCGGTCGTGCCGCCCGGTCAACCGGCCTTCTTTGCCACCGTCTTCTTGACCGCCTTCTTCGCGGAGGTCTTCTTGGCGGCGGTCTTCTTTGCAGCCGCCTTCTTGGCAGGCGCTTTCTTCGCCGGTGCCTTGGCTGCCTTCGGTTCGGCCGCCTTCTTGGCCACGGCCTTCTTCGCCACCGCCTTCTTGGCGCCGAAACCCTTGCGAACCGGCTTGCCGGTTTCTTCCATCAGCTTCTGCGCTTCTTCCAGCGTCAGCGAGGAGGGCTCGCGATCCTTCGGGATCTTGCCATTGAGCTTGCCGTCGCTCAGGTACGGGCCGAAACGGCCGTTGAGCACCTGGATGTCGCTGCCGGGGAATTCCTTGATGATGCGATTGCGCGCGATCTCTTCCTTCTCCTCGATCAGGAAGATCGCCCGCGCCAGGTCGATCGTGTACGGATCGTCCTCTTTCTTCAGCGAGGCATACGTGCTGCCGCGGCGCGCGAACGGGCCGAAGCGGCCGATGCCCACGCTCACCTGCTCGCCCTTGTCCTCACCCAGCATGCGCGGCATCAGGAACAGCTGCAGCGCGTCGTCCATGCTGATCGAATAGATGCTCTGCCCGGGGCGAAGCGAGGCGAACTTCGGCTTCTCCTCGTCCTCGACCGTGCCGATCTGCACCATCGGGCCGAACCGACCAATGCGCGCGCTGACTTCCTTGCCGCTTTCCGGGTCGGTGCCCAGCACGCGCACGCTGCCGGCGTCGGTCTTGTCCAGCGAATCCTTCTTGTCCTCGACCAGTTCCTTGAACGGGCCCCAGAACTTCTCCATCAGCGGGATCCACTCCTCCTCGCCGCGCGAGACGGCGTCCAGCTCGTCCTCGAGCTTGGCGGTGAAGTCGTAGTCCACGTACTGGGTGAAGTGGCCGGACAGGAACTTGGACACCGCGCGGCCGACGTCGGTCGGGCGGAAGCTGCGGCCTTCCATTTCCACGTACTTGCGGAACAGCAGGGTCTGGATGATCGAGGCGTAGGTGGACGGACGGCCGATGCCGTATTCCTCCAGCGCCTTCACCAGCGCCGCTTCGGTGTAGCGCGGCGGCGGCTGGGTGAAGTGCTGTTCGGTGAGGATGCGTTCCAGCGGCAGGCTGTCGCCCGGTTTCATTGCCGGCAGCTTGCGTCCTTCGTCGTCGTCCTCGGCGGTCTTGGTGTCCTTGCCTTCCTCGTAGACGGCCAAAAAGCCGGGCACCACCACGGTGGTGCCGCTGGCCCGGAACACGTGTTCGCTGCCGGCGGCCAGGTCCACACTGACGGTGTTGAGCGTGGCCGGGATCATCTGGCAGGCGACGGCGCGCTTCCAGATCAGCTCGTACAGGCGGCGCTCGTCGTCGGAGAGATAACGCGACACCTGCGCGGGCGTGCGCAGCGCCGACGTCGGGCGCACCGCTTCGTGCGCTTCCTGTGCATTCTTCGACTTGGTCGTGTAGGTGTTGGGCTTGTCCGGCAGCGAGGCGGTGCC
This sequence comes from Pseudomonadota bacterium, assembly GCA_023386795.1. Taxonomy (GTDB): domain Bacteria; phylum Pseudomonadota; class Gammaproteobacteria; order Xanthomonadales; family Xanthomonadaceae; genus Stenotrophomonas_A. The sequence goes on from JAEWJB010000150.1 coordinate 2,393, forward strand.
GTAATCGCGCGCGATGACGTCGCGGATCTCGGCGAGCGCGTCCTGCGAGAGGTTCACCGAGTCGGTACGCATGTAGCTGATGAGGCCGACGGTGCCTTCGTCGCCGATCGCCACGCCTTCGTACAGTTTCTGCGCCACCTGCATGGTCTTGCGCGTGGTGAAGCCGAGCTTGCGCGAGGCTTCCTGCTGCAGGGTGGAGGTGGTGAACGGCGGGGCCGGGCGGCGCTTGCGCTCCTTGCTGGCCACGTCGGTGACGTGCAGGCGGCCCTGCGCAGCCTGCTGGATGCGTGCGCGGGCGGCCTCGGCGGTGTCGCCGTCGGTAATGGTGAACTGCTCGAACTTCTCGCCGTCCAGCTTGATCAGCCGCGCGCTGAAGCGCTGCGACGGATGCGCGCACTCGGCGTCGATGCTCCAGTATTCGCGCGCGATGAAGGCTTCGATCTCCTCCTCGCGCTCGACGATCATGCGCAGCGCCGGGGACTGCACGCGGCCGGCGGACAGGCCGCGCTGCACCTTGCGCCACAGCACCGGCGAGAGGTTGAAGCCGACCAGGTAGTCCAGCGCGCGGCGCGCCTGCTGGGCGTCGACTAGGTCGCCGGCGATCGCCCGCGGTTGCTGCATCGCTTCCTTGATCGCGCGCGGGGTGATCTCGGTGAAGACCACGCGCTGCATCGGCTTGTCCTTCAGCAGCCCGCGTTCCTTCAGAATCTCGGCGATGTGCCAGCTGATCGCCTCGCCCTCGCGGTCCGGGTCGGTCGCCAGGAAGATGTCGTCGGCGCTCTTGGCCGCCTTGGCGATTGCCTCGACGTGCTTCTCGTTCTTCTCGATGAGGTCGTAGCGCATCGCGAAGCCGTTGTCCGGGTCGACCGCGCCCTCCTTCGGGACGAGATCACGCACGTGCCCATACGAGGCCAGGACGGTGAAGTCCTTGCCGAGGTATTTGTTGATCGTCTTGGCCTTGGCGGGCGATTCGACGATGAGCAGGTGCTTGGGCATGGTGGCGATATCTGGGGCAGCAGGCCCGGGGGCGGCTAGGGTGGCCTAAACGGCCGGTGGAGGGAAGCATGGGCCGCTTCCCAGACGGCGACGCCCGGGGCACGGCCCCGGGCGTTTGGATAGTGGAATCATGCCCGGCACGGCCGTGTCAAGCGAGACCGGGCGTCGCAGGCCTTCAATGGGCCGCGTGAATGCCGACCGCGACGGCCACCGCTGCCAGGAGCATGACCCCCGCCAGCAGTACGCCGTAGAAGGACAGGATGACGATGGTGACCACGTCCAGCCCGCGCTTCTGCCGCTGCGGCTGGTCCGTGAAGGCCCAGCGGTCCACGACCAGGGTGTCGCAGATCAGGTCGTGCAGGGCCTGCTTACGCTGGGTGAAGGCGGCGACCAGGAAGCCGATGTAGAGGGTCAGGTAGCTCAGGTAATAGGCGAAGCCGCGGCCCAGGCTACGACCAAAGTTCAAGCGCTGGCCGTCGCTGCGGACCACCTTGATGCCCACGGCCAGCTTGCCCGGCGAGGCCATCAGCCGCGAGGCGTGGAAGCAGGTGAACCAGGCGACGGTCACGAAGATGGCGAACAGCTGCACCGCCAGCTGGGCGAGCAGGCTGCCGATGACGGCCCCCTCGCCACCAGGTTCGGCGGCGATGCCCGCCGCGAAGATGACCGGCAGCGTCACCGGCAGGGTGATCAGGCCGATGGCGAAGCCGTCGATGACGTTGGCCGCCAGACGCCGCCAGAAGCCGGCGTAGACCACCTCCGGCGCCGATGTGGTCGGGGGAAGGGCTTCGGCAACGGCCGGCAGGTCGGCTTCGGCCAACCCCAGTTCGGTGGCCATGGCCGATAGCGGCTGCCAATCCGGCAGGCCTTCGCGCCAGACCAGAGTGGCTGGCTGCACTTCACCGGCCGCATAACGGGCGAGCAGCGTTTCGGTGTCGATCGGACCCTGCTGCGTCCCGGCAGCATCGGCGTAGTACCACTGCGTCATTGCGTTCTACTCTTCCTTGTATGTTGCCGCGGGCTCAGCCGCGGCACTCCTGCGGCAGGTATTTGTCGTCGATTTCCGAGCTGCAGTGCCACTGGCCCGACTCCGGGTCCAGGTCCAGCCACAACGCCTTGCCGTCCACCCGGGCCTGGCCGGGGACGGAGAGCACTGCCTCCACGCCGCAGTGGCCGTTGTCGAAGCGGCCGATCCGCACGCTGCCGATCTCCGACTGGGCGTAGCTTTCCGGCGCGCCGAAAGCGCCCTCTCCGTTGACCGGGCAACGCTTCTCGGTGGCATGGAACTGCTCGACTTCGGCACGCAGCGGCGTAACGCCGGCATAGGCGATGGCCACCTTCGCGCGCAGCGTGTAGTCCTGGTAGGCGGGTACCGCGATGGCCGCGAGGATGCCGATCAACGCGATGCACACCACACCCACCACGCCAACGACGATCGCGGCGATGGCACAGCCGGACATGCCCTTGCGGGGCGGGGCAACGGACGCGGCGGGGGCAGTGACGGGGGCGGCCGGCGCGGCGGCACCGAAGGGAAGCGGGGGCGGCTGGCCATCGGCGGGGGCGGGCAGGGCGAGTTCTTCGGCGAAATCACCCAGCGGCCGCCACTGTGGCAGGCCTTCGCGCCAGACCAGCGTGTCCAGGCCGATGCGGCCGGAACGGTACAGCTCGACCAGGTTCGCATCCGGCAGCGGGCCGATCCGCTGCCGGTTGCCCTCGGCGTAATACCACTCGCTCATCACCCGTATCCCCTGTGCTTCCAATGCGTGGAAGCGATCAGTGTACGGGTTCGGGCTCGTCCACGAACATCTGGGTTTCCATCCAGGCGTAGGCCGCTTCGGCCCCGGGCTGGTTGAAAAGCACCATCAGGATGACCCACTTGAGGTCGTCCAGGTCCAGCTCGTCTTGGTCCAGCGCCATGGCGCGGTCCAGCACCAGTTCGCGCTGGTCGGCATCAAGGATGCCGTGCTGTTCCAGGAACAGAAGGAAGCCGCGGCACTCGATGTCGAGCTTGTCGAGTTCCGGGCCATGGTAGATGCGCACCGGGCCATCCACGCGCGGCTGGGCCACGCTCGGACGCTGGTCGGCCAGCGCGTCGAGCCAATCGAAGGCCTTGCTGATTTCGGCGGGACTGAAGCCGGCCTGGATCAGGCCGTTCTGGAGCGAATCCCGGTCACGAACGAGGTCGGCATCCTCGCTGAAGTAGTGTTCGAACAGGTAAAGCAGTACGTCGAGAATGCTCTCTTTCATTGCCCCTCGGCCTGCGTCGCGAGACGCTGTGGAGGTGAAGAAACTAGGGGTAGCGCATGTAGCGGCCGTGACGGACCACCACCCTTCCTTCCAGTTCCATGGCCAGCAGCATGGAGGACAGCGCGGCGGCCGTCAATCCGGTGCGCTGAACCAATGAATCCATAGGGATGGGGTCGTGGCCCAGCGCCTGCCACAAGCGCTGGTAGTCGGGGTTGGCGGGCGGTGGGGTACGGCCCGTATCGCGTCCGGCGACTTCAATGGGGGCGGCCGGGGTGCCCCGCAAGGGTACGATACGGCTGGCCGCCAGCGGGCCGAGCACGGACAGGACGTCCTCGGCGCACTCCACCAGGGTGGCCCCGTCGCGGATCAGCCGGTGGCAGCCGCGTGCCATGGGGTTGTGGATCGAACCGGGGATGGCGAACACCTCGCGGCCGGCTTCGGCCGCCAGCCGTGCGGTAATCAGCGCGCCGGAGCGGTGCGCGGCCTCCACCACCAGCGTGCCCAGCGTCAGCCCGGCGACGATGCGGTTGCGGGCCGGGAATTGCCCCGCACGTGCGGGTGTCCCGGGTGGGTATTCACTGACCACCGCGCCCGCCCGTGCGATGCGGGCCTGCAACGCGGCATGGCGGGTGGGGTAGGGAATGTCAGGCCCGGTGCCGAGTACCGCGACCGTGAGGCCCTGCGCATGCGCCATCGCGGCTTCGTGCGCAGCGGCGTCGATGCCGGCCGCCAGCCCGCTCACCACGCCGAGCCCGGCCTGCGCCAGGCAACCGGCGAACGTGCCGGCGTGGTCGCGTCCACCAGGGCTGGGGCGACGGCTGCCGACAATGGCCACGCCCGGATGAGCCAGCAATGCCGGTTCGCCCGCCACGAACAACGCCAGTGGCGGCTGCGGCGAGTCGCGCAGCAGGGGTGGGTAGGCCGGATGATTCCAGCCGATGACGTGGCGGTCCGGCGCCGCCAGCCAGCGCCGGGCATGCTGCAACGCGCCGGACGGTGGCTGCGCCAGCGCTGCGCGCTGCGCGCCATCGCACCCTGCGGCCAGCCACGCGGCGGGGCCCGCAGATAGTGCGGCGGCCGGGCCGCCGTGCAGCGCAACCAGCGTTTGACGGGGAGCGATGGCGCCGCCGGCCAGCACCAGGGCCAGCCAGGCGTCGCGTTCTTCGGCGGAGGTATCGGCCATCCATCGAGCATGGCGCGCAAACGAAAACGGCGCCCTAGGGCGCCGTTTCCATCGCGGATCGGGAAAGGTCGTTACTGCGCGTCGGGATGACGCGCGTTGTAGCCCACCTTTACCGGCTTCACGCCTTCCATCACCAGCGCGTAGCTGACCTTGTCGAAGGTGCGGAACACCATCGCGTGGGCCGCGTATTCCTCCGGCACGCCGACCGTGCGGCCACCGCCGGTGAAGCCGTCGTCGGCACGCGAGATCAGCGAGTGCTCGATGCGGTCGTTCACGCGGCGGCCGTTGCGCCACAGCGAGAACACCGTGCCGTTGTCGATGCCTTCGCGGGCGCCGCCGGAAATGGCGATCACGTCGCGCGGACCGGCCGAGGTGAAGGTGTCGGCCACGGCCAGCACGCGCAGTTCGGCTTCGGCGGCCTGCGGGGCCGGCGGATGCGGGATGAACTGCAGGTCGTACGGCTGTGCCTGGACCGGCATCAGGCGGTCGCCCGGACGCACTTCGCGGCCGCTGTCCTGCAGCAGCAGCGAGGTGACCTCGGTGGTGCCGGAGGGCAGGCGGGTCACGGTGCCGACATTGACCTGCGCCATCTCGTAACCCAGGAACTCCCGGCGGGTGCTCGGGGCGACATAGGTCTTCCATAGGTTGCCGGCGCCGGCGAGGGTGTCGCCGTTGGGCTGCAGGTCCTCGTTGTGGCGCGGCAGCGCATAGCTCAGCGTCGGGCGGAAGACCGCGTAGCGCTGGCCGACCTGGGCGTTGTCCAGGTTCATCACGTAGGCGACCTGGCCGGCGCTGGCACGCAAGCGGCTGTCTTCGAGGCTCACCACGTAGGGCAGGCTCTTGAACTCGTCGGTGATGCGCAGGTTCTTCAGGAACGGCTCGATGTCCGCCAGCGGAATGGCGTTGATCGGCGCTTCCTGGCGCGGACCCGGCTTGACGCCGACGCGGTCCAGGTAGGCCAGGCTCAGCACGTCACCCGGGTAGATCAGGTGCGGGTTGTGCACCTGCGGGTTGGCCTGCCAGATCTCCGGCCACAGCCACGGCTTCTTCAGGAACTTGCCCGCGATATCCCACAGCGTGTCGCCCTTCTTGACGACATAGGTATCCGGGTGGTCGCCGGCCATTTCCACGGCAGCGGCGTAGGTCGCGACGGTCAGCATCGCCACGGCGATGACCGTACGAATTCGGTTCAACATGATTGCGCTCTGCCTGATTCCCCAACAGGTTCGCGCACTATAGTTCAGATACCGGGGCGAAGCGCAAGCGTTGGCGCTAGAATTGGGACGTCTTGCCGGATTGTTCCGGCGCCCCCACCTCGGGTACCGCCATGGCCCTGCTCCCCATTCTTGAATTCCCCGACCCCCGGCTGCGTACCAAGGCGGCCCGGGTCGATCCGGCCGAGGTGACCACCCCCGGCTTCCAGACCCTGCTGGACGACATGTTCCAGACCATGTACGACGCCCCGGGCATCGGGCTGGCCGCCAGCCAGGTGGATGTCCACAAGCGCTTCATGGTCATCGACATCAGCGAGGAGAAAAACCTCCCGCAGGTGTTCATCAACCCCGAGATCACCGCCCACGAAGGCGGCCAGGTCTACCAGGAGGGCTGCCTGTCGGTGCCGGGCATCTTTGCCGACGTCACCCGGGCCGACACCATCACCGTGCGCTACCTGGACCGCCAGGGCCAGGCGCAGGAGCTGACCACCGGCGGCCTGCTGGCGGTGTGCATCCAGCACGAGATGGACCACCTGGAAGGCAAGCTGTTCATCGATTACCTCTCGCCGCTGAAGCGCGAGATGGTGCGCAAGAAGCTGGCCAAGCAGCGCAAGCACGTCGCCTGACGCGCGGGTCAGGGGGACGGGGGCATTCGCGCGCCGGCCTTCCGACCGGCCATCGCGCCCTTACCGGAGCTCCGCCCCCATGAGAATCGTCTTTGCCGGCACGCCGGATTTCGCCGTGCCGTCGCTTCGCGCCGCCGCCCGCCACAACGAAGTGGTGGCCGTGTACACCCAGCCTGACCGCCCTGCCGGCCGCGGCCGTGGCCTGACCCCTTCGCCGGTCAAGCTCGAAGCCGTCGCGCGCGGCATCCCCGTGTACCAGCCCGAGACCCTGCGCACGCCCGAAGCGCGCGCGCAGCTGGCGGCGCTGGAACCGGACCTGATGATCGTGGTCGCCTACGGGCTGATCCTGCCGAAGAAGGTGCTGGCGATTCCGACCTACGGCTGCTGGAACGTGCATGCCTCGCTGCTGCCGCGCTGGCGCGGCGCCGCGCCCATCCAGCGCGCGATCGAGGCCGGCGATGCCGAAACCGGCGTGTGCCTGATGCAGATGGAGGCTGGGCTGGATACCGGGCCGGTCCTGCTGGCCCAGCACACGCCCATCGGTCCGCAGGACACCGGCGGCCAGCTGCACGATCGCCTCGCCGAACTGGGCGCGCAGGTGCTCGCCGACGGCCTGGGCCTGCTGCGCGTGGGCCTGAGCCCCGTGCCGCAGCCGCAGCCGGCTGAAGGCGTGACCTACGCGCACAAGCTCGACAAGGCCGAAGCCCGGCTCGACTGGGCGCAGCCGGCGCAAGCGCTGGCGCGCAAGGTGCGCGCCTTCGTACCGTGGCCGGTGGCCGAAGCGATGCTGGCGGGCGAACGCCTGCGCATCCACGGCGCCGTCGCGGTGGATGAAGCCCACGACCGCCCGCCCGGCAGCCTGCTGCGCGCCTCCCGCGAGGGCCTGGACGTGGCGTGTGGCGAGGGCGTGCTGCGACTGCGCGTGGTGCAACGCGAGGGCGGCAAGCCGGTGACGGCGGCCGACTACCTCAACGCCCGCCGCGACCTGGCGGCCTTCGCCCGATGAATGCCACGCCCGCCCCGGCCGGTGTGGCGGCCCGCGTCGCCGCCGCGCGCATCCTGGCCGCGGTGGTCGGCCACGGCCGCTCGCTCAAGGCCGAGTTCGCCGCCGTGCTGCCCGGGCTGGACGAGCCGCGCGACCGCGCGCTGGTCGAGGCGATCTGCTTCGCTGCACTGCGCCGGCTTCCGGCGTACGAGGCCGCGCTGGGCCAGTGGCTCGAGCGCCCGCCGGGCCGTCGCGATGCCGACCTCAAGGGCCTGCTGCTCGCCGGCCTGGCCCAGCTCGACGCGCTCGCGCTGCCCGCGCACGCGGCACTGTCAGCCACCGTCGATGCCTGTCGCGCGCTGGGTCGCCCGCGCCAGGCCGGCATGGTCAACGCGGTGCTGCGCCGTGCCCAGCGCGAGGGCCTGCCGCCCGTGCCCCCCGATGCTGGATGGCCGCAGTGGCTGCGCGATGAAGTACGCAGGGACTGGGGCGCCCAGGCCGACGCGATCTTCCAGGCCAGCGCCGAACCCGCGCCGATGTGGCTGCGGGTCAACCGCCGGCAGCACAGCCGTGACGCCTACCTGGCCCTGCTGGCCGATGCCGGCATCGTGGCCAGCGGCGCCGACGATCTGGCCGACGGGCTCCGTCTGGCCGAGCCGATGCCGGTGATGCAGCTGCCGGGCTTCGCCGACGGCGCGGTGTCCGTGCAGGACGGTTCGGCGCAGCAGGTTGCCGACCTGTTCGACGCGGCACCGGGCATGCGCGTGCTCGATGCCTGCGCCGCGCCGGGTGGCAAGGCCGCGCACCTGCTCGAACGGGCACCGGGGCTGCGCCTGACCGCGATCGACATCGATCCGCGACGCCTGCGCCGCGTGAGCGAGACCTTGGCCCGCACCGGCGTGGCCGAAGGCGTGCAGGTGGTGGCGGGCGATGCCGCCGACCCGTCGCAATGGTGGGACGGCGAGCCTTTCGATGTCGTGCTGCTGGATGCGCCGTGTTCGGCCACCGGCATCGTGCGCCGCCAACCGGACGTGCTGCTGCATCGTCGCGCCGAGGATATCGACACCCTGCTCGGCGTGCAGGCGCGGCTGCTGGACGCGGCCTGGCGCGTGCTGCGACCGGGCGGCCACCTGCTCTACACCACCTGTTCGCTGCTGCGGCGGGAGAACGAGCGGCAGGTCGAGAAGTTCATCGGGCGCACCGACGGCGTGCAGGTGCAACCATTGCCGGCGCACTTCGGCCATGCCGCCGGCGCGGGCCGCCAGCGCCTGCCGGGGGAGCAGGATCGCGATGGCTTCTTCTACGTGAAATTGCTGAAGACATCCTGATCCGCACGGCTATCATTGCGCCCCATGCGCAAGACGAGCTCTAAGGAATTCTGGCTGCTGGCCATCACCGCGCTGCTGGTGATCGGCGCCGGCCTGGGCATGCGCGATCCGTGGCCTTCCGACGAGCCGCGGTTCGCACTGGTTGCCAAGCAGATGGTGGAGAGCGGCAACTGGCTGTTCCCGCACCGCGGCGTGGAACTGTATTCGGACAAGCCGCCGATGCTGATGTGGCTGCAGGCGGCGTTCTACACCGTGCTGCGCGACTGGCGCGTGGCCTTCCTGCTGCCGTCGCTGCTGGCCGCGCTGGGAACGCTGGCCTGCGTGTACGACCTCGGCCGCCGGCTGTGGACACGCCGCGTGGGCCTGTATGCCGCCTGGGCCCTCCTTTTCACGCTGCACTTCACCTTCCAGGCGAAGAAGGCGCAGATCGATCCGCTGGTGGTGGGTTTCATCACGCTGGCCAACTATGGGCTGCTGCGCCATTTGCTGCTCGGCCCGCACTGGCGCTGGTGGGTGGCGGGCTGGTTCTTCGCCGGCATCGGCGTGATCACCAAGGGCGTGGGCGTCATCGCGCTGCTGATGCTGTTGCCCGCGGCCTTCGCGGTGTTCGCCGGCTGGCCGCGTGTCCGCGTGCAGGCGCGCGACGCACGCTTCTGGTGGGGGCCGGCGGCGTTCTTGCTGGCGATCGCGCTGTGGCTGGTGCCGGTGGTGGTGGCCGCGCTGGCCACCGGTGAGCCGGAGTACCGGGCCTACCTCAACGACATCCTGTTCCGGCAGACCGCCAAGCGCTACGCGCAGTCCTGGGATCATCCGCAACCGGTCTGGTACCACTTCGCCACCATGGCGACGATGTGGATCCCGGCCATCCTCGCGCTGCCCTGGGCGATTCCCGCCTGGTGGCGCCGCTTGCGTCGCCGCGACGCGCGCTACCTGCTGCCGCTGGCATGGTGGCTGCTGGTGGTGCTGTTCTTCTCCATTCCCAGCGGCAAGCGCGACGTCTACATCCTGCCGGCGCTGCCGATGTTCTGCCTGGCGCTGGCGCCGTTGCTGCCGGGGTTGTTGCGCCAGCGCGGGCCGCAATGGCTGCTGTGGGCCTTCACTGCGCTGGTGTCGGCGGTGTGCCTGGCGGGCGGGCTGTCGATGCTGTTCGGCGAGCCGGCATTCGAGCGCAAGCTGCTGGAAAGCCGGGGCGTCGGCGCCGATGTCGCCGCCGCCGTGGCGTGGGTGCTGCTGGCCTGCGGCGCGTGGGGCGTGGCGATGCTGGCCTGGCTGCGCGTGCGCGGTTCGGTGTTCGCGCTGCTTTCGCTGCTGGGGTTGGTGTGGGTGATCTACGGGGTGGTCGGCTACCCCGTGCTCAACGACTCCAGTTCCTCGCGCGGGGTGATGCGCGAGGCGGGCCGGCGCATCGGCCCGGACGCCGAACTCGGCCTGGTGGCCTGGAAGGAACAGAACCTGCTGATGGCCGACCGCCCGGCGGCGAACTTCGGCTTCAAGGTGCCCTGGGCAGAACAACTACGCCGTGGCGTGGCCTGGCAGGCCGAACGGCCGGCCAGCCGATGGCTGCTCGTGCAGGAGCCGGCCATGCAGGCCTGCATCGACCGGGACCGCGCCGAGGTCGTGGGCGTAGCGAACCGGCGCCGTTGGTGGCTGGTGCCCGCGAAGGCCGTGGTCGGGCCCTGCGTACCCTCCGCCGAGGAACTGGCCCGCGAGCGCCAGGAGCAGGGCAACATCGATGTGGAGTGAGGCCGCCTGCGCCTGCCATGTCCGGCCGGCCCGGGGCCGCCATCGCGTTCCGGCCAGCAATCGCATGCCCCAAGCCGGGCCACGGCGATGTGAAAAGCCGCCCGTTTCCTTCACGCGGCGTCTTCACGACTTAGCTGCCGTTCGTAATCGCCTGACGATGATGGCCGCCTCCCCGAACCTGTCCACTCCGCAATGACGCTACTCCACCCGACCCGCCCGGAACTGCCTGCGCTGGCCGAGCCCAGCCAGGCGCGACGCCTGGGCCGGGTGGCGGAGTTCGGTGTGTTCGCGCTGGCCGCGTTCGTGGTCGCCGTGCCCAGCGGCTTGCTGCCGTTCGGCCTGTGCTTGTTCGGCACCAGCGTGATGGGGTGGCGCGCGCTGCGGCAATCGGCACCCGACATGGGCGTGAACCTGCGCGCCCTGGGCTGGCTGACGGTGGCGGTGCTGCTGATGTCGTTGTGGTCGGTGCTGCTGTTCGAGCACGGGTTGCGCGACGTCGACAACCGCTCGCGCTTCGTGGTTCTGCCGTGGGCGGCCCTGTGGGTCCATGCGATGCGGCCGCGGATGATCTGGCTGTGGCGCGGCGCGATCACCGGCATCTTTGCCGCCCTGCTGCTGGCCGCCGTGCAGGTGGCACGCGGCGATCCGCGTGCGGAAGGCTGGACCAATGCCATCGTGCTGGCCGACGTCGTGCTGATGTTGATGGTGGTGGCCGTGTTCTGCCGTCCACGCGGGCGCTGGATCTGGGTGGTGCCCGCGCTGGTGGCCGGCGGCGTCACCATTGTCCTGAGTGGCAGCCGCGGCGTGTGGCCGGCGCTGCTGTGCCTGCTGGTGGTGGTGGCGATGGGCGCGCGCTGGCGCGATGGCCGCACCCGCCTGTTGATCCTGGCCGGCGTGGCCGCCATCGGTGCGACCATCGTGCTCACCGTGCCGGCGCTCACCCACCAGATGCGCATCGGCGAACTGCAGCGCGACATGCAGCGCTATGAAGTGGGCGACGTCGACTCTTCGGCCGGTGCGCGGCTCGAACGCCTGCAGGTCGCCTACGACACCTTTCTGGAGCATCCGCTCACTGGCGTGGGCGTCGGGCACTTCGACGATGCGATGAAGCGCCTGCCGGTCTGTGACACCGACCAGTGGATCGAGCGCTGCCACCTCGGCCATGCGCACAACGACCTGGCCGAATGGGGCGCCACGCAGGGCATTCTGGGCATCGTGCTGTTGTTCGCGGTGTACGGCGTGCCGCTGTGGCTGCTGGTGCGGCTGTACCGTCGCAGCGGGCATTCCCGTTTCCGCGGGCCGGCGGCGGCCGGCATTGTGGTGGTGCTGAGCTATGTGCTGTGCGGCATGACCCAGTCAATGTTCGCCCACCAGGTCACGGCGAGTTTTTATGTGTCCATTGTCGGCACGCTGATCGGCCTGGCCGTGCGAGAGGCCGAGACCGCCCGTGGTCAGCCGGCGCGGGGCGACTGATCGTCCTTGCGCGGCGGGTCGGCGACCGGCTGCCCGTGCTGTAGCAGCCACAGCATGATCGCCTTCTGCCTTACATAGTTGGCACGCACGTAGGCGTAGACCAACCCGCGCCAGCCATCGAGGAAACCGGCGCGCAGCACGTAGCCGCGCCAGAAGCGCCATGCCGGCGCCAGCACCAGCTTCGACCACGATGCGCGCTTGCCGCGTGCGTATTCGTGTTCGGCCATCATCTTCGCGTAGCGCTGGGTCTTGGCCAGCTGCTGTTCGAGCGAACGGTAGGGGTAGTGGATGAGATCGCCGCGCAGCGTGGCGACCGGGCCGTCGACACTCGCGGCTTCGTGGATCTCGCGCTTGCCGCGCCAACCGCCGCGACGTCGGTCGAACAGGCGCAGCACCCTGTCCGGGTAGGCGTTGCCGTGGCGCAGGAAGCGACCGAAGTAGTCCGACAGCCGGTTGAAGCGATAGCCGGCCTGGCCCCCGAACCCGCCATCACGCGCGGCCAGGATGGACGTGCGCAGGATGTCGTCGACGCGCTCGTCGGCATCCAGGCACAGCACCCAGTCGTGCGTAGCCTGGGCGACGGCGAAGTCCTTCTGGCTGCGAAAGCCATCGAACGGCCGCTGCAGCACGCGCGCGCCTGCCGCCTCGGCCAGCGCCACGGTGGCATCGGTGGAGTGCGAGTCCACGACCAGGACCTCGTCGCAGAAGGCGAGCGAGGCCAGGCAGTCGCTTATGCGATCGGCCTCGTTGAACGCGATAATGCAGGCCGAGAGACGAGGCCGTTCGGATGGAGCGGTCGAAGAGGACATAGAGATGGCCGGTTACCTGCTGTTCGCGACGGAACGTTACGCGCTTCCTATTCTGGCGCCTCTGGCACGGGCGTTACAGGCCAGCGGGCAGTCGGTCTCGGCCTGGTTCGAGGACGGCGCCCGGGGGGCCGTGCTGGAGGGCGTGCCGGCGGTGGATCTGCGCGGCGCCCTGGCACTGCGTCCGCGTGCGGTGTTCAGCGCGGCCAACTGGGTGCCGGGGTTCCTGTCCGGGGCCAAGGTGCAGCTGTTCCATGGGTTCAACGTGCAGAAGCGCGAGGACAATCGCGGTCACTTCCGCGTACGCGGCCTGTTCGACCTCTACTGCACCCAGGGTCCGGCGACGACCGAACCGTTCCGCGCGCTGGCCGAGCGCGAAGGCCATTTTGCGGTGGCCGAAACCGGCTGGCCGAAACTCGACCCGCTATTCCGCGACGACGATGGCGAGAGTGCGCGCCTGCGCGCGCGCGCGGCGGGCCGTCCGGTGATCCTGTTCGGCTCCACGTTCACGGAACGCCTGAGCGCCGCGCCGGTGCTGCACGAGGCCATCGCCGCCGACATCGCGCGCGGCGACCGCTACTGGCTGCTCACCCTGCACCCGAAATGCCCGCCGGAGCTGTTCGCCCGCTATCGCGCGCTGGCCGGTGCCAACGCGCATTTCGTCGAGCCGGAGCAGGTGATGGCCGCGCAGCGTGCCGCCGACGTGCTGGTGTCCGACACGTCTTCGATCGTCTCGGAGTTCGTGGTGCAGCACAAACCCGTGGTGACGCTGCGCAACCGCGCGCCGAAGCCACACATGATCGATTTCGACGACCCGGCGCAGCTGCCGCAGATGCTGGCGCGCGCGTTGGCGCCGGACCCGACGATGATGGCGGAGATCGTGCGCTATGCCGATGCCATCCATCCGTACCGCGACGGGCTGTCGTCGGAGCGGGTGATCGCCGCCACCGAGGACTTCATCGACGGCGAGATGGGCCGCCTGCGCCGCAAGCCGTTGGGCGCATGGTGGCGCGCGCTGCAGATCCGCAAGGATCTCGGCTACTGGGGCCCTGCGCAGCGCTGAATCACCAGCGCATGCGCCTGCGCGCCAACCGCTCGCCCAACTGGTCGTACAGCGCCTGCGCCTGCGCGACCGGCAGCAGCCGCAGGCGCAGCGCCGGAGCCGAGGCCTGCGCGCCCGCGGTATCGAGCCAGACAGACGCCGTGCCACACAGTCGATCCAGCGGCGAACGCGACAGACCCAGCGCCTGCAGCTTGTCGAGTTCGGCCATGCGCCACCAGCGGTCCCACCAGCCGCCCCGCACCACGATGCGCTCGCCTTCCACCGACCAGCCCATGCGCGCCACCTGCCGGTAAGCCGAGAACAGCGCCCAGGGCCACCACGCCAGCAATAGCCAGGCCCACGGGCCGAGGTGCCAGGACGCCATTGCCGCGATAGGTAGCAGCCACAGCGAGGGCAGTGCGAGGCGCCAACCGTTGGAGCGGGGTACCGGCGTCCAACCTGCCGGGGGCCACGCTGCATGCGGCAGCAGTTCGGCGATGAGGTCGTCGCAGGTTTGCGGGGTGGCGATGGGCGCCACGTCGCGAAACGCCCTGCCGTGGTCATCGTGCTGCTGCGAGGCGGCGATATCCACCTGCAACCGCCGGCGGCGCAGGCACCGGTGCAGGAAGCCTTCGCGCAGCGTCCATGCCTGGATGCGGCGGCGCGTGGTGCTGGTGCGTATGCGCGTCAGCAGGCCACGTTCGACGGTAAGCCGGCGCTCGACCTCGCTCAGGGTGAAGCCGTGGTACTGCACCAATGCCAGCAGCACGGAAAGCGCGCGCATCGCGACCATCAGGGCGGCGAGCAGGAGCAAGGCCGCGATGGCCGTGGCCGCCATGCCCGGATGGAGTTCGTGGACGTAGCGATAGGCAGCTTCGCCGTTGTGGCTGATGAAGTTGCTCACCGAGCGCTCCGGGAACGCCTGGTAAAGCACGCCGAATGCGGCGGCGACCACCACCATGCCGCGGTTGGAGACCAGGCCCAGCCGGATCACTTCGGCCGCCGGCAACCGCAGCAGCGTGCGCGCGGGTGCTTCATCCGTGGGGTGGGGCGTGTCGGCTGCGGCGTCGAAGCTCGCGGCCACATGCGTGCCGTGGCGCACGCGCTGCTCCAGTGCCAGCGCGCGATCGAGCCGCAGCACGCGCATCTGCGCCTCCGGTCGCGCACCGCCCGCCGATTCCAGGCGGACTTCGGCCACGCCGAACACGCGGTGCAGCACGCTCTGGTGCAGCGCCACGTTGTGGATGCGCGCATAGGGGATATCGCGCCAGCTGCGTTCGAGCAGGCCGCTGCGGATGTGGATGGCATCGGCGCCTAGACGGTAGCGATAGGTCAGGTACTGCAGCACCGAGATCGCCACCAGCACGCCGATCGCGCCCAGGCTGGCCAACTGTGCGTAGCTGTCCTCGCGGTCGCCGCGCTGGCCGAAGAACACCAGCAGCACCAGGGGAATGAAGAACTGCCGTGCCTGCTGCAGCAGCACGAACAGCCACGACAGCGGATGCAGCCGCTGCTCGCCGGTCTCCAGGTCGGGCGTGCTCACAGGGCGTCGTCGTCCTGGTCGAGCTGGCGCGAGAGACGTTCGCGCAGGCGTTCGGCATCGGCGGCGTCGAGACCGGCGATCGACACCGCGCCGAAGCGGCTGCCGGCCGTGTGCACGACCAGCGTGGAGAGCTTGATCAGGCGTTCCAGCGGACCCCGCCGCAGGTCCAGGTGCTGCACGCGGCTGGCGGGCACGCGGGTTTCCGATTGCCACAGCCCGCCGCGACGTACTGCCAGCCCCTGTGCGTCGAGCAGCCAGCGCACGCGGCGACGGCGACGGTAGACCAGGCCGGCGAGCAGGAGCGCTGCGAGCGCGACCAGGCTGGCGGCCGCCCAGCCCGGCAACGGGATCGGCGCACCTTCGCCAATGCGTAGCAGCAGGCCGCCGCCCACGACCAGGCAGGGGACGAGCAGCGCGAAGCCAGCCACGGCCCCGGCCAGTATCGCGCCGCGTAGCGGCAGTGGCTGCCAGTGGATGGCAGCCGCAGGGGAAAGAACGGGCTCGGACGACGACGGCGAAGGATCGGACACGATGCGGGCGCCTGGCGGAATGGCGCCCAGCATAGCGGCGCCGCCACTGGCACCGGAACCGTGGCCGGTTATTGCGAGGCCAGGATCAGCGCGTCCACGTCCAGCGCGTGGCCGGCGCGGGCCGCCTTGGTGCGCAGGTACTGCTCGTTCTCGTGGGTGATTTCGCCGGTGACCGGGATGCGCTCGACCACCTCGATACCCGCCGCGCGCAGGCGCTCGACCTTGCTCGGGTTGTTGGTCAGCAACTGGATGCGTTCGATGCCCAGGCCGCGCAGCATCGCCACCGCGCTTCCGTAGCGGCGTTCATCCGGGCCGAAGCCGAGTTGGGCGTCGGCGTCGATGGTGTCCAGGCCGGCATGCTGGTAGCCGTAGGCCCGCATCTTCGCCGCGATGCCGGTACCGCGCCCTTCCTGGTCGAGGTACAGCAACACGCCGCCGCCGAGCGCCTTGAGCTTGTCCAGGCCGCGACGCAGCTGGTCGCCGCAGTCGCACTTGAGCGAACCGAACAGGTCGCCGGTGAGGCAGGAGGAGTGCACGCGTACGGGTACGGGCCGGGACAGGTCCGGCTGGCCGACCACGATGGCGACCTGGTCGCGCTGGGCCACCCCGCCGCGGAACACCACGAACTCGCTCATGCCGACGTCGCGCAGTGGGACCGGAGTGCGGGTCACCAGTTCGTAGGGGCGCTCGGCGGCGCGCGCGCAGCCTTCGGGGAGGTCGCACAGGTCAAGCCACTGGCAGCCGGCGAAAGCCGATTCGTCTTTCGGGGCGAGCTCGACGGCGATCATCGCCGGCAGCAGCAGGCCGAGGCGGGCGATTTCCGTCGCGCCGGCATCCAGTGCGTCGCCGGCAGTGTGCTCGGCCGGCAGCTGCGCCTGGCGCAGGTAGGCCAGCGCGGCGAGTGCGTCGTAGGAGACGCCGGCCAGCGGCACGCGCGTGCCGGCCGGGGCTTCAAGTCCCAGCACTTGGGCGCGGGTCGGGGTGAGGAACAGGTAGTGACGACCGCCCGAGGCCTCGGCGAACGCGGCGTAGGAGTGCGCCGTGCTGCTGTCCAGGGCCATGAACGCGCGCGCCGGGCCGGTGCCGTCGCGCAGCACGATCGGCCGGCCGGCACGCAGCTCGGAGGCTGCACGCTCGCAGCGGATAGCGGCGGGGTCGCCGAAGGGATCGAGACGCGGGGCGGGGGTCGGGGTATCCATGAGCTTCCCTGATGGGGGCGGGCAGGGGCCGTTCAATGCGGAAATGCGGCCTGCAACAACCTGTCGCAGGGGTGGGGGCAATCGCGGGTCAGTGCGGGTGGCGGGCAGTCGCGTAGGGGTTGGGCTCGCCACTGCCGGGCGGTCGCAGCGTGTAGCGCTTGTAGGTCCACTGATACTGGGTGGGATCCCGGCGGGCAATGCGCTCCAGGCCCGCATTGAGCGCGGTGGCGGCGGTGACCGGGTCCGCATCGGCCAGCGCCGGGCCGGCGGGTTCGATGTGCAGGGCGAAGTCGAGGTCATCGCTCAGCCGTTCCACCCAGCCGTACAGCACGATGGCGCCGGTGCGTTCGGCGAGCCGGTTGACCAGGGTCATCGTGAGCGCCTGCACGCCGAAGAACGGGGCGAACACGCCATCGCCCATCTTCGGCTGCTGGTCGGGCAGGATGCCGACCGCGCCGCCGTCCTTGAGCACCTTGAACAGCTGGCGTACCGCCGGGCCCTCGGCGCGAACCTGCCGCACGTTTTCCTTGCCGCGCGCACGCTGCAGGAAACCGTCGACGACGGGGGAGTCCGGCGGCCGGTAGACGATGGCGATCTGGCCGCGCTCGGCGAGCCACTGGTTGAGCAGCTCCCAGTTGCCGAAATGCGGTGCCGCGACGATCACCCCGCGGCCGGAGGCCAGCGCCGCGTCGTAGAGGTCCTGGCCGTGGCGTTCACGCAGGCGGGCGAGGTTTTCGGCGGGCGGGCGGGTCCAGGTGCGCAGCATCTCGAAGGTCTGCCGGGCGGTGGAGCGCAGCACGCGGGGATGCAGGGCGGCACGCTCGGCGGGGCTTAGCTCTGGATAGGCCAGTTCGAGATTGCGGCGCACGACACGGCTTTCGCGGGCATCCAGGCGCAGCCACAGCCAGGCGATGGCATCGGCCAGCGCCTTCAGGCACGGCCAGGGCAGGCGCCCCAGCAATGCGGCGGTCCGGTACAGCCATCCGGCTCGAAGATCGGCATTCATCCGGGGAATTCTAAACGGGCGGCGCGAGCGGCGGTCTTGGCGGCGCCGTGCATCTCGACTGCCGGCTCGCGGCTGAAGCCGCTCCTACGCAGCGAATGCGCGCCTCCGACGGCTCCCGCGCGGGTGACAACGCGCCCTTCCTTGAACGATCCTGCCTTCTCCTTCCCCCTTGAAGAACGCCATGCTCGCCCTGATCCAGCGTGTCACCCAGGCCCAGGTCGAGGTGGAAGGCGAGGTGGTTGGACGGATCGGCCCGGGGCTGCTGGCCTTGGTGGGCATGGAGCCCGGCGACACGGACCCGATGATCCGCCGCATGGCCGAGCGCCTGCTCGGCTACCGGGTGTTCGCCGACGAGGGCGGGCGGATGAATCGCTCGCTCACCGATACGGCCGGCGGCCTGTTGCTGGTCAGCCAGTTCACCTTGGCGGCGGACACCGCCTCGGGCATGCGCCCCAGCTTCACCTCGGCCGCCCCGCCGCAGGAGGCTGAACGCGGGTTCAACCTTCTGGTGGCGAACTGTCGCGAAAAACACGTTGCAGGGGTGGAAACGGGCCGCTTCGGCGCCCATATGGTGGTCAGCCTGGTCAATGACGGCCCGGTTACATTCCTGCTCAGACCCTGACGCAGACAGCGAAGTCGCGCGGTCTGCCCTGGCCCGGCGTTCCCCTGCCTCATCCGGCAGACGGGGGCAGTCGCTGGTATAATGCTAGGTTCTCTCTCATTCCTTCCCAGCCGGTGGCGCGAGCACTCATGGCCAACGAACGTCCTGCCCAGCAATCCGACATCAAGCAACTGATCAGCAAGGGCCTGGAACAGGGCTACCTGACGTATGCCGAGGTCAACGACCATCTTCCCGACGACCTGGTCGACCCGGAGCAGATCGAAGACATCATCGGCATGATCAACGGCATGGGCATCGACGTCCATGAAGTGGCGCCGGATGCCGAAACCCTGTTGCTCAACGACGGCAACACCGGCAACCGCGAGGTGGACGACACCGCCGCCGAGGAAGCCGCAGCCGCCCTGACCGCCCTGGATACCGAAGGTGGCCGCACCACCGACCCGGTGCGCATGTACATGCGCGAGATGGGCACGGTCGAGCTGCTGACCCGCGAGGGCGAAATCGCCATCGCCAAGCGCATCGAGGAAGGCCTGGGCCAGGTCCAGGCTGCCCTGGGCACGTTCCCGGCCTCGGTCGAACTGCTGCTCTCCGATTACGAACTCCACAAGGAAGGCAAGAAGCGCCTGGCCGAAGTGATCGTCGGCTTCAACGACCTGATCGAGGAGGCCGACGCGGCCGCCGCCGAACTGGAAGCCAACGGCGGTGACGCCGATGCCGAGGGGTCGGAAGACGACGAGGACGAGGACGGCGTGGAGGGTGCCGACGAGGACACCGGTCCGGTCGGCCCGGACCCGGTCGAAGTCGCCACGCGCATGGAAAACCTGGCCAACGAACTGGCCAAGTTCAAGAAGGCGTATGCCAAGCACGGCGCCGAGCACAAGCTGGTGACCAAGGCGCGCGAGGACATCGCCGCGATCTTCGTGACCCTCAAGCTGCCGCTGCCGCTGACCGACGTGCTGGTGAAGCAGCTGCGCGACGTGCAGAACCACATCAAGGACCACGAGCGCCGCGTGCTGCACCTGTCGACCAATGTCGCCAAGATGCCGCGCAAGGATTTCATTCGTTCCTGGGAAGGCAACCAGACCAACCTGGAGTGGGTGGAAGACGCGCTCAAGCGCAAGCAGAAGTGGTCCTCGGCCCTGCGTGACGTGAAGGACCAGATCATCGCCGAGCAGCAGGCCACCATCGACCTGGAAAAGGCGAATCACCTGACCCTGGCCGAGATCAAGGAAATCAGCCGCGCGATGGCCTATGGCGAGGCCAAGGCGCGCAAGGCGAAGAAGGAGATGGTCGAGGCGAACCTGCGCCTGGTGATCTCCATCGCCAAGAAGTACACCAACCGCGGCCTGCAGTTCCTGGACCTGATCCAGGAGGGCAACATCGGCCTGATGAAGGCCGTGGACAAGTTCGAATACCGCCGCGGCT
>JAEWJB010000177.1 GCA_023386795.1 Pseudomonadota bacterium
CGACATGGATGTCGCCTACGAGCCTCCATGGATGGATTCACGGCGTGTCCCGAAAGGGCCCCACCCCCGCAGGCCGTGCACGAAACAAAACCAGCCGATCAACATCGAAGGTCCCCCACCCACACCACCCACGCAAAAAAAGCCAGCCGCAGGCCAAAAAAAAAGCCACGACACCCCTTCCCCGGATGTCGCGGCTTCCCCACACACACGATTTTCCAGCAGAGAAGGCGCCGCCGATCAGAAGCGGTGCACGTAAGCCACGCCGTACACCAGCGGATCGATGTTCACCGTGCCCAGCTTCTGCCCATCCAGCTTCACCTTGCTGTCGATGTCGATCCAGCGCAGGTCCACGCGGATGGAGCTCTTGTCGGCCACCGCGAAATCGATGCCGGCGTGTGCCGCCAGGCCCCAGGAGTCTTCCAGCTTGAGCTTGCTGCCCGCCAGGGCACCGGTGGTGTCCTCGCTGAAGAAGGTGGTGTAGTTGATGCCCGCGCCAAGGAACGGCGACACCTTGCCCTTGCTGTTGAAGTGGTACTGGATCGACACGACCGGCGGCAGGTGCTTGGTGCTGCCCACCCGGCCCAGGCCGTCGATGTTGATGTCGTGCTTGAACGGCAGCGCCGCCAGCACCTCGATGCCCACGTTGTCGGCAATGAAATATTCGCCGGTGATCGTCGGCTTCACGTCGCTGTCCACGTCCACCGCCAGCGTGCCGCCGGCCAGCTTGCCGTTGTCGGACTTCGGGTTCACCTGGTGCACGCCCACGCCGAGGGTCCAGTCGCCCTTGGACTGCGCCAGGGCAGGAGTGGCGACGGCGGCGACAGCAGCAGCCAGGGCACAGCTCAGGATCATCTTGTTGCGCATTGTCTTGTCTTTCCGGGGTGGTTGGGGTCTGGGGCCCAGTCTCCGCGCCGCCCCGCGCCGCCGCCTTGATTCCAATCAAATCGCGCCCCGCGCTCAGCCGCCGCTCAGCGCCCCGCGCGCCGACCCGGCCCCGGCCAGGCGCCCCGGCCGTGCCTGCTAGAATGAGCGTCCCTTTCCACCCGCCGCGCTGGCGCGGCCGCAGGAGCTTGTGAACATGGCAATCAAGGTCGGCATCAACGGTTTCGGTCGCATCGGGCGCAACGTCCTGCGTTCGGCGGTGCAGAACTTCGGCAACGACATCGAGATCGTCGCCATCAACGACCTGCTGGAGCCGGACTACCTGGCGTACATGCTCCAGTACGACTCCGTCCACGGCCGCTTCAAGGGCGAGATCAAGGTCGACGGCAATACCCTGCTGGTCAATGGCAAGAAGATCCGCCTGACCCAGGAGCGCGACCCGGCCAACCTGAAGTGGGACGAGGTCGGCGCCGAAGTCGTCATCGAATCCACCGGCCTGTTCCTCACCAAGGAAACGGCCGAGAAGCACCTGGCCGCCGGCGCGAAGAAGGTCATCATGTCGGCCCCGTCCAAGGACGACACGCCGATGTTCGTCTACGGCGTGAACCACGCCGAGTACAACGGCGAGACCATCGTCTCCAACGCCTCGTGCACCACCAACTGCCTGGCCCCGCTCGCCAAGGTCATCCACGACAAGTGGGGCATCAAGCGCGGCCTGATGACCACCGTGCATGCCGCCACGGCGACCCAGAAGACCGTCGATGGCCCGTCCAACAAGGATTGGCGCGGCGGCCGCGGCATCCTGGAGAACATCATCCCGTCCTCCACCGGCGCGGCCAAGGCCGTCGGCAAGGTCATCCCCTCGCTCAACAAGAAGCTGACGGGCATGAGCTTCCGCGTGCCGACCAGCGACGTCTCGGTGGTCGACCTGACCTGCGAACTGGAGAAGCCGGCGACCTACGCCGAGATCTGCGCCGAGATCAAGGCACAGAGCGAAGGCGCGCTGAAGGGCATCCTCGGCTATACCGAGGACAAGGTCGTGGCCACCGATTTCCGCGGCGAGACCTGCACCTCGGTGTTCGATGCCGACGCCGGCATCCAGCTCGACGACACCTTCGTCAAGCTGGTGAGCTGGTACGACAACGAGTGGGGCTACTCCAACAAGTGCCTGGAGCTGGCCAAGGTCGTGGCGGCGAAGTAAGCCGCGCGCCCGGATGCAACGAAAAACCCCGGCCAGTGCCGGGGTTTTTTTTTGCCAGCCTGCAGGCGCCTCACACCGCCTGCAGGATCAACGAGTGCCAGCCGGTGCGATAGGTTTCATATCCCGGCGAGGCCGCATGCGCGATGCAGTGCGGCCGCCCGCCATACTCCACCACCTGCGCCGCGCGTGGCTGGCGCATCAGCTGCTCGCGGCCGGGGAAATCGATCACGTCCTGCAGGACGCGCCCGGACGAATCGGCCAGCACCCTCCCTTCGCCATCGACGATGCACACCCGGCTGCGCGCCCATTCCTGCTCGGACAACGGCGTACGCTGCACCACCGTCTGCGCCAGCGCGTCCCAGCGGAACACGATGCCCAGCACGCCGAGCATGCGCCCGTCCACGCGTCCGCCCTCGCGCACGCTGCAGGCATACACCAGCACGCGCTCGCCGCCGGCCAGCGGCGTGGCATGCACGGTCTGGAAGCTGAACTCCTCGCCGCTGGCCGTGCGCTGCGCGCCTTCGAACCACTCGCTGTCGCGCACGTCCAGCCCGGTGGAGTCGTACAGGCCCGGGCGACCGTTGGCCAGCACGCGCCCGTCCATCCCCACCAGCACCAGGTCGAAGTACACCGTGTACGAGTCGAGGATCTGCCCCATGCGCCTGGACGCATGCGCCAGTTCCTCCGGCGTGCGGGTCGGCCGCGCGGCCGCCACGACGGCGGCATCGGTGGCCCACCAGCGCACATCGCAGCTACGCTCGTAGAGGTTGCGGTCGATCAGGTCGATGTTCACCAGCGCCAGCTCGCCCAGCCGCGTGCGGCGCACGTCGTCCTCCAGGCGCGCCAGCGTCTCGTGCATCTCGCCGCGCGTGGTCTCGGCGGTGCGGTCGATGTCGCGCGTGGCCTCGGCCACGCGGCGCGAGAGCACGTCCATCTCCTGGGCGATCACCGCGAAGCCGCGGCCGGCCGCGCCGATGCGTGCCGACTCGATGCGGGCATTCATCGAGATCACCTGAGTGGTGCGGTTGATCTCCTCGATCCGCTGCAGCGACTGCCGCAGCTGGGTGAGCAGGCGGGCGGACAGGCCGGCGACCGAACGGATGTGGTCGTCGACGCTGGCCTCTGCGGGCGCGGCGGGCAGGTTCATGCGGGGCATCCTGGGAGGGGAGGCGGTGGGTTCTTCTTTGAACCCCCATCTGCGGCTCATCGGCCGGCGGCCGCCGGACTTTAGGGGGAGGTCCGCAAAGGCCGTCGCGTCCTCCGGTAGCATGCGGGCACGGCAGGCCGCCGGTTCCCGGCGGCGCCGTCCACGGATCAAGGAGCAGGACGCTTTGGAATCGATCATCGTGCTGGTGGTGCTGGCGATCCTCGCCGTTCCCCTGTTGCTGCTGGTGTTGTGGCTGTCCGTGGGCAGGTTGCGCGGCCGCGTGGATGCGCTGGAACGCGAACTTGCCGCGCTGCGTGCCCGGCCCGCGGCCGCCGCGCCGGCCGGCCCGGTGCAGGCCGTGGCCCCGGTAGCGCCTGCCGTGTTCGAGGG
>JAEWJB010000004.1 GCA_023386795.1 Pseudomonadota bacterium
GTACCGAGAAGGTCGTCAATGCCAAGGGCGAGACCATCGACCAGAAGTCGATGAACTCGCTGTACATCATGGCCGACTCCGGTGCGCGTGGTAGCCAGGCGCAGATCCGCCAGCTGGCCGGCATGCGCGGCCTGATGGCCCGCCCGGACGGCTCGATCATCGAGACGCCCATCAAGGCGAACTTCCGCGAAGGCCTGAACGTGCAGGAGTACTTCAACTCCACCCACGGTGCCCGTAAGGGTCTGGCCGATACCGCGCTGAAGACCGCCAACTCCGGTTACCTGACCCGCCGCCTCGTCGACGTGGCGCAGGACGTGGTGATCACCGAGGTCGACTGCGGCACCGTCGAAGGCCTCACCATGACCCCGATCGTGGAAGGCGGCGACGTGGTCGAGCCGCTGAAGGACCGCGTGCTGGGCCGCGTCGTGGCCGAGGACGTGTTCCTGCCGGGCAACGACGAGGAGCCGATCGTCACCCGCAACACCCTGCTCGACGAGCAGTGGGTCGCCAAGCTGGAAGAGGCGAGCGTGCAGTCGATCAAGGTCCGCTCGACCATCACCTGCGAATCGCCGTTCGGCGTGTGCGCGCACTGCTATGGTCGCGACCTGGCCCGTGGCCACCTCGTCAACATCGGCGAAGCGGTCGGCGTCATCGCCGCGCAGTCGATCGGTGAGCCGGGTACCCAGCTGACCATGCGTACGTTCCACATCGGTGGTGCGGCGTCGCGTGCTGCGGCGGTGGACAACATCACCGTCAAGACCACCGGTTCGGTGAAGTTCACCAACCTCAAGTCGGTCGAGCATGCGAACGGCACGCTGGTCGCGGTTTCGCGTTCGGGCGAAATCTCCGTGCTCGATGCCCATGGCCGCGAGCGCGAGCGCTACAAGCTGCCGTACGGCGCCAACATCTCGGTCAAGGACGCCGCCGAGATCAAGGCCGGCCAGACCGTGGCGAACTGGGATCCGCATAACCACCCGATCGTGTCGGAAGTGGCCGGCTTCATCCGCTTCGTGGACTTCATCGATGGCGTGACCGTCATCGAGAAGACCGACGAGCTGACCGGCCTGGCCTCGCGCGAGATCACCGATCCGAAGCGTCGCGGCTCGCAGGGCAAGGACCTGCGTCCGCTGGTGCGCATCGTCGACGCCAAGGGCAATGACCTGTCGATCCCGGGCACCGACCTGCCGGCGCAGTACCTGCTGCCGCCGCGCTCGATCGTCAACCTGCAGGACGGCGCCGCCGTCGGTGTGGGTGACGTGGTCGCCAAGATCCCGCAGGAAGCGTCCAAGACCCGCGACATCACCGGTGGTCTGCCGCGCGTGGCCGACCTGTTCGAAGCGCGCAAGCCGAAGGATCCGGCGATCCTGGCCGAGCGTTCGGGCGTGATCAGCTTCGGCAAGGACACCAAGGGCAAGCAGCGCCTGATCATCAAGGACACCGACGGTAGCGAGCACGAAGAGCTGATTCCGAAGTACCGCCAGATCATCGTGTTCGAAGGTGAGCACGTGACCAAGGGTGAGACCGTGGTGGACGGCGAGCCGAGCCCGCAGGACATCCTGCGCCTGCTGGGTGTCGAGCCGCTGGCCGCTTACCTGGTCAAGGAAATCCAGGACGTGTATCGCCTGCAGGGCGTGAAGATCAACGACAAGCACATCGAGGTGATCACCCGCCAGATGCTGCGCAAGGTCGAGATCACCGACCAGGGCAACAGCAAGTTCCTGAATGGCGAGCAGGCCGAGCGCCAGCGCGTCATCGAGGAAAATGCCCGCCTGGCCGCCCGCAACGAGCTGCCAGCCAAGTTCGATCCGGTGTTGCTGGGCATCACCAAGGCCTCGCTGGCGACCGAGTCGTTCATCTCGGCGGCGTCGTTCCAGGAAACCACCCGCGTCCTCACCGAGGCGGCGGTCCGGGGTACCAGCGACAACCTGCGCGGCCTGAAGGAAAACGTGATCGTCGGCCGCCTGATCCCGGCCGGTACCGGTCTGGCGTACCACAGCCAGCGCCGTCGCGGCGCGACCGGTCTGACCGAGTCGGAAATGGAAACCCTGGCCGGCACCGCGCCGGTTGCCGAAACCACCGCTCCGGCGGCGGTCGAGGCGGGCTCCGACGAGGAGTAAGCAAGCCGTCCTGGCATGGCTGAACAGGCCATGCCAGGACAGTCAGGAGGAGGGCAGGAGGCCTTCCGTTTTCCAGGCCCCGGATGGGCCAGCAGGCCGGAAACCCTTCGGTTGACGGGAATTTGACCTGCCAGCTATACTCCCGCCTCTCGGCAGGCCGGCCTTTCGGCCTGTCGTCGTTTTCATGAGGGTCCGACGACCCTCCATTCAGAAGAATCCACTGATGGCGACTATCAATCAGCTGGTCCGCAAGCCTCGGCAAGCGACCACCTACAAGAGTGCCTCCCCGGCGCTGGACAAGTGTCCGCAGCGTCGTGGCGTGTGCACGCGCGTCTACACCACCACCCCGAAGAAGCCGAACTCGGCCCTCCGCAAGGTTGCAAAGGTTCGCCTGACCAACCAGGAAGAGGTCATCAGCTACATCGGCGGCGAAGGCCACAACCTGCAGGAGCACTCCGTGGTCCTGATCCGCGGTGGCCGCGTCAAGGATCTGCCGGGTGTCCGTTACCACACCGTTCGTGGTTCGCTCGACGCCGCTGGCGTTGCCAAGCGCCGCCAGGGCCGTTCGAAGTACGGCGCCAAGCGCCCGAAGAGCTAAGGAAATCAACTAATGTCCCGTAAAGGTTCTACTCCGCAGCGCACCGTCCTGCCTGATCCCAAGCATGGCAGCGAAACCATTGCCCGCTTCATCAACATGGTGATGCAGTCTGGCAAGAAGTCGGTTGCAGAGAAAATCGTGTATGGCGCTATGGACGTCATCGGCGAAAAGAATCCGAACGCCATTGATCTGGTGCAGAAGGCACTGGACAACGTGGCACCGACCGTTGAGGTCAAGTCGCGTCGCGTCGGCGGCGCTACTTACCAGGTTCCGGTCGAAGTTCGCGCCTCTCGCCGTATGGCCCTTGCCATGCGTTGGCTGATCGATTCCGCCCGCAAGCGCGGCGAGAACACGATGCCGCGCAAGCTGGCTGCCGAACTCCTGGACGCCTCGGAAAACCGCGGCGGTGCCATCAAGAAGCGTGAAGAAACCCACCGTATGGCGGAAGCGAACAAGGCCTTCGCGCATTACCGCTGGTGAGGTCGGGGGCCTTGGAAACGAGGCCCTGCAGCACCATATGAGGTGCTGAACATCGTGGCGCGCAGCGCGCCACAAAAAACCCGAAGGCCGCCGAAAGGCGGCGTTCGGCCATCCGAAATCCGAGAAATTGAGAGGCTCCCGTGGCCCGTACCACTCCCATCGAGCGTTACCGCAATTTCGGCATCATGGCCCACATCGATGCCGGCAAGACCACCACGTCCGAGCGCATCCTGTTCTACACCGGCGTCAGCCACAAGATCGGTGAAGTGCACGACGGCGCCGCCACCATGGACTGGATGGAGCAGGAGCAGGAGCGTGGCATCACGATCCAGTCCGCTGCCACCACCGCGTTCTGGAAGGGCATGGACAAGTCCCTGCCGGAGCACCGCTTCAACATCATCGACACCCCCGGGCACGTCGACTTCACCATCGAAGTCGAGCGTTCGCTGCGCGTGCTTGACGGCGCGGTGTTCGTGCTGTGCGCCGTCGGCGGCGTCCAGCCGCAGTCGGAAACCGTGTGGCGCCAGGCCAACCGTTACCACGTGCCGCGCATCGCGTTCGTCAACAAGATGGACCGCACCGGCGCGAACTTCGACAAGGTCGTTGGCCAGCTGAAGGCGCGCCTTGGCGCGGTGCCGGTGCCGATGCAGGTGCCGATCGGCGCCGAGGACGGCTTCGAGGGCGTGGTCGACCTGCTGAAGATGAAGGCCATCCATTGGGATGCCGCTTCGCAGGGCACCGTGTTCGAGTATCGCGACATCCCGGCGGACCTGGTCGAGAAGGCGAACGAAGCCCGTGCCTACATGGTCGAGTCGGCCGCGGAAGCCAACGAAGAGCTGATGGAAAAGTACCTGGGCGGCGAAGAGCTGACCGAGGCTGAGATCATCGAGGCCCTGCGTGTGCGCACGCTGGCCACCGAGATCGTTCCGATGTTCTGTGGCTCGGCGTTCAAGAACAAGGGCGTCCAGGCGATGCTCGACGGCGTCGTGCGCCTGTTGCCGTCGCCGGTCGACGTGCCGCCGGTGACCGGTACCGACGTCGATGACGAGACCAAGCAGCTGACCCGTCAGTCGGACGACAAGGCGCCGTTCTCCTCGCTCGCGTTCAAGATCATCACCGACCCGTTCGTGGGCGCGCTGACGTTCTTCCGCGTGTACTCGGGCGTGCTCAATGCCGGCGACCAGGTGCTGAACTCGGTCAAGGGCAAGAAGGAGCGCATCGGTCGTCTGCTGCAGATGCATTCGAACGACCGCACCGAGATCAAGGAAGTGCGTGCGGGCGACATCGCCGCTGCCGTGGGCCTGAAGGACGTCACCACCGGTGACACCATGTGCTCGCTGGACCACCCGATCATCCTGGAACGCATGGTGTTCCCGGAGCCGGTGATCTCGATGGCCGTGGAGCCGAAGACCAAGTCGGACCAGGAAAAGATGGGCATGGCCCTGGGCCGTCTGGCGCAGGAAGATCCCTCGTTCCGCGTCAAGACCGACGAGGAATCCGGCCAGACCATCATCTCGGGCATGGGCGAGCTGCATCTGGACATCATCGTTGACCGCATGAAGCGCGAGTTCAACGTCGAGGCCAATGTCGGCAAGCCGCAGGTGGCGTATCGCGAAACGATCCAGGCTTCGGACGTCAAGTCGGACTACAAGCATGCCAAGCAGTCGGGCGGTAAGGGTCAGTACGGTCACGTCGTGATCGAGCTGTCGCCGGCCACCGAGGAAGACAAGCAGAACAAGGATTACAAGGACGACTTCCTGTTCGTCAACGACATCACCGGTGGTGTGATTCCGAAGGAATTCATCCCGTCCGTCGAAAAGGGCCTGCGCGAAACCATCACCAGCGGTCCGCTGGCTGGCTTCCCGGTCGTGGGCGTCAAGGTCAAGCTGGTGTTCGGCTCGTACCATGACGTCGACTCGTCGGAAATGGCGTTCAAGCTGGCTGCCTCGATGGCGTTCAAGCAGGGCTTTGCGAAGGCCAAGCCGGTGCTGCTGGAGCCGATCATGAAGGTCGAGATCGTGACCCCGGAGGATTACCTGGGTGACGTGATGGGCGACGTGAGCCGTCGTCGCGGCGTGCTGCAGGGTTCGGACGAAACGCCGTCGGGCAAGATCATCAACGCGATGATTCCGCTGGGCGAGATGTTTGGCTACGCGACCTCGCTGCGTTCGCAGACCCAGGGCCGCGCGACCTTCACGATGGAGTTCGACCACTACGAGCCGGCTCCGCAGAACATCGCCGACACCGTGATCAAGAAGGGCTGAGCGTAAGCTCAGTCCTTCCCCCTCTTCTTTCTGATATTCAAGGTATACAACAATGGCAAAGGGTAAGTTCGAGCGCACCAAGCCGCACGTCAACGTCGGCACCATCGGTCACGTCGACCACGGCAAGACCACGCTGACCGCCGCGCTGACCAAGATCGGCGCTGAGCGTTTCGGTGGCGAGTTCA
>JAEWJB010000091.1 GCA_023386795.1 Pseudomonadota bacterium
GGCGCAGCAAGCGGCGGCCACGCCCCCGCCGGAGGCGCGCGTGGTGGCCAGCCGGCGCGGCGAGGAACCGCTGCCGGCGCAGCAACCCAACCCGGAAGTGCAGCGCCCGCAGAGCGCCGCGCAGGCCCTGCGCGAGCAGCGCGATGCGGAGATGGCGCGGCTGGCCGCCGAGGTGCACCTGCGCTCGGAGCAGTACGCCAAGCGCCCGAACCGCAAGTTCGTCTCGGCCAGCACGCGCGAATACGCCTACGCCAACTACCTGCGGGCCTGGGTGGACCGCGCCGAGCGCGTGGGCAACCTCAATTACCCCGACGAAGCGCGCCAGCGCCGCCTGAGCGGGCGGGTGGTGATCACCGTGGGCGTGCGCCGCGACGGCTCGGTGGAGAGCTCGCGCATCCTCATTTCCAGCGGCGTGCCAGTGCTCGACAACGCCGCGCTGCGCGTGGTGCAGCTGGCGCAGCCCTTCCCTGCCCTGCCCAAGACCGACGACGGCGTGGACATCCTGCAGGTCACCCGCACCTGGCTGTTCCTGCAGAACGGCGAACTGCGCGACGACCGCTGAACCGTCGCGCCCGTTTCAGGGCGCGATATCCACTGCGCCGCGATGGCGGCGCACCACCGACCACGGCAGCACGCTCCACTCCGGCGCATCGCAGGCGCGCGCCGCGCGGTAGAAGCTCGCGCCCAGGTACAGGCCCTGGTCGGTGGCATGCCAGCTCGGGAACGACCAGACCTGGTCGTCGGCATAGTCGCAGTCGTCATCGCTCCCGGAGGGCTTCATCTGCTCCGGGTACAGGCGTTGGAACTGCGCCACCAGCCACGGCGCCCACACCTGCGAGCGGTAGTCGAGCCACGCGCTGTCGTGTTCCTCGGACGGTGCCGGCGTGCCGGTGGAGATCACTTGTTCCAGGCGCAATTCCTGGCCGGTGCGCGGGTCCAGGTTGAGGGGGCTGTCGCCGAAATCCGGGTGGGCGCCGCCACAGTAGTAGCTGGTGAACACGCTGGCGCTGAGGATCTTGGCGTCGATGCGGTGCACGGTGACGGTCTGGTCGTACTCGCCTTCGCCGCCGCCGGAGAGGCATTCGTAGTACGCCTGCACTTCCGACCACAAGCGTGCATGCAATACGCGGTTGACCCGCTCGCGCGCGTCGCCCGGGTAACCGTCCACCACCTCGAACAGCCGGATGCCGCTGACGGGTTCGCGGCGCCACTGCAGGCGGTAGGCGCCGCGCTGCTCGCTGCCGTCGTCGACCAGCTTCAGGCCGGAGAGGCGCAGGTAGTCGTAGGGCTCGGCCTTGCGCAGCGCTTCGAGCGCGGGATCGGCATCGGCCGGCAGGCTCGCTACCGCAAGCGGCTTGAGGACAATCGGCAAGGTCTTGCCCTTCGCGTCGCGCCACTGGCCGGTGTACGCGCCGTCGCTGCCCTCGCGCAGCGTCCAGTGCGGCCGCCCGGCCTCGTCGCCGTGCCAATCCGCGTTCTCGGCCATCTCCAGCGCGCCGCCGCCGGCCGGTTGCGCTTCCAGCGCGATGTCGAGGCGATGGCGGCGGTAGAAGTAACGACCTTCGGCGCCATCGCGACCCTGCTCCAGCTCGACGACGATGGCCGACTTGCCGAGCGTGCCTTCGTACACCGTCCCGGCATTGGCGCAGCTGCTGAAGGCAAGGCCGGCCAACAGGGCCATGCGTGCGTATCCATCCATGGGCTTGCAGATTCCTTGCATGAGAGCAGTGCCTAGCGCTGGGCCTTGGCCGCCTTCTGTTCTTCCAGCGTCAGCGCGACGTTGTTGCGCAGGTAGGCCGGTTCGATTTTCTCGGCCGCCATGCCCTGCCCGGCCGCCAGGCGTGGCAGCGCCAGCGTGATGACATCGGCCGCATGCGGCAGCGCCTGCGCGTCGACGCCCCGCAGCTGCGCGGCCAGTCGCTGCGCCAGCACGCCCTCGGCGGCGGCAAAGCCGGTGCCCACGCCATGCCAGTGCGCGGCGTCATCGGGCAGCACGACAGCCGCCGGCGCCAGGACGCGCTCCTCGTCCAGCGCCCGCCACTGCTCGCCCTCGCGCGCGAACGCGGCGGCATACACCTCGCCCATGCGCGCATCGATGCTAGCGAGCACATGCGTGGCGCCGGCCGGCGCGCGCAGCGCCAGCACCTCCAGCGTGGAGACCGGCAGCACCGGCACGTCCAGCGCCAGCGCGATGCCTTGTGCGATGCCGATGGCCAGCCGCACGCCGGTGAAAGCGCCCGGCCCGCGCCCGACCGCGATGGCATCGAGCTGCGTGCGTGAAAGGCCCGCCTCGGCCAGCAGCGCCTGCGCCCAGGGCAGCGCCAGTTCGGCGTGCCGGCGCGGGGCCAGTTCGAAGCGCTCGATCGTGCCGCCGGCCGTGTGCAGGGCGACGGAGCAGGCTTCGGTCGAGGTTTCGAAGGCAAGGACGTTCATGGAGACAACCGGACGGGAAACGCGCGCAAGGTTACCGCGACGGCGCGCCGGCGGGCAGTTCGGCTGCGGGATCGGCACTTGCCGGCACCGTGCCGAAGAAGGCCTGCACGTCCTCCAGCGCGTGGGTGAGCGCGAACGGCGGCAGCGAATCGAGGAACACCCGCCCGTAGCCGCGGGTCTGCAGGCGCGGGTCGCACAGCACCAGCACGCCGCGGTCGGTCTCGCTGCGGATCAACCGGCCTACCCCCTGCTTGAGCGCGATGACCGCCTGCGGCAACTGCTCGTCGCGGAACGGATTGCCGCCCTCGCGGCGGATCGCATCCAGCCGCGCCTCGTACACCGGGTCATCCGGCGCGGCGAACGGCAGCTTGTCGATGACCACCACGCTGAGCGCCTCGCCGACCACGTCCACGCCCTCGCGGAAACTCGCCGAGCCCAGCAGCACGCCGTTGCCCGATTCGCGAAAACGCTGCAGCAAGGTCGCGCGCGGCGCCTCACCCTGCACGAACAGTGGCCAGGGTCCGTCGCGCAGCGCTTCGGCGGCCTCGCGCAGCGCGCGGTGCGCGGCGAACAGCACGAAGGCACGGCCGCCGGAGGCTTCCAGCACCGGGCGGATCGCCGCCACCAGGGCGGTGCCATAACCGCGCGAGGCCGGGTCGGGCAAAGGGCCAGGCAGATAGCACAGCGCCTGGTGGTTCCAGTCGAACGGGCTGGGCTGCAGCAAGGTCATCGGGTCGCGCAACCCCAGGCGGGTGGCGATATGCTCGAAATCGCCATCCACCGCCAGCGTGGCGGAGGTGAATACCCAGGCCGCACGCGAATTCTCGCGGTGCTCGCGCAGCGGGCCGGAAACATCCAGCGGCGTGCGCTGGCAACGAAAGCCGCGCGGGGTGATTTCATACCAGCGCACGTCGTTGTCGGGCGCCTGTTCTTCCGGCAGCGCGTCGAAGTCCGCCACGGGCGCTTCATCGCCCAGCCAGCGCGACAGCCGCCCCGCCGCCTCGCGTGCCCGCGCGGCGCAGGCATCCAGGCCGGGCGAGGCATCGCGCAGCGGGTCGAGCGCGCCCTGCAACTGCTGCAGGGCCGAGACCACCGCATCGAAGCCTTCGCGCACCTGCGGCCGCGCCAGCGCCCGCCATTGCGTGCCGCGCGACGGCAGGCCCTCCATGTCCGCACGCAGTTGGCGCAGTGACTCGTCCAGCTGCTGCACCGGCGCCTGCAACACCGCTTGCGCGCCGCCAACCAGCCGCGATTCGGCCACGCAGTCGCGCGCCAGCTCCTGCCACGGGCGCATGCCGAAGCCTTCGCCGAAGAAGTTGCTGGCCAGCTCCGGCAACTGGTGTGCTTCGTCGATGACGAAGGCTTCCGCGCCGGGCAGGATCTCGCCGAAGCCTTCCTGCTTGAGCGCCAGGTCCGCCAGCAACAGGTGGTGGTTGACCACCACCAGGTTCGCCGCCTGCGCCCGCTGCCGCGCCTGCACCACGAAGCATTCGCTCCAGAACGGGCATTCGGTACCCAGGCAGTTGTCGACGGTGGAGGTCACCATCGGCAGCAGCGGCGAATCGTCCGGCAGCGCATCCATCTCGGCCATGTCGCCAAAGCGGGTGCGCCCGCTCCACGCGAGGATGCGCTGGAACTGCGCCACCTGTTCGGGACTGGCGAAGCGCGGCTCGCCGCGCGCCTGCTGCAGCCGGTAGCGGCACAGGTAATTCGCGCGGCCCTTGAGCAGCGCCGATTCCACGCCGATGCCCAGCGCGGCGCGCACGCGTGGCAGGTCGCGGTGGTAGAGCTGGTCCTGCAGCGCGCGCGTGCCGGTGGAGATGATGGTCTTCATGCCCGACAGCAGCACCGGCACCAGGTAGGCAAAAGTCTTGCCGGTACCGGTGCCCGCCTCGGCCAGCAGCACGTCGCGCTGGTCGAAGGCGTCGGCGATGGCGCCAGTCAGGTGCAACTGCGCCGGCCGCGGCGTGAAGCCGGCGATGTGCCGGGCGAGCGCGCCCTGCGCGTCGAGCGCTTCGCGGCTGGCGTTGGCGAGCAGGGACATGGGAGCGGTCGGCGGGAAGTCGGAATCAGCGGCGGCGGGATCGCCGGGCGCCCGCCGCGATACGAAGCGTGCCCGTGTCCGGCGCGGGATCAGTAACGCTTGATCCCCGGCACGGTGCAACCCTCGATCTGCGCCTGGGCCGAGGCGGCGTTTTCCTTCTCGCCACGCGCCAGGCGGGCCTGTTCGATGGTGGCCCAGTGGCGGCGGCATACCGGGCCGGTCTTGGAGCCCAGGTCCACGGCGCGCTTGGCGTAACCCTCCGCGCCCTTCCAGTCGCCCTGCAGCAGGGCGACCTCGGCGCGCTCCTGCAGCACGCCCGGGTCGTCGGCCACCACGCCCAACGCCTGGTCGAGCGCACGCGCGGCGCCGTCCAGGTCGCCGGCTTCGCGCTGGTGCTTGGCGCGCTCGCGCAGGTCGTCCACCTGCGGGTCGCGCAGCGGCTGCACCGACAGTTCGGTGTCGTCCACGCCGGCGATCTTGTCCACCGCGGCCAGACGCTGCGCCGGCGTGGTGGTATCGGTCACCACCGGCGGCGGCGGCGCGCTGGAACAGGCGGCCAGCGCCAGTACCAGGGCGGCGGGCATTGCGCGGAACGTCATCGGGAATCTGGGCTTCATCATCAACTCACTGTTCGGGCGGGGGCGAAGCCTGCGCCGGCTCGGCCTGCTTGTCCTTCTTGTCCAGGCCGAACCAGCTGCGCCAACCGCCGCCCTGGCTTTCGCCTTCGGTCGCCGGCTCGCCGTCGACCGGCGCGGCGGCGGCGCTGCAGGGCACGTAGGCCGGTGCATAACCGACCACGAACGGGAACTGGCGCGCGCCCGGACAATCCACGTCGGTGGTACCCGAACCGCTGGCTTCCACCCACTGCCAGTCCAGGCCCTTGCCATTGACCTTCAACGCGGCGCTCGGCAGCCGGGTGAAGATGCCCGACCATACCCGCATCGCACCGGTGGCGCCGTAAAGGCCGGCCTGCTGGTTCTGGTCGTTGCCGATCCAGATCACCGCCAGGTGGTCGCCGGTGTAGCCGGCGAACCAGCTGTCGCGGCCGTCGTTGGTGGTGCCGGTCTTGCCGGCCGGGGTGAGCCGGCCCAGACCGTCGGCCACCAGCTGGTGGGCCGTGCCGCTGCTGACCACCTGCTGCATGCCCACGCCGATCAGGTTGGCGGCAATCGAGTCGCCCTCCTGCGCCGGTGCCGGGGTCTTGTCGTAGCGCTTGAGCAGCTTGCCCTGCGGATCGAGCACGCCGCGCACGGCATGCAGCGGCTGGATTTCGCCGCCCGAGGCCAGGAACTGGTACAGCTGCGCCATCGCGTACGGGCTCTGGTCGGTCGAGCCGAGGATCAACGCCGGGTTGGGATCGGCCTGCAGGCCGGCCAGCACGTGGATCAGCTGCGCGATGCGCTCGGGCCCCACCTGCATGCCCACGCGCACCGTGGCCTGGTTGTACGAATGCGCCAGCGCATCGATCAGCCGCACCGTGCCATGGCTGCGGTGGTCGGCGTTGTCCGGCGACCAGGTGCGCCCGCGCGCCAGCTGCACCGTCACCGGCGAGTCGTCCACCCAGCTGGACAGCGACCAGCGGTCCGGCGAGGCCAGCGCCAGCAGGTAGACGAACGGCTTGAGCAACGAGCCGACTGGCCGCTGCGCTTCCACCGCGCGATTGAAGCCCGGGTCGGCCACCTGCCCGCTGCCGATCACCGCGATGACGTCGCCGTTGTGCACGTCGGTCATCACCAGGCCGGCCTGCAGCGGCGGGCGCTTCTTGTTCTCCAGCGACTTCAGCGTGCGCGTCACCGCGCCTTCGGCGTAGGCCTGGGCAGAGGGCGACATGCCGGTGAGCACGCTCATGCCCGCGCCCTGCAGCACGCTCTCCGGGTAGTCGTGGGCGAGCTGCCGGCGCACCAGATCCACGTAAGCCGGAAAGCGGTTGGCGGCCACCAGCCCGGGTTGCTCGGGCACGCCCAGCGGGGCGGCCAATGCGCGCTTGTACTCGGCGTCGTTGATCAGGCCGCTCTCGCGCAGCTTGCCGAGCACGAAATTGCGACGGTCCAGCGCGCGTTCCGGGCTGCGGCGCGGGTCGTAGTAGGACGGGCCTTTCACCAGGCCGATCAGCAGCGCGACCTGCTCGGTGGTCAGCGAATTGAGGTCGCGGCCGAACCAGAACTCCGCGCCGGAGGCCACGCCGTGCACCGCCTGGCTGCCGCGCTGGCCCAGGTAGACCTGGTTGAGGTACGCCTCCAGGATGGTGCGCTTGTCGTAGCGCGCTTCCATGATCAGCGCGTAGAGGATCTCGTTGAACTTGCGGGTGACCGTCTGTTCCTTGCCGATGCCCAGCAGGCCGCTGCGCGCCAGCTGCTGGGTCAGCGTGCTGGCGCCCTGGCGGGTCTGCCCGCCGGAGCGCACCATCACCCACGCCGCGCGGACCATGCCGCTGACGTCGATGCCGTGGTGGGAATTGAAATCGCGGTCTTCCACTGCCTGCAAGCCGGTGACCAGCAGTTCGGGCACCTCCTCCAGGCGCACCAGGCGCCGCTCTTCCTGCTTCTGCCCGTACAGCGTGGCGATGCGCGCCGGGTCCAGGCGCGCGGCACGCAGCGCCTTGCGGCTGGCGACATCGCGCAGCGAGGCCACGCGCCCGCCGCTCACCACCACTTCGATGCGGCGCGCCGGCACGCGGCCGTCCACGTCGATGTAGCCTCGGCTGGACACCACGAAACGCCCGCCGTCGCGCTGGTAGGTGCCCGGCAGCTGGCCGGTGTCGTCATCGCGATACGACGCCGCGTCCAGTTCGGTCTTCAGCGTGGCCGCGTCCATCGCCTTGCCGGGGGCCAGCCCCAGCGGGCGTGCATACACGCGGGTGGGAATCTGCCAGCGCAGCTCACCGAAACGCTGGGTGACCTGCTGGTTCAGGTAGATCGTGTAAGGAATCAGGAAGCCCAGCGCCAGGGCCAGCGCGGCCAAGCCCCACACGATCAGCCGGCGCTGC
Organism: Pseudomonadota bacterium; assembly: GCA_023386795.1. Classification (GTDB taxonomy): domain Bacteria; phylum Pseudomonadota; class Gammaproteobacteria; order Xanthomonadales; family Xanthomonadaceae; genus Stenotrophomonas_A. Next base: position 7,464 of record JAEWJB010000091.1, read on the forward strand.
CAGCGCGGGCCGTCCTGTTCCTCGTCGAAGTCGTCTTCGATGTCTTCGGGATCGTCGTAATCGTGGTGTCGCGGCACGGGAATGCGAGAATGTGGGCTCCGGCGAGTCTAGCGCAGCCGGCGCGGCGGTTGCGGCCGGCGCGATCCCCGCTCATAAGGTGTTATGGAAGCAGAAATGACCGCACAGCCCGCCGCGGCGCCCCGCGCCGCCGTCTTCACCGCCCCGCGCCCCGCGCGCCGGCGGGCCTGAGCGGGCGCACACGCATGTCGATCTCCGAGTGGCGGTACTTCCTGCAGCGCATGACCGGGCTGGCCCGGCGCGGGCTGTCGAGCCTGCGCGCGCGCGGGTGGCGTGCAACGCTCTCGCGGGCCCGCGTGCACCTGCAACCGCGCGTGGCCGATACCGGCGCGCCGTTGTGGTTTCCGTCCGCCGCGCCCTTCGCGCCCTTCGCGGTGCCGCACAGTGATGCACCGGCGGTGTCGATCGTCATCCCGGTCTACAACCATCTCGATCACACGCTGGCGTGCCTGCGCGCATTGGCCGCGCATCCGCCGGTGCTGGCCTGCGAGGTCATCGTGGTCGACGACGCCGGCACGGGCGATGCCACCGCGCAGGTACTGCCGCAGATCGAAGGCTTGCGCTACCACCGCCGCGAACGCAATGGCGGCTTCATCGCCGCCTGCACCGACGGCATCGCGATGGCGCGCGGCGAGTACGTGGTGCTGCTCAACAACGACACCGTGCCCCAGCCGGGCTGGCTGGACGTGCTGATCGGCACGTTCGCCACCCATCCGCGCGCCGGGTTGGTCGGCGCGCAGCTGCTGTACCCGGATGGCCGCCTGCAGGAATCGGGCGGCATCGTGTTCGCCGACGGCAGCGCATGGAGTTATGGCCGTTTCGAATCGCCTTCCGATCCGCGCTATGCCTACGTGCGCGAGGTCGACTACGTGTCCGGCGCGGCGCTGGCGATGCCGCGTGCCCTGCTGGAACGCATCGGCGGGCTGGATGCGCGTTACATGCCGGCCTATTACGAGGACACGGACCTGGCCTTCGCCGTGCGCGCCAGCGGCCATCAGGTACTGGTGCAGCCGGCCGCGCGCGTGGTGCACGACGAAGGCACCAGCCACGGCACCGATACCGGCAGCGGCATCAAGGCCTACCAGGTGCGCAACCGCGCGGTGTTCGCGCAGAAGTGGGCCGACGTACTCGGCCAGCACCTGCCCGCCGGCAGCGTGCCCGGGCCGGCACTGTTGCATCGCCGCCAACGCCAGGTCCTGATCCTCGACGAGGCGGTGCCGCAGCCGGACCGCGATTCCGGCTCGCTGCGCCAATACAACCTGATCCGCCTGCTGATCGAGGGCGGCGCGCACGTGGTGTTCGTGCCCACGGCGCGCGCCCACGGCGGACGCCACACCCTCGCGCTGCAGGCGTTGGGCGTGGAGGTGTGGTACGCGCCACAGCTGGACAGCCTCGCCTCGTGGCTGCGGCAGCACGGCGAACGCTTCCACGCGGTGCTGATGGTGCGCCACCACGTCGCCCACACCGCGCTGCCGCTGTTGCGCCGCCATGCACCGACGGCGCGCACGGTGTTCGACACCGTCGACCTGCACTACCTGCGCGAGCGCCGCGGCGCCGAAGTGGCTGGCGATGCCGCCGGCTTGCGCGCGGCCGAACGCACGCGCGCGCGCGAACTGTCGGTGATGGCTCGCAGCGATGTCACCGTGCTGGTGTCCTCGGCCGAGCGCGAACTGTTGCGTGCCGATGCTCCGGACGTGCGCGTCGAACTGCTGTCCAACCTGCATGAGGTGGCTGCCGCCCCTCCCGGCTGGGACGCGCGCCGCGACCTGGTCTTCGTCGGCGGCTTCGGCCATCCCCCCAATGCCGATGCCATGCAGTGGTTCATCGGCGAGGTATTCCCGCGCATCCGTGCCCGACTGCCGGCGGTGCGCTTCCACTGCATCGGTGCCGGCGTGCCCGATGCGCTGCGTGCCGTCGCCGCCACGCAGCCCGGCGTGGAGGTCCACGGCCACGTACCGGAGCTGGCGCCGTACATGGACGGCTGCCGCATCGCGGTGGCCCCTTTGCGCTTCGGCGCCGGGGTGAAGGGCAAGGTCAACCTGAGCATGGCGCATGGCCAGCCGGTGGTGGCCACGGCGTGCGCGGTGGAGGGCATGCATCTGCGCGACGGGCAGGACGTGCTGGTGGCCGAGACGGCGGAAGATTTCGCCGCCGCCGTCGTGCGCCTGCACGAGGACGAGGCGCTGTGGACGCAGCTGTCGGCCAATGGCCTGCGCAATGTCGCCGAGCATTTCTCGCTGGACGCCGCGCGCGACACCGTGCGCCGCATCTTCCTGGACTGAGCGGCTAGCGGTCGCCGCCCTCGGCGGCGCGTACCCGCGCCTGGAAATCGGCCAGTTCGGGCGCAGCCGGATCGAGCCGCCGCGCCTGCCGCACGGCTTCGTTGGCAAAGGCGGCATCGCCTGCACCCAAGCGCTCGCTGCCGACCGCAATCCAGCGCTGCGCCAGCCGGCGCCGCGCGTCGGCCAGTCCGGCGTCGCGCACCGACAACGCCTGCCACGCATCCAGGCACGACTGCGCGCCGCGCACGCGATTGGCGCGCAACGCATCCTCGAAGCATGCCCGGGTCTGCGGCACCAGCCGCGTGGCGGCCTCGCGCACGCGCGGGTCGCGCGGCGCCAGCTGCTGCGC
>JAEWJB010000138.1 GCA_023386795.1 Pseudomonadota bacterium
GGGCTGGGCCCTTTCGGGACCGTAGGCGACATGGATGTCGCCTACGAGCCCCCATGGATGGGTTCACGGCGTGTCCCGAAAGGGCCCCAGCCCCGCAGGCCGTGCACAGACAACAGACCAGCCGATCAACATCGAAGGCCCAAAAACCCAGACAAAAGCGCAAAACAAAAGCACACACACGAGAAAAAACCCCCTCCTTGCGGAGGGGGCTCGGTACAGCCGGTGCAAGCAGCTGCGAAGTATTACTGCAGCAGCGACAGCACGTTCTGCGGGACCGACTTGGCCTGCGCCAGCATCGCGGTGCCGGCCTGCTGCAGGATCTGGGTACGGGTCAGCTCGGCGGTTTCCTTCGCGTAGTCGGTGTCCTGGATGCGGCTACGGGAAGCCGACAGGTTCTCCGAGGTCGAGCTCAGGTTGGCGATCGTCGAGGTGAAGCGGTTCTGCACCGCACCCATGTCGGCGCGCGAGGAGTTCACCGAGGTCAGGGCCTTGTCGACGATTTCCAGCGCCTTCTGCGCGCCTTCGAAGGTCGAGATGTCCAGGTCCTGCAGCGTGCTGCTGTCGCCGGCCGCCGCCGTCTGCGCGGCAAAGCCCGCGAAGCCGTTGGTGATGCCGGTGCCGCCGTTGACCGTGCCCGCCGTGAAGGAGGTGAAGTCCTGGCCGGCCTTCAGCGATTCCAGCTTGACCTGGCCGCTGGTCGCGTCGACCGAAGCGTACATGCCCGTCTGGTCCAGCTTGTCGTTGATCGCCGCGGCAACCTTCTTGTTCACGTCGGCGGCGGTGTCGCCCGAAGCGATCTTGACGTCGGCGATGTTGACCGTGGTGGCCTTGCCGGCCGCGGTCTTGAAGCTGATCTTGATGCCCGAGATCGTGCCGGAAGCCGTCGCGGTGCCGGTGACGCCCGCCGAGCTGGTCGAATTGGCGAAGCCCGCCTTGCCCAGCGTGTCGATGTTGGCATCGACGATGCTGTTGATGCCGATGGTCTGGCCGGTGTCGGCGCCGACCTGGAACAGCGCGCCGGAGAACGAACCGTCCAGCAGCTTGGTGCCGTTGAAGCTGGTCTGGTTGGCCACGCGGTCGATTTCCGACAGCAGCTGGCTCACTTCCGAGTTCAGCGCGTCACGGTCGGTGTCCGAGTTGGTGGCGTTGGCCGACTGCACCGACAGCTCGCGAATACGCTGCAGGTTGTTGCCGATCTCGACCATCGCGCCTTCGGCGGTCTGGGCCAGCGAGATGCCGTCGTTGGCATTGCGCGAAGCCACGTCCAGGCCGCGGATCTGGGTGGTGAAGCGCTCCGAGATCGCCAGGCCGGCGGCGTCGTCCTTGGCGCTGTTGATGCGCAGGCCCGACGACAGGCGCTGGATGGTGGTGGCCATGCTGGCGCTGGAGGTGTTGAGGTTGCGCTGAGCGTTCAGCGACATAACGTTGGTATTGATGACCTGTGCCATTTGATATCTCCTCTAAGCGATTTTTCCGGTGACCCCTGCGGGTCTCTGGGCCTTTCGCAGGGGGGCCATCATTTGGCCGTTGCCGCTGCTGAAATGAATAACGGCGTGCTGTCAACAACCTTTAGCGCTTCGCTGGATATTTTTCGCTTTGCGCCGGGCCTGAAAACGCGCCAGTTGAAGGGTTTCGGCAGCGTCCGGCGGAACTTTAGGGGCCGTTTTCGCGGCCGCAGCGAAAGTGCGATGGCAGCCGCGTTACCGCCGCACGGACTGCCAGGGCAGTGGGGCGATCTGCAGCCCACGCACGGCCCGTCTTCGCGGCGGCGCCTGCGCGCGTCGCGCCTTGCGCGCGTGCATCGAGCGTGCGAGGTGCGTGCCGCGCACGGCGCATCGCGCGTACATGCGTGCATGCATGCGTTGTCCATTCGAATGTGATCGCGAGAACGAACGCGCGCGCATCGCGCGCACGAATGATGCCTTCGCCCTCATTCGTCAAGCCGCAAGGAATGCGACGGGCACCTCGTGCGAATCGCGGACGCGTGTGTAGGAGATTTACGCGGCAGGCGAAAATTCCAATTCTCGTCACTGAATGCGCTATCGAAAATTCGCACGCGGTCGCATCCGGCCGTGACGCTTCCGCCTGGATGCGTCATCCGCATTCAAGGACGTTCCATGTTTCCACACATTCCGAAGAAGCACCCCCTCGTCGTGTCGTTGCAGATCGCGTTGTGCCTGTTGCCATCGGCGGCGTTCGCGCAGCAACTGATCGTCGCCGGGGATACCGGCAACGCGAGCGGGACCTACGACACGGGCACGGCCAATGGCCGCGACGGCACTGCGCTGATCGCCGAAGACCTCGGCGACATCCTGGCCGGTGCCGATCCGGTCGTCGTCGTCACCGGTGGCAGCGATGCGCATGGCATCTATGCCAACACCACGGGCACGGTCACGCTCAATAACGCCCCGCGCGTCACCACCGCCGGCGCCCGCAGCCACGGTGCACTCGCGGCCGGTGGTGGTCGCGTGACGCTGGGGGGCGGCAGCGTGTCGGTGCAGGGCGAGGGCGCGCATGCCGTCGTGGCGATGACCACCGCCGATGGTCCTGGCCGGGTCAACGTCACCGGCACCACGCTGTCCGGCGCCAAGGGGGCCGTGATGCTGGCGCAGGGCGCCAGGAGCATCGTGACCGCGACCAGCGCGCAGGCCAGCCAGGGCGCCGATGCCACTGCCGCCGGCGTGGCCGCGCTGTCTGGCGGCGAGGTGCGCCTGGTGGGCGGCGCACTCACCTCCGCCGCCGCGATGCCCCAGCTACGCGCGGAAGGCGCGGCCAGCAAGATCACCACCAGCGCCGCGTTCCAGGGCAGGTCCACCGCCAGCGAAAGCAGCGCGGCCACGGCGTTGGGCGGCGGCGTCATCGATCTCCAGGCCGGTACCGTGCTGGACAGTGCCGGCTTCGGGATGGCCGCGTATGACGCGGGTAGCGTCATCACCGGCAAGGACGCCACGATCACCGCCGCGCGCGGTGCCGGGGCCGAAGTGCGCAACAACGCCGCCATCCGCCTGCAGGGCGGCCAGCTCACCGGCCTGACACAGGGCGCGCTGGCGGCGACCGGCGGCACGTTCGAGGC
>JAEWJB010000167.1 GCA_023386795.1 Pseudomonadota bacterium
GCGCATGCTTGCACTGGGCACGCATCCGCGGCTGGCGGCGATGCTGCTGCAGGCGCAGGGGCGGCGCGCGCAGGCACTGGCCTGCGACCTCGCCGCATTGATCGAAGCACGCGATCCGCTGCGTCAGGGGGGCGATGCACTCGCCGCCCGCTGGCGCGCCCTGGCCGCGTTCCGCCGTGGGCGGGCGCCGGCCGATGCGAACCGCGGCGGGCTGGCGGCCATCGAGGCCGCCGCCAGGCAATGGCGCCGCCGCGTGCGCTGCGAGGCCGCGCCGCCGGACGACATCGAAGCACACGAGCTCGGCGATGTGCTCGCCCATGCCTTCCCCGACCGCATCGCCGCGCGCCACCCCACCGATCCGATGCGCTACCTGCTGGCCAATGGCCGCAGCGCCCGGCTGTTCGACAGCAGCGACCTGCGTGGCGAGCCTTGGCTGGTGGCCAGCGAACTGCGCTTCGAAGCGCGCGATGGCCTGGTGCTGCGGGCCGCGCCGGTGGACGAGCGCTGGCTACGCCGCGAGTTCCCCGATCGCTTCGTGCAGGAAGACACGGTGCGCTGGGATGCCGAACGGCGCGCACTGGTGGCGCTGCGCGAAACACGCTTCGACCGCATCGTGCTGGACAGCCGCTCGGCCGGCAGCGTGGACCCGGCGCATGCCGCCGCCGCGCTGACCGATGCCGTGCGCGAGCTGGGGCTGGAAGCGCTGCCGTGGACCGACGGCCTGCGGCAGTGGCGGGCACGCGTGCAATCGCTGCGCCAATGGATGCCGGAGCTGGCGCTGCCCGATTACGGCGACGCCGCGCTGCTGGCCACGCTGGACGACTGGCTGAAGCCGGCCTTTGCCGGCAAGCGCCGGCTCGATGCACTGGGCGAAGAAGAACTGGGCGAGGCGCTGAAGTCGCCGCTGCCCTGGGCGCAGCGGCAACTCGTGGAGCGCCACGCGCCCACCCGCATCACCGTGCCTTCGGGCATGGAGCGGCGCATCGAATACGCGCTCGACCACGAGGACGCGCCATTGCCGCCCGTGCTGGCGGTGAAGCTGCAGGAACTGTTCGGCCTGGCCGACACCCCGCGCGTGGCCGATGGCCGCGTGCCGCTCACCCTGCACCTGCTCTCGCCAGGGGGGCGGCCGCTGCAGGTCACCCAGGACCTGCGCAGTTTCTGGAGCAACACCTACCCGGAAGTTCGCAAGGAGATGAAGGGTCGGTATCCCAAGCATCCCTGGCCGGACGACCCCTGGAGCGCCACCGCGACGCACCGCGCCAAGCCACGCGGCACCTGAGCCCCGGTTCAGCGCCCGGACATCGCCGGGGCCGCGTACTGACATCGTCTATACGTCCCGCCCTCGACACTGGGCGCCCATAGCCGTCGAACCAAGGAATCCCCCGCCATGAGCAGACTGACCGTGATCACCGACCGGGCGCTGGAACGCGCGATGGACCTGGCCTCCAGCGCGGGCGACGGCCTGCGCCATGCCGGCAGCAACCTGCGCGACCATGTCGCCCCGCAGGCGATGGACTGGATCAAGACCGGCGCGGCGCTGGGCGCGGTGAAGTCGGGTGGCAAGGTGGCTGGCCGCCTGGCACGGCGCAACCCGGCGGTGACCATCGCCGCGGCCGCCGCCGGTGTCGGCCTGATCGCCTATGCGCTGTATCGCAAGAAGAAGCAGCGCGACGCCGCCGCCATCGACGGCAGTGCGCAGCGGATCGAGCAGACCGGCAACGCGAATGCACGTCGCGCCGCCCGCCAGCAGTATCGCGGTCGCACCGTCGATCCGAGCGACGAAGCCGGCGCCTGATCGCCGCGCCCTGGCAGCAGAAGAACGCCGCGTTGATCGCGGCGTTCTTCGTTTCAGGGATGGATGACGAACAGGCCCCCCGAGCCGGGGTAGGCCGCCAGCGCCTGTGGCGACAAGCGCGCACGCGCCGTGCTGACGAACAGCCGCCCATCCGGCGCGAAGCACAGCGCGCCCACGTGCGGCGCGGGCACGGCGATGGTGCGCAACACCGCACCGTTGTCGGCCAGCTCCACGACCGCGTTGCCGCCCCACATCGCCACCCACAGCCGACCTTGCGGCGACATCGCCAGACCGTCGGGCTTGCCGGGCACGCCGAGGAAATCCGTCACCACCTTCGGCTCGCCGAGCGTGCCGGCGGCCACGTCGGCCGGGTAGGCCAGCAACGTGCGTGCCAGCGTGTCGATGACGAAGAGGGTGCGGCCGTCGGGCGAGAACGCCATGCCATTGGCCACGCCGAGCCCTTCGGCGACGCGACGCGCAGGCCGGCCCGGATGCGGCGCATGGAACAGCGCGCCCTTGCCGGACAACAGGCCGCGGTGCATCGAGCCACCCCACAGGCCTCCCTTCGCATCGACGGTCATGTCGTTGAGGCGACAGCCCGCGCCCAGGTCGATATCCGGGCCGGGGGTGATCGTGCCGTCGGTCGTCATCGCGAGGAAATGGGTCTCGCCATTGCCCACCCATTGCCCGTCGTGCAACGCCAGCGACCACACCGGCTCGGCAAGCGGTATGCGGGTGCAGTGCTGCCCATCCCAGCGCAGCAGTGCCGAAGCGGTGGGTTCCAGCCACACCACTTCCCCTTCGCGCCAACGCGGTGCTTCGCCCACCAATACCTGCGGGTTACAGACCAGTTCCGCGCGCGGCGGGCGATGCCGCAGCACGTCCAGCCAGGCGCGTGCCCGCGCGCCCACTTCTTCCGGCGCGCGGCCCGGCTTGTAGAGGTCCGAACCCACCCCGATGGCGGTGACGCCGGCCGCGCGCAGGGCGGGAAGCTCATTCGCCTCCACGCCGCCGACCGCCACCAGCTGTACTCCCTTCGGGAGCACGGCCGACAGCGCCGACAAGCGCGGCACCGCGCCGTGCGCGGGGAAAGCCTTGAGATGCCGCGCGCCGGCCGCGATGGCAGCGAACGCTTCCGAAGGCGTGGAGAACCCCGGCATCGACACCATGCCATGTGCCGCCGTGGCGCGGATGACGTCCGCATCGGTGTTGGGCGACACGCAGAACGCACAACCGAGCGCCGCCAGTTTCTCCACCTCGTCCACCCGCAGCACCGTGCCGGCACCGATCAGCATGCGGCCCTCGAAATGGCGGACCAAGGCGGCGATGGTGCTGAAAGGATCGGGTGAATTGAGGGGTACTTCGGCCACCCGCACACCGGCGTCGTACAGCGCCTGCACCACCTCGATGGCGTCTTCGTGCAGGCCGCGCAGGATCGCCACCAACGGCGCCTGCGCAAGAATCTCGTCGAACGTGCTCATGCCGCGACCGCTTCGGCGTGCAAGGCGGCAAAGCCGCGCGTGACCGCATCGTGGGAGAGGATCTGCCGGGCCTGCCCGCCCAGTGCCGCCACGCCCGCGGCATACAGCGCACACACTGGTACGGCGCCGACCAGCGGCAGCGTGCCGGCCAGCGCGCCCGGCCACAGCCGGGCCACATCGGCCAGCTCGGCGCCGATCAGCAGGCCGCGCAGGTAGGAGGCCCCCTCGCGCCTGGGCAGGTCCTGGCGGATCACCCGGGCGCGGGCGCCGAACAGCAACGTGCCCAGGCCGAGCCCGCTGTCGTGCCCGGCTTTCAGGCCGGCGTGGAAGGCATCGCCGTCAACCGCCGGACCGTCGACCACCGAGGCGAGCAAGCCGGCCGCGGTCAGGCGATCGAAGATTTCCCCGGACATCGCGGTCATGAACTCGACCACCGCGCCCTCGCCCAGGCGCACCCACTTGCTGTGCGTGCCCGGCAATGCGACCAGCCCGCTGGCGGGCACCTGCCCGGCAGCGATCAGTCCGAGAAGTTCGGTCTCCTCGCCCCGCATGATGTCCGGTGCATCGTCCACCGCGCGACGGCAGGCCAGCCCCGGCACGATGGCCACCGGCACCTCGCCGATGCGCACCTCGTGCAGGTGTCCCGCCAGCTGGGCCAGGGAGGTCGGGCAATCAACGTAGCCCGCATCGCTCCAGCCGATGTTCGAGCCGATCATGCCGCTGGCGTAGGCGCGCGCCGCCTGTGGCCAGCGTGCGGCGAGCTCGGCGACCATCGCCTGCATCTGCGCGCGCTCCAGCCCGGCAATGCCGCGTGGCTGTTCCACCGAGTCGCGCACCGCGCCGTCGGCGCCGATCAGGAAAGCACGGAAGTTGGAGCTGCCCCAGTTGATCCCGACGATGTCGCCGCCGTCCTTGTCCCACGTCATCGTCGCGTTACTCCCGCCCCGCCATCCAAAGGAAAGATGCCGCCCGTGATCCAGCCACTGCGCGGCGATACCAGAAACAGCGCCAGTTCCGCGGCGTCCTCGGGCGTGCCCAGGCGGCCCAGCGGGTGGCGCTGCACGTTGCGTGCCCGCGCGACAGCCGGATCGTCGGCACGGGCGAAGGAAGCCTGCAGCATCGGCGTATCCACCGAGGCCGGGGCGATCACGTTGACGCGCACGTTGTCCGGCGCGAACTCCAGCGCCGCGGTGCGCGCCATTTCCTCCAGCGCCGCCTTGGAGGCGGCGTAGGCGGCGAGCGTGGGCGTGCCGAAGCGCGCGTTGATCGAGGACACCAGCGCGACCGCGCCCTGCCGCCGCGCGCGCATGCCCGGCACCACCTCGCGCATCACCCGCAGCGCGCCGAGCACGTTCACCGAGTAGGTATCCAGCCAGAGCGCATCGTCGTCGTCCAGCGTGCCACCGGGCGGGCAGACACCCGCGCAATGCACCAGCGAGGTGACCGTCCCCAGCGCCGACACCAGCTGCCCCACCGCCTGCGCCACGGCCTCGCCCGAGCGCAGGTCGGCCTGGGCGCTGGCGTCGGCGCCGTCTACCGGTTGCCGGTCGAGGGCCGCCACCCGCGCCCCTTCGCCCCGCAACCGCTGCACCACCGCAGCGCCGATGCCGCTGGCCGCACCGCTGACCAGCACCACCTCACCGTGCATCACGCCTTCCGCCATTTCGCCCGTCGCCTCCCTGTGCCGTCAGAACCGGTACGTCAGGCTGGCCTTGTAGGACCGGCCGAACACCACATTGGTGCGCAGGCCTTCGTCGTAGCCGTCGAAGGTGCGCTGTTCGCTGTCGAGCAGGTTGTTGCCTTCCAGCTTGAACGACAGGCGATCGCTGAAATCGTAGCTCAGCGTGGCCGACAGGTCCTTGTAGGTGTCGTTGTAGATGCCGGTGGCGGCGCTGGACAGGCCGACGAGGTACTTGTCACGCCAGTTGTAGGCCAGGCGCACGCCGAACGGGCCGTTCTCGTAGTAGCCGATCAGGTTGACGTTGTTCTTCGACAGCCCCGGGAACGTCATCGCATTGCCGGTGACATCGGTGATCGGCGTCTCCGAGTCGATGTAGGTATAGGTGGTCACCACGCCGAAGCCGTCGAGCATGCCGGTGAACGGCACCTGCGCCAGCAGCTCCACGCCCTTCACCTTGGCCTTGTCGCCGTTGATCTTGCGCAGCACCAGGTAGTTGACGTTGTTGTAGACCTCGGCGTTCTGCTGCTGGACGATGAAGGTGGACACGTCCTTGTAGAACAGGCCGGCCGAGAGCACGCCCTGGCCGCCGTAGTACCACTCCAGTGACACGTCGTACTGGTTGGCCTTGAACGGATCCAGGTCGGGCGCGCCGCCGGTGCCGGTACCGTAGGAGGTCTGCACGCCGTTGGCGTCGAACACCGCGTTGTTGTTGAGGGTGACGCCGTTGTTGAGGTCTTCGGTGTTCGGGAACGCCACCACCTTGGCCGCGCCACCGCGCAGCACCAGGGTGTCGGTCAGCTGCAGCTTGGCCACCGCCGAGGGCAGCGCCTCGTCGTCGCGGCGGCTGAAGGTGGAGGGTGTCACGCTGCCGTTGCCACCGAGCACGTTGCCGCGCGAATCCAGGTCACGGCGCACGAAGCGCACGCCGACATTGCCGGTCAGGCCCATGTTGCCGACCTCGGTGTCCCAGTTGAGCTTGGCGTAGGCCTCCAGGAAGTCCTCGTCCACGCTGAAGGTGGAGCCGTAGGCCAGCGCGCTGCTGCCCGGGTTGAGGCACTGCGGGTTCTGCGAGATCGCCGGGATATTGGTGAAGCTGTCGCAGCCCCCGAATGCACCGCGGTAGGCGCCCAGGTATTCGCGCGGCAGACCGGCGAATTCGCCGGGCATGAAGTCGAAGTTGCTGTACAGGCGGATGTAATCGCCCATCTGCGCGACCGGGATGCCGCCAGCTGGGCGGATGTCCGCGCGCAGCGGGTTCTGCAGGCTTTCCAGGCGATTGAAGCGCGCGCCGAAGTCCAGCGAACGCAGCGGGCCGTCGTTGAACGCCCAGCTCCAGTCGGTACGCAGCGCCTTGGTGTCGGTCTCCGCACGCCAGTCGTTGTCGAACATGATGGTCATGCGCCACTGCGAGGGGTCGGTGACGTCCACGCCGCTGACGTTGAAACTGCCGAAGTTGCCGCTGCGCAGGTCGAAGTCGGTAACCGAGGTCAGGCCGGCCATCGGTGCCAGGCGCATGTAGTGCTGGTCGTAGCGGGCGGTGGACTTGCCATAGTCGGCCTCGACCGAGCCATCGAGCTGCTCGCCCACGCGGAACTTGGCCGTCAGCGCGGTGGAGAAGATGTCCGAGTCGATGTCGGCCACCTCGCTGTTGAGCAGCACGGTGCCGGTCGAGCGGCCGGCGAGCAGGATGTCGTGGTCCGAGTAGGTGGCGTTGCTCAGGCCTGCGGACGGGTTGAAGGCGATCCAGTAGCGGTCGCGCTTGGCATCCTGGCGCGAATAGAAGGTGTCGGAGGTGATCTCCACGCCGTCCACCGGACGCCACTGCAGCACCACGCTGGCGCCGACCTTGTCGCGGTCGTCGTCGATGTTCTGCGCGCGCATGTCGGTGCTGCCGAAGCGTACCTGGGTGGGGTCGGCGGGGTCGTTGAAGCGCGAGTAGCCGGAGAAGGTATCCAGGCCCTGCTGCACGACCTCGCGCTTGCTGTAGGTCGCCGAGATGAGCGCGCCGAATCGGCGGTCATCGGTGCGCGTGGACAACAGCGCGAAGGCGTTCTGGCCGTACGAATCGGAAAGCTCGTCGTAGGTGCCGGCAAGGCTGACGACGTTCTGCTCGCCATCGCCGTACAGCGGCTGGCGGGTCTGGATGTCGACGATGCCGCCCAGGCCACCGGCGATCTGGTCCGAACCGGCGAGCTTGGTGACGGTCAGGCGCGAGATCAGTTCGGACGGCACCAGCGAGAGCAGGCCGTAGGTGGAGGTGGCCAGCTGGTCCAGCCCGTTGCCGCCGCGGCCGGTGGCATCGACGATCTGCCGACCGTTGTAGAGCAGCACGTTTTCCTTGAAACCACGCACGAGGATGTCGCTGCCCTCGCCCATGCCGCGTTCCAGCTGCACGCCGGCCACGCGCGAGAGCGACTCGGCCACGTTGCTGTCGGGCAGCTTGCCGATGTCGTCGGCGACGATGGCGTCGACGATCTGCGGCGAGTCGCGCTTGATGTCGCGCGAGGCTTCCAGGCTGCCGCGGATGCCGGTCACGGTCACGGCGTCGAGCGTGGTGGCCTGCGAATCGGCGGCCGCTGCGGACGGCGCCGGTGGTGCCTCGGCCGATTGCGCCAGCGCCACGCAGGGCGTCAGCAGGCAGGCGGCCAAGGCGGTGGACAAGGTGGAACGTCGAAAGCTACGCATGTGTTGGGCCCTCCCCCAATGTAGGAACCGAAGCGCCGCCGCCGGGGGTGGCGAGGGCGCATGACGCGCGCCCTCCCCCCTCGTCCACCCGGTGATACCGCCCTTCGATACAGCGTGATTCGTCGATGACTGCTGCACTGCGACTTGGCAGTGTTGTAGCTAATATAGCAATATGATTTCGGTGCGCACGCTGCAGCGCAACGTAGAAACTGAAACAGGCTCCGTAGGAGCCCGCTTTCGCCCGTCAACCTGTTGCTTATAACGGCACACTTACCGCAAGGACCCGGCCATGGCCGAACTGCAAGGCGTCTTCCCCATCCTCCCGACGATCTTCCACGCCGACGGCTCCGTCGATGAGGCGGGGATGGCCAACGTGTTCGAGTACATCCTCGGCGCCGGTGCGGCCGGCGTGGTGTTTCCCGGTCTGGCGAGCGAGTACGACATGCTCACCGCCGAGGAGCGCCTGCATCTCACCGCGCGACTGGGCGAATGGAACCGCGGCCGCGTCCCGCTGATCGTCGGCGCGAGCGCCAGGACGGTAGAGGAGGCGATCGCCTTCGCGCGGGCCGGCGGCGAGGCCGGTGCGCAGGCTGCGATGGTGCTGACGCCGCATCGCCATGCTGGCGATGCCGACGCGATGGCCACGTTCTTCGAGCGCCTGCATGCCGAATCCGGCGTGGCGGTGATGCTGCAGAACGCGCCGGCGCCGATGGGCGTGGGCCTGGGCGTGGAGGAAGTGGTGGCGCTGGCCGCGCGCGTGCCGGGCATCGAGTACGTCAAGGAAGAGACGATGCCGTCGGGCCATCGCATCACCGCACTGTCCGAACAGGCCGGCCGCAGCCAGGTGCGCGCGGTGTTCGGTGGCGCCGGCGCGCGCTACGTGCTCGATGAGCTCGGTCGCGGCGCGGTAGGCACCATGCCGGCATGCGAGATCACCGAGGTGCATGTGGCGATGCTGGCGGCCTGGGCGGCCGGAGACCACGCACGCGCGCGCGAACTGTTCGAGCGCACGCTGCCGCTGCTCAGCATGCAGGCGGTGTTCCGTTGGCGGCTCACCAAGGCCGTTTTGCTGCGTCGGGGGCTGATCGCCAGCGACAAGGTGCGCGCGCCGGGCCCGGCGCTGGATGCGTTCGACCAGCGCGAACTGGATATCCTGCTCGACCGCATCGCCGACCTGCTGCCGCTGGACCGGGTGCCCGGGCAGGCACAGAGGACTTCCTGATGAGCCATGTCGTCAAGGTCGAGACCTTCATCCTGACCATTCCGCGCACCACGCCATACCTCGGGCCGCTGGGGCCGGGCGAGCGCGTGAACAGCCGTGGCTACCTCGTGCGCAAGGGCAACGGCACGATCTATCCCACCGTGGACCGCTCGGTGGTGGTGCGCGTCACCACCGCCGACGGCGCGGTGGGCTGGGGTGAAACCTATGGCATCTGCGCGCCACGCGCGGTGTGCGAGATCATCAACGACCTGCTTGCGCCGGAACTGATCGGGCGAGAGCCGGAGGACGTGGAGCAGATCTGGGACGACCTGTACGGCCTGATGCGCGTGCGTGGCTGCTTCGGCGGCTTCCATGTCGATACGATCGCCGCGCTCGACATCGCCCTGTGGGACCTGCGCGCGCGTGCGCGCGGCGTGCCGCTGTGGTCCTTGCTGGGCGAGCGCCAGCGCGAGGCGATTCCGGGTTACCTCTCCGGCTTGCCCGCCGGCACGCTGGAAGCGAAGGTGGAAATGGCGCGCGCGTTCGCCGCCGAGGGCCATGACACTTTCAAGATCCATGCGGTGGTGAGCCACGAAGGCATCGTGGAGGAGATCGCCGCGCTGCGCGAGGCGCTCGGTCCGAAGCCGGAACTGATGGTGGACCTGCACT
This sequence comes from Pseudomonadota bacterium, assembly GCA_023386795.1. Classification (GTDB taxonomy): domain Bacteria; phylum Pseudomonadota; class Gammaproteobacteria; order Xanthomonadales; family Xanthomonadaceae; genus Stenotrophomonas_A. The sequence goes on from JAEWJB010000167.1 coordinate 9,516, forward strand.
GGAAATTCGATCTGGGGCAGGCCCTGGCGATGGCGCGGCAGCTGGAGCCGTATCGGCTGAAGTTCATCGAAGCGCCGCTGAAGCCGGAGGATATCGAAGGACTGATCCAACTCGGCAAGGACAGCCCGGTACCGATCGCCGCCGGCGAGGAATGGCATACCGAGTACGAGGCGCGCCTGCGCCTGGCGGGCGGCTCGCTGTCGTACATCCAGCCGGAGATGGGCCACACCGGCATCACCCAGTTCCTGCGCATCGCGCGGCTGGCGCAGGCACAAGGCGTGCCGATCGCCCCGCACGCCACCATCGGCGGCGGCTTGTTCATGGCCGCGAGCCTGCACGTGGCCGCCGTGCTGCCCGGCCTGTGGCGACACGAGTGGCAGCATTCGATCTTCTCGCGCTCGCTGCTGATGCTCGATACCGACATGGCCTACCGCGACGGCCATTACCACCTGCCCAGCGGCCCGGGCGGGGGCGCCGCCCCCGGCGCCCACTTCCAGGATCACGCCGAAGCGGTAGCCTGATGGCTCCCGTCGCTGCTGTCGCTCGACAGCAGCGACATCGGCGAGCGGCGCGCCAGCTTCAACGCCAGCCACGCCAGCCCCACCGCGACAGGGTGCAGGACCGCCATCAGCACGAACGTGCGGTCGAACGCGCCATCTGCCACCAGCATCCCCACCACCTGCGCCGAGAGCATGCCGCCGAGCGCACTGCCGCAGCCGATGAGGCCGGCCACCGAGGCGATGTAGCGCGACGGGAAGATGTCCACCACCATCGTGGTGAGGTTGATCTGGTAGACCAGGTGGGCGAACGTCACCAGGCAGGCCACGCCGAGCAACGCCCACAGCGGCGGATGCAGGGTGATGAGGATGCCGACCGGTGCGAGGATCGCCGCGCCGGTCATGGTGAGCAGGCGGCTGCGGACCGGCGCCATGCCCCTTCGCACCAGCGTGCCGGAGATCATGCCGCCGCCGATGCTGCCGATATCGGCCGCCACGTAGACCACCCATGCCAGCGAGGCCACCGCGGCCAGGCTCATGCCGCGCGCGTCGCCCAGGTATTTGGGGAACCAGAACAGGTAGAAGTACCAGACCGGGTCGGCCACCATGCGCGAGCCGACCAGCGCCCATACCGCGCGGTCGCGCGCCAGCTTGCCCCACACCCCTTTCATCGACGGCGGCGGCGCGGCCGGCACGTCGTCGGCGGCCTGCGCCTTGTCTCGCGGATAAGCCCACCACCAACCCGCAATCCACAGCAGGCCGGCGATGCCGGTGATCCAGAACGCACTGCGCCAGCCATACGTGAGCGCGATGCCGCCGATCAGTGGCGGCGCGAGCGTGGCGCCAATCATCGCCCCGGCCGTGTACAGGCCCAGCGCGATGCCGCGCTGGCGCGGCGGGAACTGCTCGGACACCACCTTGGTGCCGACCGTGTAGTTGCCCGGCTCGCCCAGGCCGAGCGCGAAACGCGCCGCGCCCAACTGGAATGGCGTGCGCACGAAACCGGTGGCGATGTTCGCCAGCGACCACCAGCCCACGAACAGGATCAGCGCCACGCGCGCGCCCAGCCAGTCGGTAATGCGGCCGGCCATGACGTACGCTGCGGCATAGGCGAACAGGAACACCTGCACGACGCGCGCGTACTCGATATCGCTCATGCGCAGGTCGGCCTGGATGGTGGTGGCCAGGATCGAAAGCGCCTGCCGGTCCAGGTAGTTGATGACCGTCGAGCAGAACAGCAGGCCCAGCAGTACCCACTTGGTGCGTCCGCCGCCGCTCACGCGTCGATCCGATGGGTCATGGTGGCCGTCTCCCCGAAGAAGGCCGCAACGTATTGCTATTGTAGCAACAGGTCAAGCCGCACTGCGGCAAGCCATCAGCCGATCTCGGCGGCCGCTTCGCGCAATGCCTTGACCAGGTCGGCGGTGGCCGATTCGGGAATCCAGCCGGACATCGCGATGCCGGCGTGCACCGGGTCGCCCATCGCGATGGCCACGACGTGGTGGTCGCGCTCGTCGGCCACGTGCACGCGCGCATAGCCCTGCGCACGGGTCTGGGCCAGCGCGCGCAGCAATTGTTCGATGCCCTCGGGGAACATCGGGATCGGCTTGTCGCGGTAGAGCTCGCGCACGTCCTCGTCGGACAGCTGAGAGAGCAGCACGATGCCGATGCCGCTGGTGGTGGCAGGCAGCAGGCCGATGCGGCCCAGGCCGCGCGCCGCCTCGATGCCCGGTGGCGCGTGGAAAAGGTAGCTGACGCTGTCGTTCCACAGCACGCCCATCGCCACCGTGTGGCCGAAGCGGCGCAGGCTTTCCAGCACCGGCATGGCACGGCGGATCAGGCCCGAGGCGAACAGGCTCTGCGCGGCCAGCACGTGCATGCCGGGGCCGGGGGTGTATTTGCGGTCGGCGGTCTGGCGGGCAATGCCCAGGTAGGCCAGGGTCTTGAGCAGGCGGTTGACCCGGGTGGGGTTGGCGCCCAGCTGGCGGGCCAGTTCGCGACACCCCACCGGCTCGGGCGAGGAGGCCAGGGCCTGCAGGGTGGCGATGCCGTCGATCAGGCTCTGGTTGGGCTGGGCATTGGGCTTGGCGCGCATCGACAAAGCGTAATCGGGCGCCGGCCGGGATGCCACCAATAGCAACACTTTCGAGCATCGGCACCGCCCTGCGGTGCAGGCTCAGGCGGCAGACGGCCGATGTTCGCATTGGGGATCGGCCAGGTACGCCGGGCGTCCGGGCGGGTCCGAGGCTGCCGGGAAACGGGCGTCGCGCGCTCCGTCGACACCTCAACGACGATGGCGCGGCAACACGGCAGGGGCGTCTTCGACCTCACGCCACTGCCCCGGTGCCAACCCCTCCAGTGACCAGCGCCCCATTTGCGCGCGCACCAGCCGCAGCGTCGGCAGGCCGACCGCGGCGGTCATGCGCCGCACCTGCCGGTTGCGGCCTTCGCGCAGGGTGATCGCCAGCCACGCGTCGGGCACTGTCTTGCGGAAGCGCACCGGCGGATCGCGGGGCCACAACGTGGCGGGGGTGTCGATCCGCTCGGCGCCGGCCGGCAACGTCGGGCCATCGTTGAGCAGCACGCCCTCGCGCAGCCTGCGCAACTGGTCTTCATCGGGCGTGCCTTCGACCTGCACCCAATAGGTCTTGGCTTCCTTGTGCTTCGGGTCGGTCAGTCGATGCGCGAGCGCGCCGTCGTCGGTGAGCAGCAGCAGGCCTTCGCTATCCATGTCCAGGCGGCCGGCAGGGTAGATGTCCGCCGGCAGGCCGAATTCGGCCAGCGTGCGGCGGCCCGTCGCGCCCTTGTCGCTGAACTGGGTGAGCACGCCGTAGGGCTTGTTGAAGAGGACCAGCATTCGGCACGCCTGCGCGGGAGCGCGCCATTGTATCAACGCGCCCGAAACTGCCCGGGCGGACAGCGCCGCGCGCTGGCCAACCGCGTGCTCAGGCCGTGGGCTCGTGAATCGGGCAACGATTGAACCCGGAGCGGAAGGAACGCGATGCCGCCATCACCACGCGACGCGCGCGGTTGATCGACCCCAACGGCCGATGGGCGGCCAGCGCGTGCCAAGGCGCGAATGCCAGGCCATCCTCGCGCCGCGCCGAGGCATCGCCTTGCCAGGCCGTCTGCGGTGGCACGCGCAGGTGCGCCACCGTGACATGCGGGCTCTCCGCCTCGGGCCATTCGACCGAGGCATCCTCGATCGGCATGCGCGCGAGGTCACGGCAGAGCTGCGCGCGTAGCGCCCACACGGCGGGCAATGTCAGTCCCTGGAAGAAGGCCGTGACGGCCTCGCGCTGTGCATCGGCATCTTCGTCGAGCATGTGCCCCTGCAGGTCCAGCAGGTGGGGCGACACCGGCACCAGTGAGAACTTCGCGATATAGGGGCCGTAGAGAAAGGGCACCTGGGTGAAGTAGGTCTCGCCCAGCGGATGTACCTGGGGCTGTCCGCCCAGTCCCTTGAGCTTGGCACTCTCCCCGCCCATCGCTTCCAGCGCGCGTTCAGCGCCCCGCAGCGTCGCGGAAATGACCTGCTTGGTTCGCGGCATGCGCTCGGTGGTGGCGGCCAGCAGCTTTGCCGAGCGCAGGAAGCCCTGGATGCCCGGGCTGGTGAAGGCAGGCCCGTTCACCATCAGGAAGTCCTGCGTATGGGCTTCTTCCGCGCCAGGCGCGCGCTCGCCTTGGACACCCAGAATCTTCAGCGCAATCGCGCGCGGCGTGGAGATGGTATCGGGCAGCTGCTCGGCCGGAGGCGAGGACAGTCGCACGACGGCGCGGTACTGGCCCGGCGTGGCGAACAACCCCTGCGCGAACTCCGGCGCAAGGTTCGGTTCGATGTCCAGCCATGCGTCGAGCAGTGCGTGTCCCTTCGCGTGCACGGCGCGATGGGCGTGACCCTCGTGTTCGGCCACGGTGCGCGCCATGCCCACGAATACCGATTCCAGCTCGGCGATCTGCGCGGCCTCGTGGTCTTCCGGCTGCTCCAGGTCGGGGTGATAGGGCACCGGCGGGGCGTAGGCGTTCATCGGGATGCTCGAGGGAAGGCATCCCACCCTCCCGCATCGCCGATCAGCGCGATGTGCAGGCCGCATCAGGACGGCGTGGAGCCCCGCCTGCACGCCGCCCCCAGGACGGGGGCGGCAACGCAAGGCTTATTGCTTCACGAACTTCAGCGTCATGCGGTCGCTTTCGCCGATGGCCTGGTACTTCGCATCGTCGGCGGCGTCGTGCTTGTTGGTCGGCGGCAGCGTCCACACGCCGCCCGGGTAGTCCTTGGTGTCGCGCGGGTTGGCGTTGAGGTCGCTCTTGGCGGCGAGCTTGAAGCCCGCTGCCTCGGCCATCGCGATCACCTGCTGCTGGCCGACGTAGCCGCTCTTGTCGTCAGCCGGCACGTCGGCCTTGGCGCGATGCTCCACCACGCCCAGCACGCCGCCCGGCTTGAGCACCGCGTGGAAGGCCTTGAACATGCCTTCGGCCTGGCCGGCGCTGCGCCAGTTGTGCACGTTGCGGAACGTCAGCACCAGGTCGGCCGAGTTGGCCGGGCCGAGCACCGGCGCGTTGGGGTCGTAGCCGACGATGCTGGCCTTGGCATACTGCGCCGGCGCGGCATCGAATTTCTTCTGCAAGCCGTCGCGCTGGCGCTGCTGGTAATCGCGGCTTCCGCCTTCCTTGACCTTCATCGGGTCAACGACCGCGGCGATGTAGTGCCCCTTCGCCTGCAGGTAGGGCGCGAGGATTTCCGAATACCAGCCGCTGCCCGGGGTGATCTCGATCACCGTCTGTTCCGGACGAATGCCGAAGAAAGCCAGCGTCTGGCCGGGATGACGATAGACGTCGCGCTTGACGTTCGCCGGATCGCGCCAGCTGCCGTTGAGCGCGGCCTGCAGGGCGGTGTCGGGCGCCGGCAGCGTGGCGGTATCGGCGGGCTTGAAGGCCTGCGCGGCGGGCCAGGCGGCAGTGAGCGCGGCGGCGAGCACACCAATGGTCATGAGCTTATGAGCGGACATGCGGTTGGACCTCCCGGGGCAAAGTGGGCCGAGCCTAGCACGAGCCCTGCGGCACCCCGTCGCACGTCTTTGCGTGTCCTAAACGCCGCATGCATGCGCGTGTCACACCTCGGCCGTGCACGGGCGTCTATGCTGTGTGGCCCGATCCGTCGCGGAGCCAGTACCCATGTCCTCCCCACGTCCCCTTGGCCGCTCCGGCCTGCAGGTCCAGCCGATTGCCTTCGGCGGCAATGTGTTCGGCTGGAGTGCCGACGAGCGCGCCACTTTCGCGCTGCTCGATGCGTTCGTCGAAGCCGGGTTCAACCTGGTCGATACCGCCGACGCGTATTCGGCCTGGGTGCCGGGCAACCAGGGCGGCGAATCGGAAACGCTGATCGGCCGCTGGTTCAAGCACAGCGGCAAGCGCGACAAGGTGTTGATCGCCACCAAGGTCGCCAAGTGGAAGGAGCGCCCGGGGTTGTCGCCGGAGAACATCGCCGCCGCCGTGGAGGATTCGCTACGCCGCCTGCAGACCGATGTGATCGATCTCTATCAGGCCCACGAGGACGATGAGTCCACGCCGCTGGAAGCGACGCTGGCGGCGTTCGGCCGCCTGATCGAGCAGGGCAAGGTGCGCGCTATCGGTGCGTCGAACTACAGCGCCACGCGCCTGCGCGATGCCCTGGCGGTGTCTGCGCAGTACAACCTGCCGCGCTACGAGACGCTGCAGCCCGAATACAACCTCTACGACAGTGCCGGCTACGAGCGCGAGCTGGCGCCGGTGGTGGCCGAGCACGGGCTGGGGGTCATCGGCTATTACTCGCTGGCCAGCGGCTTTCTCACCGGCAAGTACCGTACGCCGGCCGACGCGGCCAAGAGCAGCGCGCGCGGGCAGGCGGTGGTGAAGCAGTACCTCAACGCGCGCGGCCTGCGCATTCTGGCGGCGCTGGGCGATGTCGCCGCCAAGCACTCGGCCACGCCCACCCAGGTTTCGCTGGCATGGCTGATGGCGCAACCGAACATCGCCGCGCCCATCGCCAGCGCGACGACGGTGGAGCAATTGCAGGAGCTGCTCGCGGCGGCGCAGTTGTCGCTGTCTGCAGACGAACTGAGGCAGCTGGATCAGGCCAGTGCGGAGGATGCGGGCTGAGGATGGCCGCCGGATCGCGATGGGTGGATGGCCTGTCGGTGGAGCGTGGCCACTTCCCGCTCAATCCTCGAACGGCCGCTCGCCCAGCGCTTCCACCAGGTAATCCAGGAATGAAGTGATGCGCGCCGACACTGCCGTGTTGCGGTAGTAGACCGCGTTGATCGGTTGGCGCATGTCCAGCGTCTGTTCGGCGAGCACTTGCACGAGCTGTCCAGTGGCGCGGTCGGTGGCGGTCATGAAATCCGACAGGCAGGTGATGCCGGTGCCCACGCGCGCCAGCTGCAACAACGTCTGGCCACTGGCCGCCGCCACGTGGGGCTCCACTTCGACGGGCTCGCCGCCGGCATCGGCCAACGGCCAACGCTTCAGTGACTCCGGCTGGCGAAACCCGACCAGGGTGTGCTCTCGCAGCAATGCCGCCACGTCCGCCGGGGTGCCGTGGCGGGCGAGATACTCGGGGCTGGCGAGCACGCGCAGGCGGCTGCGCCCGATCGGCCGCGCATGCAGCGAGGAATCGCCGAGCGGTCCGATTCGAAAAGCCAGGTCGGTGCGCCGCTCGACCAGGTCGATGTTGCGCTCGTTGCCATTGAGCTCGAGCTGCACGTCCGGGTAGCGCGCCAGGTAGCCCGGCACGCGCGGCACGATGACGTGCAACAGGAAGGAGGTGGCCGCGTCCACGCGCAGCCGACCGGCCGGGCGCTCGCGTCGCGCCGCCATCTGTTCCTCGGCCGTTTCCACCGCCGAGACGATGGCCCGCGCCTGCGCCAGAAAGGCCTCGCCCTCCTCCGTCAGCCGCAGGCGACGGGTGGTGCGGGTCAGCAGGGTCACGCCGAGCTTCTCCTCCAGCCGCGCCAGCGCCCGGCTGACCGCCGACACCGTCTGCTGCAGGGCCTCTGCCGCCGCGGTGATGGACCCGCTGTCGATCACCGCCAGAAAGGCCTGCATCTCGTCCAAGGTCGTCTTCATCGGCAGATTATTGCGCGAAGGGAAAGAGTATTTCGACCATAACCGGCTTTTTGCGCAAAAGTATGCCGGGCAGACTGCCGTCCTTCCTTACCTGGAGCGGCACGCATGTCCCGCGGCATTCCCCTCGCTTTGCTGGCGCTCACGCTGGGCGCTTTCGCCATCGGCACGACGGAATTCGTGATCGTCGGCCTCATTCCCACCATTGCCACCGACCTGGGCGTCAGCCTGCCCTCGGCCGGCCTGCTGGTCAGCCTGTACGCGCTCGGCGTGGCCGTCGGCGCGCCTGTGCTCACGGCGGTCACGGGCCGCGTGCCGCGCAAGGCACTGCTGATCGGGCTGATGGCGCTGTTCACCGTCGGCAACCTGGTGGCCTGGATGGCCCCGGGCTACGGTTCGCTGATCGTGGCGCGCGTGCTGACCGGCCTGGCGCACGGCGTGTTCTTCTCCATCGGCTCGATCATCGCCACGTCGGTGGTGCCGAAGGAAAAAGCGGCCAGCGCGATCGCCATCATGTTCACCGGCCTGACCGTGGCGCTGGTCACCGGCGTGCCGCTGGGCACTTTCATCGGCCAACACCTGGGCTGGCGCGCCACCTTCCTGGCCGTGGCCGGTTTGGGCGTGGTCGCCCTGCTCGGCAGCGCCCTGTTCGTGCCGCGCGACGTGCATCACAGCGAACCGGCCACGTTCCGCCAGCAGTTCGGCGTGCTCGCCCAGCCGCGCCTGCTGCTGGTGTATGCGATGACGGCACTGGGCTACGGCGGTACCTTCCTGGCCTTCACGTTCCTCGCGCCGATCCTTCAGGACGTCAGCGGCTGGTCCGCCGATGCGGTGAGCGCGGTGCTGCTGGTGTATGGCGTGTCCGTGGCGATCGGCAACCTCTGGGGCGGACGCCTGGCAGACCGCCTCGGCCCGGTGCCGGCGTTGAAGCGCGTGTTCGCGTTGCTGGCGCTCGTGCTGCTGGTGCTCGCCTTCACGATGCAGCATCACTGGCTGGTGCTGGTCACGGTGATGGCGTGGGGTGCCGTGGCGTTTGGCAACGTGCCCGGCCTCCAGGTCTACGTGGTGAAGCAGGCGCAGCGTTTCGCGCCGCGCGCCGCCGACGTGGCCTCGGGCCTGAACATCGCCGCGTTCAACCTCGGCATCGCGCTGGGATCGTCGGCCGGCGGCCTCGTCGTCGAACACCTGGGCCTGCGGCATACGCCATGGATCGGCGCGCTGGTGGTGCTGGGCGCGCTTGGACTGACGAGCCTGAGCGGCCGGCTGGATCGCTGCGACGGCGTAGGCGAGCGCGCCGAAGCGGGGATCGCCTCGGCGCATTGAGCCCGTTGCAACGCTGAATCCCGGGCCCTGCATGTTCCCCGCATGCGGTGCCCCCTACCCTGTTCCCTTTCCGCAAGGAGTTTTTCCATGACCGTCCCCGCTTTCGGCCTCGGCACTTTCCGCCTCAAGGGCCAGACCGTCATCGATTCGGTGCGCGACGCGCTCGACGTCGGCTACCGCGCCATCGACACGGCGCAGATCTACGACAACGAAGCCGAGGTGGGCCAGGCCATCGCCGAATCCGGCGTGCCGCGCGACGACCTCTATCTCACCACCAAGATATGGATCAGCCAGTTCCGCCGCGATGCGCTGGTTCCCAGCCTCAAGGAAAGCCTGCGCAAGCTGCGCACCGACCGGGTGGACCTGACGCTGATCCACTGGCCTTCCCCGAACGACGAGGTGCCGATGTCCGAGTACCTCGGTGCCCTGGCCGAGGCAAAGGCGCAGGGGCTGACACGCGAGATCGGCGTGTCCAACTTCACCATCGACCTGACGCGCCAGGCCATCGAACTGCTCGGTGCCGGGGCCATCGCCACCAACCAGGTGGAGATCAGCCCGTACCTGCAGAACCGCAAGCTCACCGACTACCTGCGCGGGCAGGGCATCCATGCGACGTCGTACATGACGCTGGCCTATGGCGAGGTACTGAAGGACCCGGTGATCGCGGCGATCGCGCAGCGCCACGGCGCCACCCCGGCGCAGGTGGCGCTGGCATGGGCACTGCGGCTGGGCTATTCGGTGATCCCGTCCTCCACGCGACGCGTGAACCTGGAAAGCAATCTCGGCGCGCTGAAACTGGAACTCGATGACGCCGACATGGCGCAGATCGCCGCGCTGGATCGAGGCCACCGGTTGGCCAACCCGCAGGGCATCGCACCAGAGTGGGACTGAATGCGCAGGCCCTGACATCAGCACTGGCGGCCCGCAAGGCGGGCTGCTAGGGTGCATTGCAAGGGGGGTGGTTCTCGCACCGGAGTCCTGCCCATGCAACGCACCACGCTGCAGTCCTCGTCGCGCGCACCCGAACCGGGTGCCATCGCATGCGCCTTCATCGATGTCGAAGGCGAACTGGCCTATTGGCGTCAATGCCACGCGCTGGGCCATCTAGGCCCGCATGCCTTCGATGCGTACGCCACGCTGCTCAAGCTCGGTTTCGACATCTACCTCGGTCATCCGCGTGCGCGCGAGGCGCATCTGTACGAGGTGCTTCATGACGCCTACCAGCGGCAGATGGACCCGCCGCCGCTGACCTGGGATGAAACGCGATGGCTGGTGCGCCGTGCCTGGCAGCGGATGAGCTACAGCAGCTGAGGTCGCTTCATTCGCCCGGCAGTTTCACCGCCAGCCGATGCTTGCCGGCCAGCGCGTGCATGCCCTGCAGGGTGGCGCTGATCAGCGCGGCGTAGCGCACGCGCCAGAACTGGGCGCGGTGGGCGACATCGCCGGCGCCATCGAGTTCGTTCAACACCTCGGGCAAGCGGCGGTCGGCGAACGCCGCGCGATCCATGTAGGGGCGCGAGGGTTCGATCACGTCCACCGGCGCGCGCCAGGCGTCGGCCACCGATTCGGCGATGCCCGCCACGCAGGAAAGCTGGTGCATGCCGGCCTGGGTTTCATGCAGCATCTCGCGGCACGCCCAATCCCATAGCGCGGCCTTGTCGGCCTCGGCCAGGGTATCGAGGGCTACTTCCACCTGCTGTACGCGGTCGTCGAACATGGTGCCGTCCTGCATGCTGCTTTGCAGCATCATGCGCCGGAAAAAGTGAGCGCGAGGTGACGCTGCGATGCCCCGGGGTGAATCCGGTCATCCTGACTTCCCACACATGCGCCCGGGACGGGCCGGGCGGAAGCTGCGCGTGTCCCTTCGAGAGAACGCCGACATGAAGCGTCAGCGACTGCCCTGGTTGGCCCTGGTCCTGTTGAGCCTGGCGGGCGTAGCCAGCGCCGGGACGCCGCAACCGCAACTGTCCTCCCGGCAGTGCGAGTTCACCACCTACTACGACCTGCGCGTGGCCGACGACGGGGTATGGCTGGAACGCGAGACGGGCGCCCCGCGCGAGGTGCACATTCACGATGGGGCCATCGCCATCGATCGGCGTGCGCAGGACATCAGCGCTGACGACGCCCGCCGGCTGCGACGCATGGAGGCCATGACCCGCGATCTCGTGCCGGCGGTGGCCAACATCGCCCGCGAGGCGGTGAACATCGCCTTCGATGCCTTGGGCGGCGTGGTGGACATCATGACCGGCAGCCAGTCCAAGGCGCGCGACGTGGAGCGTGTGCGCAGGCAGGCGATGGCGCAGATCGACGCGTCCCTGGGCAAGGGCCGCTGGGACCAGAAGCAATTCGACGAGGCCTTCGAGCAGAACGTGGAGCGTGCCGCCGAGGACATGGCCGGCACCCTCACCCGCAGCGTGTTGTGGGCTGCTTTCACCGGCCGCGCCGATGAGATAGACCGCCGCGCCGACGCGATGGAAAAGGATCTGGATGCGCGGATGGAAGTGCGCAGCCGCAAGCTAGAGGCGCAGGCGCAGTCCCTGTGCGACCAGGTCACCGCGCTGCACGACGTGCAGCAACAGCTGGACCTGCGCTACCAAGGGCAGCCGTTGCAGCTGCTGGTGCCCAAGCCGGCCGACGACAAGGACGACGCACGAGTGGCCACCGCGCCGAAATAATAGTTGTTGCCGCAGCAAGCGAGGCAGGCGGTGGGCTAATCCGCCAGCCAGCGCCGCAAAGCGTGGGTGACCGCCTGAGGCTGCTCCAGCGGGGAGAGGTGTCCGCAATCGGGCACCTCCACCGCGTGGCCCTGGGGTGCGAGTGCCAGCATTTCGTGGTGAAGCGCCGGCGGGGTGATCGCATCTTGCGCGCCCCACAACACCAGCAGGGGCCCCCGCCAGGCACGCAGCACGTCGCTGCCGTCCGGGCGTGCCAGCAGGCTTTGGCGGGCGAAAGCCTGCGCGCCGACACGAGCGGTCATCGTGCGGATGTAATCGAGCAGCGCGTGGTCGTGCAGATGCGACGGCGCAACGTAGCTGCGCATGAGTTTCTCGCCGAAGCCATGGAACGTGCCGGGCACGCGCGCGCCGCTTGCCAGCGCCTGGCGCTGCGCTGTTCGCTCGGGGGTGTCGGCCCGCGTGGAGGTGTCGAGCAAGGCCAGGCGTTCGACGCGTTCGGGGGCCACCCGCAGTATCTGCTGGGCCACGTAACCGCCCAGCGAGAACCCTGCCAGGGCGAAGCGCGGCGGGGCGGCGGCCAGTACGGCGTCAGCCACTGCTTCGAGGGTGTCGGCCGTGGTGAGGTCGCCGACATGGCAGCGCACCTCGGCCGATAGCGCCTCGATCTGCGCCGCCCACAGGGCCTCGTCATTCAGCAGGCCGGGCAGCAGCAACAGGTCGGTGGAAGGGGCGCTCATGCGCCGGGCCGCGCATGGCGGCAGTGAGGCATTGGGGACACGGGGGGCATGCCCGCGATTGTCGCGGCGCAGGGGCCCAGCGTCCATGCTCAGCCTTGGCGGTCGACCTCGGTGGTCGAGGCGTCGGCCATCAGCAACGCGCGGATTTGCGGCAGCGACAGGCCTTGCCGGCGTGCACGGCGAACCCGCAACAGGCGGGTAAGGTCATCCTCGTCGTAGCGGCGGTGGCCAGTCGGCGTGCGTCGCGATGGCGGCAACAGGCCGAGGGATTCGTAATGGCGGATGCTCTGCGCGTTGCAGCCCACCGCGCGGGCCAGCTCACCGATTTTCATGGCGTCTCCGGGTACGGAGACGCCATTGTCGAAACGGTGCTGTCGGAAACCCGTCAGACACGTGGCGCGCCGACGGGTACGACGGATCAAGCCAGGGTCAGGGTGACGTCGATATTGCCGCGGGTGGCATTGGAGTACGGGCACACCTGATGCGCCGCATCGACCAGCGCCTGCAGCTGCTCGCGCTCCATGCCCGGCACCGAGATCTTCAGCTCCACGGCCAGGCCGAAACCGCCCGGGATCTGGCCAATGCCCACGCTGCCTTCGATGGTCGGCTCGGCCGGCAGCTTGGTCTTCTCGCGCGCGGCCACGGCCTTCATCGCGCCGATGAAGCAGGCCGAGTAGCCGGCGGCGAACAGTTGTTCGGGGTTGGTACCGTCGCCGCCGGCGCCCCCGAGTTCGCGCGGGGTGGAGAGCTTGATGTCCAAAACGTTGTCGGACGAGACGGCGCGGCCTTCGCGGCCCCCGGTGGCGGTGGCGTGGGCGGTGTACAGAACAGTGGTGGGCGATGCCATGGGACTTCTCCTGGTGGATGGCGGCTAAGCCGCAGATAGTGAGCTATTAAATAGTGCGCAATTTCATGGATCGAGCAAATCAGCCGGTCGCTCGGCCGAGGTTCTCCCGTAGCTGGTTCAAACGGCCGTGCAAGGCCTTGGCTTCATCAAGGCTGCAGGCAACAGCGCAGCCGATCTGCTGTGGCACGTCGGCTGCCTTGGCCCGCAACGCCCGCCCGCTGTCGGTCAGGCGGATGACCACTTGGCGTTCGTCGGCGGTATCCCGACGGCGCGACACCAGGCCGGCGGCTTCCAGCCGCTTGAGCAGTGGGGTGAGCGTGGCCGAGTCTAGGAACAAACGTTCGCCGATGTCCGAGACGGTGCGCTGGTCCTGCTCCCACAACACCAGCATCACCAAGTACTGCGGATAGGTGAGGTCCAGCGCCTTGAGCAACCCGCGGTATAGCTTGTTCATCGCCAGCTGCGTCGAATACAGGGCGAAGCACAGCTGGTTGTCCAGCTTGAGGCTTTCGGCGGTATCGAAGGGAAGTGGCTTGTCCATGTGGCGCAATTTACATAGCGCGCTATTTAATAGCAAGCGCAAGTTGGCTAACAGACAGCTTTCATTCAGACTCGGAATCAAGCCTTGTGGGCGGTCGACAGGTAGTCGGTGCTTTGCATCTCGATCAGGCGCGAGGCAGTGCGCTCGAACGCGCCGGCCAACCGCTCGCCGCTATAGAGCAGCGGCGGTGCATCGACCGCGGTACACACCAGGTTGACGTGGCGGTCATACAGCTCGTCGATCAGATTGACGAAGCGCCGCGCGGCGTCCTCGTTCATTCGGTCGAAGTGCGGGATGCCGCCGAGCAGCACCGTGTTGAACTCGCGCGCGACCTCGATGTAGTCGGCCGTGCCGCGCGGGCCCTCGCACAGCGCGGCGAAATCGAACCACGCGATGCTCTTGCCTCGCCCGCGCACCGGGATCTTGCGACCCTCGATCTGGATGTTGCCGGCGTGCGCCGCGCCGCCGCCACTGAGCTCGCTCCACCGCTGCGCCAGCCATGCGTCGGACTGCGCGTCCAGCGGGGCGCGGTACACGGGCGAGCGGGTCAGCGCGCGCATGCGGTAATCCTCGGTGCCTTCGGCGTAGAGCTCGACGCAGAACTTCTGCAACAGCGCGATCGCGGGCAGGAAGCTTTCGCGCTGCAGGCCGTTGGCGTAGAGGTTCTCCGGGGCGGTGTTGGAAGTCGTCACCAGGGTCACGCCCTCGGCGAACAGGCGCTCGAGCAGACGGGCCAGCAGCATCGCGTCGCCGATATCGGTGACGAAGAATTCGTCCAGCACCAGCACGCGCAAGTTCTCGCGCCATTCCTGCGCGATCTTGGCCAGCGGGTCGCTCTGCCCCGCATGTTCGCGCAGCCGCTCGTGCACGCCCCGCATGAAACGGTGGAAGTGGGTGCGGTACTTCTGCTTGATCGGCAGCCCGTCGTAGAACAGATCGACCAGGAATGTCTTGCCGCGTCCAACGCCGCCCCAGAAGTACAGGCCACGGACCGGCTCGGGCTTCTTCCAGAATGCGGAAAGGCGGTCGAGCCAGCCGTCCTGTGCGCTGTCGAGCAGGGCCTCGTGGATCCGATCCAGTTCCGCCAGCGCCGCATGTTGCGCCGGGTCGTCGTTCCAGTCGCCGCGCGCCACCCCTTCGGCGTAGCGCTGCGACGGGGTCATGTCCGCCATGTCGTCGCCTTCCGCCTCAGCTGTCCGCATTCGGCAGCCAGCGCCGCACGCCATGCTGGATCGCGCCACGCAGGTCGATCAGCTTGCGGTGGAAGAAGTGGCTGGTGTCGGGCATGCGGACCAGCTCGTGCGGCGCAGACAGGCCATCGAGCCAGCGGTAGACCGCCTGCGCGTCGACGATTTCGTCGGCATCGCCCTGGATGACCAACCACTGCGCCGGCGGTTCAACGCCGTCGAAATCCCAGCCGCGATCCACCGGCGGAGCGATAGAGACCAGCACCTGCGGCTGCAGTTCGCCCGCCATGCGCAGGGAGACAAAGGCACCGAAGCTGAAACCGGCCAGCCACAGCGCGGCATCGGGGCGCTGCGCGCGTACCCAGGCCGCGACCGCGCGCAGATCCTCCTGCTCGCCGTTGCCATGGTCGAAGGTACCCGCGGAAGCGCCTACGCCGCGGAAATTGAAGCGCACCACGGTCACACCGAGCTCGCGCAGCGCGCGTGCGCACATGGTGACTACCTTGTTGTGCATCGTCCCGCCCTCGGTCGAGAGCGGGTGGCAGACGATCGCCACGACCGGCAACGGCGCGGCATCGCCTTCGGACAGGTCGACCGCCACTTCGAGCGGTCCAGCGGGTCCCTCCAGCACCAGCGTGCCGGATTCGACGGGGAAGGAGACTTCAGTCATGCCGTCATAATAACCGCCCCGCCTGGCCACCCGACGCGTGCCGGCACACCGCATTGTCCTGCCCATGCCCTTTCTCCTGCTCAGCGTGCTCTGCAGCGTCCTGGTCTCGGTGCTGCTCAAGCTGGCACCGCGCCAACGCATCGATATCGCCCAGGCGATTACCTGGAACTACGCCGTGGCCGGCGCGCTGGCGCTGTGGCTGCTCGATCCGTCGCTGGCTGCGCTACGCGCGCCGCAGACGCCTTGGGTATCGCTGGTTCTGCTGGCGATCGCGCTGCCGGCCATCTTCCTGGTTCTCGCACGTTCGGTGAGACTGGCCGGCATCGTGCGCAGCGACGTGGCGCAGCGGTTGTCGCTGCTGTTGTCCCTGGCTGCCGCGTTCCTCTGGTTCGGCGAGCAGGCCAGCGCCGGCAAACTGGTGGGCCTGGGATTGGGGCTGCTGGCCATCGTCGGCATCCTGCAACGACCGGGGGCCGCGCCGTCCCAAGCCGGAACGCGTGGTTGGCCCTGGTTGCTCGCGGTATGGGCGGGCTTCGCGCTGATCGACGTACTGCTCAAGCGCATCGCGCTCTCGGGCGTGTCTTCGCTCAGCTCGCTGACGCTGTGCTTCCTGATCGCTTTCGTGTTGATGATGGTCCTGCAGGTCGTTCGCCGCGCGCGTGGCGACATGCGCTTCGAGGCGCGCAGCCTCGTTGCCGGACTCCTGCTTGGCGCGTTGAACTTCGCCAACATCCTTTTCTACGTGCGCGCGCATCAGGCGATGCCAAACAGCCCGGCGGTGGTATTCGCCACGATGAACATCGGCGTGGTTTCCCTGGGCGCACTGATCGGCACCGTCGCGTTCGGCGAGCGGACCAGCCGCTGGAATCGCGCGGGATTGGCGCTGGCGGTCGTCGCGATCACCTTGATTGCCTTTTCCGCGAAGACCTGAGGTCGCGGCGGCGCAATCCCACCATGGCAGGGCGGGCTTGACATGGTTGTTACTATATTACATTTACAGCCAGGACTGCCCTTGAAGCCCGCTGCCCCTACCCCTTGGGCCGACCTGTCGGCCGCCGCATTGTCCGGACTGTGCCTGCTGCACTGTCTTGCCCTGCCATTGCTGGCTTCGCTATTACCCGTGCTCGGCACCTGGAGCGATGCCGAATGGGTGCACGGGCTGTTCGTGCTCATGGCCTTGCCGCTCAGCCTGCTGGCGCTCGGCCGCGCCCATGCGCGGCGGCGTCTGCCCTGGCGGATGTGGGCCTTGGCCGCGCTGGGCCTTCTCGCGCTGACGGCTGGGGCGCTGGGCTGGCCAGACACGCGATGGGAAACTCCCATCACGGTCGGCGGCAGCCTGTTGCTGGTCGCGACGCATCTGTGGAACCTGCATCGCGGCCACGCCCACTAGCTCAAGGGTCGAAGCCAAGCAGCAGCGGATCGTGGTCGGAACTGCGCCACGGTCCTTCGACATTGCGCTCGCGATAGCCCAGCGCGTCCTGCTCGTCGGCATTGATATGCCATTCCACCGCGCCGCGGAGGGCCGGCACGAAGCCAGGGCTCAGCAACGCATGGTCCAGACGCCCGGTTTGCCCGTTGTAGACGTAGCTGTAAGGCTGCTGGACACCCGCCACCACGAACGCATCCTGCCAGCCTCGTCCGCGCAGTTCGCGTAGCGGCGATTCCTGGGCGTAGGCGTTGAAGTCACCCAGCAGTACCACGCGCTGGCCGCCACTGCGGGTCGGGTCGGTGCGCAGCCAATCGTCCAGGCGGCGCGCGGTTTCCACCCGCGTGGCGTTCCAGCACGCCTGGCCGTCTTTCTGGTCGGCATCCGCGCCGGTCGCCTCACTGCAGCCCTTGGACTTGAAGTGGTTGGCGACAACCACGAACGGCTTGCCGCCGGCGCGGCTGCTGAACGCCTGCGCCAGCGGCACACGGCTGTGGTCGACAAATGGGCCTCCTTCCAGCGTCACCGGCTTGCCGAGGGGCTTCACCTTCGAGGCGCGATAGATCAGCCCGACGCGGATCGGGTTGGTGCCCGGACCATTGCCCGCATCCACATAGCGCCAGTCCCCCTGGCGACCCTGTCCGTCGTTCAGCGCATCGACCAACGTGGCGATGGCCGAATCCTGGCCATAACCGTCGTTTTCCAGCTCCATCAATGCGGCGACATCGGCATGCAACGGCTGGATCGTCGCCACCAGCTTGGCGAGCTGTGCCTTGAACTCGGCCTCACTGCGCGCGCCGCGCAAGGTGGGAAAGCCGCCCCCCTTGCCGTCCCCGTTGAAGAAGTTCTCCAGGTTGAACGATGCCACGCGCAATGCACCGGGTACCTCCGGTGGCGCCGGTCGCTGCAGCGCCGGCGGTGCCAGCGGCGCGGTCACCTGCAGGCGCCAGCTGCCGTCGTAACGACGATCGACGATGCCCTCCACGTTCGAAAACGCGGTGCCCGTGCGCAGCATGGCATCGGCGGGCAGGTAAGCCACCTGCGCCGGATTGCGCTGGCTGCTGCCATCGTCAAGCACCAGGCGGCGGCGTGCGTTGTCTTTTTCGACCTGGGCAAACTCCGCACTACCCGGCACGGCCACTTCACTCGGCTGCCACAGGCGGCCCTCGAACGAAACCAGCAACTCGCCGCTGCGTTCCAGGCCATCGGTACCGGAAAGCGTCAGCGGTGCACTTATCCGCACGCGCTCGCCCTCCAGCGCGCGCCAGTCTGCGGGCGCCGCAGCGATGTCGCGCAGCGGCAGTGGTTGGGCATGCTGGAGGACTTCGATGCGGTCGGCCTTGAGCGTCGTGAGCGTGGCTTGTGCGCCCGCCTCCGTCTCGGCGACCTGCCCCCTCACTCGCAACCGATCGCCCACGGCAAGCACGACATCACGGGCAGGCTGCACGAACAGCGCGTCGGACGTGGTGTCGTCGCCGTCGCCGCCATCCTGCAGGAAGAATCCGCCCAGGCTTGTGCGCCAATCGGCGGTCACCACGCCCTCGACCGTGACTGTCCTGCCCTCATAGGCACTGCGCGCATCACTGCCCTGCACGCTGCCGATCGGCAGGGCCTTGGATGCCGCGGCCGACGCTGGAAGGACGGCGCACAGCGCCAGGGCAAGAACAGCATGCCGCAGGCGCGGCGAGCGGGAAGCCGGGGGAAGCGACATTCGGGAACTCCGTGGATCGGACCAAACAAAACGCCGCCCGGTGGGCGGCGCGGGGGTGTGCACCATACACCCGGGCTATTTCAGATTGCCGACCATCCAGTCGACCGTGGCCTTGACCTGCTCCTCGGTCAGGGATGGGTTGCCACCCTTCGGCGGCATGATCCCGCCATCGGGCCCGGTGAAACCCTCGATGGCGTGCTTGTACAGGGTGTCCTTGCCTTGCGCGATGCGCTTGTCCCAGTGCGAGTGGTCCAGCGTTGGCGCGTTGCCGACGCCGTTGGTATGGCAGGCGGTGCAGAGATTGTCGAAGATCACCTTGCCGTCCGTGGTGCCGCCGTAGGCGACCTGGGACGCCGCCTTGGCCATCGCGGCAGCATGCGCGGCGGCCTGTGCAGCAGCGCCCGTGCTGCCGGCGTAAACGGCACCGGCCGGCGCGATGCGCTGCTCGGTGCGCTTGGCGGCCGTCGGGGACACTTCGTCGGGAATCGCGCGTTGCAAATAGGCGGCAAACAGGATCAGACCCAGGGTGACCAGCATGAGCAGGCCAATCACCATGGAAAACTTCTTCAGGAACTCGAGATCGTAATTCCGCACGCGCTCACTCCTGGCTGTGGTTCGGGGACCTTCGCTACGCGCCGGAGTATAGGGCCACTCCGTATTCACTGAAGCCCCCCGGCACCAAAACCCGCGTTGGACTGAAAGAGCCATCAAAAAACGCCGGGGTTTGGGCATCGGCCGCGTCAAGCGGACGTCCCGATTTGCGGCGGCGCGGCATGGCAAGCCGCTTCGCAACGACTTCGGAAAATGAGTATCATTCCCAACTCCCGTCTTCTGCGGAACGTACTCATGAAGAAGCTGCTGCTGGCCTGCGTGGCCTGGTCCTGCCTGTCACTGTCGGCCCATGCCCATGAAATCTGGATTGAACGCGATGGCCAGAGCGGTCCGGTCCGCGTCTACTTCGGCGAGCCAGCGGAGGCCGCCGCGGCCGAGAGCGAGGACGAACTGGGCCGGCTCAAGCACTTCGAGGTGTTCGGCACGCAGGGCAAAGCGGGCAAGGCCACGCGCAGTGGCGATCATCTGGTCACACCGCTGGCCGCGAGGGGTGACGCCTGGTTGTTCGACAACCAGGTCTTCGAACCGTGGCAAGGCGAGGACAAGCGCTACGAGGCGGTGAGCTATTACGCGCGCGCGGGCCGTAGCAGCACGGCGTCGCGCCTTGCGCTGGAGCTGGTGCCGACAGCCGCCCACGGCGAGACCTTCACCGCCTCGTTCCAGAACAAGCCCTTGGCCGACGCCGAAGTCTCGCTCATCGACCAGAACAAGACGCTCAAGACGCTGAAGACCGATACGCAGGGCCGGGTGACGCTGCCTTCGCTGGCGCCGGGCCGCTACATCGTCGTGGTCGCGCACAAGGAACCGGTCAAACAGCTGGTGGCCGGGAAGCAGGTCGAGACGATGCACCACATCAGCACGTTGACCTTCGCCGCCGAGTAACGCGTGATCGTGGCCAACCGCATCGCCCCCCTCCCCTGGTTCAAGCGCCCTTGGCTGGGCGTGCTCTCTCGCAGCGGCGCCGCGATCTTCGGGGGCTACGCGCTCGCCAGTGCCAGCAGCGTATTGCTGGCACGGCTGCTGCCGACACCTAGCCAAGCGGTACTGACCGGCCTGATGGTGGGCATCCTGGTATGTGCCTGCGCGGCGTTGTGGGCCTTCGCTGCGGCCAGTGCCTGGCGCGCCTGGGCCGGCATCGTGATTCCCGCTGCATTGCTGTTCGGCGCCGCGGCACTGATCGGGCCGGGGGCCGCATGAAGCAGGGCTTCCGTCAGTCGATGGCATGGCTGCATACGTGGACCGGCCTGTTGGTCGGGTGGGTATTGCTGCTGATCTTCATGGGCGGCACCAGCAGCTATTACAAACAGGAAATCAGCCGTTGGATGCGGCCAGAGCTCCCTACCCGGCAGGTGGATGCCAGCACTGCCGTCGCGAGCGCCGAACACTACCTGCGGCGCAACGCGGCTGATGCGTTGAGCTGGAACATCACGCTGCCCGATGCGCGCACGCAGGCCATCGAGATGTACTGGATGAATCCACCCGCGCCGGAAGGTGCACCGGCGAGGCGTGCCTATGGGCTGGCCACGGTGGACCCGGTGACCGGCGAGGCCGTGGCGGCACGCGACACCCAGGGTGGCGAGTTCCTGTACCGCCTGCACTTCGACCTGCACTACATCCCGGTGGTGTGGGCGCGCTACATCGTGGGCTTTTGCGCGATGTTCATGCTGGTGGCGATCATCACCGGCGTCATCACCCACAAGAAGATCTTCAAGGACTTCTTCACGTTCCGGCCGGGCAAAGGCCAGCGTTCGTGGCTTGATTTCCACAACGTCAGCGCAGTGCTGGCGCTGCCCTACCACGCGATGATCACGTACACCGGCATCGTGACATTGGTCTTCATGTACCTGCCGTGGGCCATCAACGCGCGCTATCCCGGCAACGAAATGCAGTACTACGCCGAAGCGGCGAATCGCATCAGCGACAGCCGGCCTGCCGCGGGCACGGCGGCGACGATGTTGCCGCTGAAGGACCTGTTGGCAAGCGCAGGCAAGGAATGGCCGGGCGTGGACATCGGCACCGTATCGGTGGCCAATCCCGGCGATAGCCAGGCCACCGTGGATTTCAGTGCACGCGCCAGTTCGCTTTCCACCATTACGCCCTCGCTGCGCTACGACGCCGTAAGCGGCAAGCTGCTCGAACGTAGCGCACCGCCCGGAGGCGCGACCCAGACCTACGGCACGCTGTACGGCCTGCACATGGCCCGGTTTGCCGACCCGGCGCTGCGCCTGCTGTTCTTCGGCTGCGGCCTGCTCGGATGCCTGATGGTAGCCAGCGGCGCGGTACTGTGGGCGCAGAAGGAACGACCCAAGCACCTGAAGGCGGGCCGCATCGGCTTTGGCCTGCGCCTGGTCGATGCACTGAACATCGGCGCGGTGGCCGGCTTGCCCATCGCCTTCGCCGCGTACTTCTGGGGCAACCGCCTGCTGCCCGTGGGTATCGAAGGGCGCGCCAACCTCGAACAGAACGTCTTCTTCTGGGCCTGGGGCGCGGCCATGTTCGCCGCTTTCGTGTGGCCGCAGCGGCGCATGTGGTGGTGGCAACTGTATGTGGGCGCGGCGATGTTCGCCGGCATTCCGGTGGTCAACGCATTGACCACCGGCATCCATCTTGGCGTCACGATTCCCGCCGGGCTGTGGTCACTGGCGGGCGTGGATCTGGTCTGTCTGGGCCTGGGTATCTGCCTCGCCGTGGCGGCACGTCGTGTCCAGCGCTGGCAGCCGCCGGTGCCGGCGTCGCAACGTAGAACGCGTGTGCAGCAGCCGACCAAGTCGACGGTCGCCACGCCAGCAGTGGGAGAAGGTGCATGATCGTCTGGCTGGCGATCGCACTGGGGTTTTCCGGTTTCACCGCGCTGTGGCGCGCGATGGAGCATCCGGCGCACGCTTCGCCAAGGCAGCCCGCCCTGGCCTTGCGGCAGCGCAAGCAGCTGCGCATGGCGGGTTGGGCGATGCTCACGGTGTCCTTCGCACTTTGCTGGAGTGCGCGCGGGGGCGCGATCGGCACCGTGCTGTGGTTCGGCACGCTGACCGCTTCGGCGGCGTTGCTGGTGTTCGGGCTCCTTCCGTATCGGCCACGCGCGATCAAGCCATTGGCCTGGGGGGCACCGATACTGGCCTTGCTGTTTTGGGGCGTGCTGGGCTGAGGTCGACTCAGGTCGCGTGCGCACCCACCGCACGCAAGCAAAAAGTACAGATGGCCTCGACCAGCCGCTCGCCGTCGCGCGGGCTCCCCCGGCTGGGCGCGATGGGCCCGACCAAAGCCTCCGTATAGGCACCGACCAGGCACGCCGCCGACGCGTCCAGATCCTGCTCGGGCAGCTCGCCTGCCGCGACACCTTGCGCGAGCAGGTCGCGGAATACCTCCCCGAGCAATCGCCGGGCCCGGATGCGTTCGGCGTCGACTTCGGCCTCGACGGGTTCGGCGATGAACGCCCAGGCCAATCCGGGGCCGGCGAGCGCACGCCGGACAAAGGTTTCCACCGCGCGGTGCAGCCGACGGCACACCGGCACGGGCTCGGCGGCGATGGCGCGCAGGATGGCGATCTCGTTTTCCACCGCGAAGCTCAAAACTTCCACGAAAAGGTCGGCTTTCGACGGGAAGTGCCGGTAAATCTGCCCAGTAGACACCCTGGCTGCCGCCGCTACGGCGGTGATGGGTGCGTTCCGGTATCCACCCTCGGCCACCAGCCGACGGGCGGCTTGCAGGATGCGCTGGCGATTGCCAGCCAGGCGTTCTTCCATCAGGGCAGAGCGTTTGTAGGCCATACAGAGATTTCAGCTCAATTTGTGAATTGTGATTCACTTCTTTGTCGGAACGGGCTAGGCTGGCGTCGGACCGCAGCGCCGACGGGGCGTGCGCCGAACACCGCCACGGAGTTTCACCATGCACGTGCCGTCGTTGAATTTCGACCTGGGCGAGGATATCGACCTGCTGCGCGAGAGCGTCGCGGCTTTTGCCGCGCGCGAGATCGCGCCGATCGCCGCCCAGGTCGACCATGACAACACCTACCCGGCCCCGTTGTGGCGACGGCTCGGCGAACAGGGTCTGCTTGGCCTGACCGTCGAGGAAGAGTATGGCGGCAGCGGGATGGGATATCTCGCCCATGTCGTGGCGATGGAGGAGATCTCCCGCGCCTCGGGTGCCATCGGGCTGTCGTATGGCGCCCATTCCAACCTGTGCGTCAACCAGCTGCGCAAGAACGGCAGCCCGGCGCAGAAGGACAAGTACCTGCCCAGGTTGTGCAGCGGCGAGCACGTCGGCGCACTGGCGATGAGCGAACCCGGCGCTGGTTCCGACGTGGTATCGATGAAGCTGCGCGCCGAACGCAAGGGCGACCACTTCGTTCTCAACGGCAACAAGATGTGGATCACCAACGGCCCGGATGCCGACGTGCTGGTGGTCTATGCGAAGACCGATCCGGAAGCCGGTGCGCGCGGCATCACCGCCTTTCTCATCGAGAAGGGCATGGCGGGCTTCTCCACGGCGCAGAAGCTGGACAAGCTCGGCATGCGGGGCTCCAACACCTGCGAGCTGGTGTTCGACGATTGCGCCGTCCCGGCGGAGAACGTGCTCGGACAGGTCGGGGGCGGCGTACGCGTGCTGATGTCCGGCCTGGATTATGAGCGGGTGGTCCTTTCCGGCGGCCCACTGGGCCTGATGTCCGCCGCGATGGACGTGGTGATGCCGTACGTGCACGAGCGCCGCCAGTTTGGCGAGCCGATCGGCAGCTTCCAGCTCATCCAGGCCAAGATCGCGGACATGTATGTCGGTCTCAACGCCTGCCGGGCCTATGTGTACGCCGTGGCCCGCGCCTGCGACCAAGGCCGCACCACGCGACAGGATGCCGCCGGCGCCATCCTGTACGCGGCGGAGAAGGCCACGTGGTTGACCGGGCAGGCCATCCAGATACTGGGCGGCAACGGGTATGTCAACGAATACCCGACCGGCCGGTTGTGGCGCGATGCAAAGTTGTACGAGATTGGTGCGGGTACCTCAGAGATCCGCCGCATGTTGATCGGACGCGAGCTGTTCGAGAAGACGCGCTGACGTCATGACGACTGGGCCAACGCAAGGAACGAAATGACTGTCCTGACCACCCAGCTGCAACCCGGCAGCGATACCTTCGAGGCGAACGCCGCGGCGCTGCGCGCGCAGGTGGATGACCTGCGCGCCACCCTGGCGCGTACCGCCCTCGGTGGCAGCGAGACCGCGCGTGCCAAGCACGTCGCGCGCGGCAAGCTACTGGTGCGCGATCGCGTGGATGCACTGCTCGACCCGGGCAGTCCGTTCCTGGAAATCGCGCCGCTCGCCGCGCATGGCATGTATGGGGACGAGGTACCGTGTGCCGGCGTGGTGGCGGGCATCGGCCGGGTGAGCGGCGTGGAATGCGTGATCGTGGCCAATGACGCCACGGTCAAGGGCGGCACGTATTACCCCATCACCGTGAAGAAGCATCTTCGCGCGCAGGAAATCGCCCAGCAGAACCGCCTGCCATGCATCTACCTGGTCGACTCGGGCGGTGCGTTCCTCCCGATGCAGGACGAAGTATTCCCGGATCGCGACCATTTCGGGCGCATCTTCTTCAACCAGGCCAACCTATCGGCCCAAGGCATCGCGCAGATCGCCTGCGTGATGGGCTCATGCACGGCGGGCGGTGCGTACGTGCCGGCCATGAGCGACGAGACGGTGATCGTGCGCGAGCAGGGCACGATCTTCCTCGGCGGGCCACCCCTGGTGAAGGCGGCCACGGGCGAGGTGGTCAGCGCCGAAGCGCTGGGAGGCGCGGACGTGCACACACGCATTTCGGGCGTCGCCGATCATTTTGCGGACAACGACCTGCAGGCCCTGGCGCGCGTGCGCGCCATCGTCGCCCAGCTTAACTGGCGCAAGCCGACGCCTTCGCTGCTGCTGCAGGCGCCTGAAGCGCCCCTGTTCCCGGCGGAGGAGCTGTATGGCGTGATTCCCGCCGACACCCGCAAGCCCTACGACGTGCGCGAGGTCATCGCGCGGATCGTGGATGGCTCACGCTTCGACGAATTCAAGCCGCGATACGGCAGCACGTTGGTGACCGGCTTCGCTCACCTGCACGGCTATCCGGTGGGCATCATCGCCAACAACGGCATCCTGTTCTCCGAATCGGCCCTCAAGGGCGCGCACTTCATCGAGCTTTGCTGCCAGCGCGGCATTCCGCTGGTCTTCCTGCAGAACATCACCGGCTTCATGGTGGGCCGCAAGTACGAGCATGGCGGTATCGCCAAGGACGGGGCCAAGCTGGTGATGGCGGTGGCCTGCGCGAAGGTGCCGAAGTTCACCGTGGTCATCGGCGGTTCGTTTGGTGCCGGCAACTACGGCATGTGCGGGCGCGCATACTCGCCGAACTTCCTGTGGATGTGGCCGAACGCGCGCATCGGAGTGATGGGCGGCGAGCAGGCCGCCAGCGTGCTGGCCACCGTGCGCCGCGACGGCATCGAGGCCAAGGGCGGCCAGTGGCCCAGCGAGGAGGAGGAAGCCTTCAAGGCACCGATCCGCGCCCAGTTCGAGGCACAGGGCCATCCGTACTACGCCAGCGCCCGCTTGTGGGACGACGGCGTGATCGATCCGGCCGACACCCGCCGTGTGCTCGGCCTGGCGCTTTCCGCCTCGCTCAACGCACCTGCCGAAGCCACCCGCTTCGGCGTCTTCCGCATGTGAGCGGCCAGGAGACCTGACATGTTCGACAAGATCCTGATCGCCAATCGCGGCGAGATCGCCTGCCGCGTCATCGCTACCTGCCGCCGGCTGGGTATCGCCAGCGTAGCGGTGTATTCCGATGCCGATCGCGATGCCCGCCACGTACGCCTAGCCGATGAAGCGGTCCATATCGGCGGCGCGCCCGCGGCAGAGAGCTACCTGCGGGGCGATGCCTTGCTGGCCGCGGCGCGACAGACCGGGGCGCAGGCGATCCACCCCGGCTACGGCTTCCTGTCCGAGAATGCCGGCTTCGCCGAGGCTTGTGCAGCGGCCGGCATCGTCTTCATCGGGCCGCCGCCTGAAGCGATCCGCGCGATGGGCGACAAGAGCGCCGCGAAAGCGTTGATGCAAGCGGCGGGCGTGCCGCTGACGCCCGGCTACCATGGAGATCAGCAGGACGCGACGTTCCTGCGCGCGCAGGCGGATAGCATCGGCTACCCGGTACTGATCAAGGCCAGTGCCGGCGGCGGCGGCAAGGGCATGCGGCGCGTGGATCGCAGCGAGGACTTCATCGCCGCGCTCGCCAGTTGCCAGCGCGAAGCGCAATCGGCATTCGGCAATGCCCACGTCCTGGTGGAAAAGTACGTCGAGCGGCCGCGGCATATCGAGATCCAGGTGTTCGCCGACCGCCTTGGCAACGTCGTCCACCTGTTCGAGCGCGACTGCTCCGTGCAACGACGCCACCAGAAAGTGCTGGAGGAAGCCCCTGCACCCGGCATGACCGCAGAGCGGCGCGCCGCGATGGGCCGGGCCGCCGTGGAAGCGGCACGCGCGGTGGGCTATGTGGGCGCAGGCACGGTGGAGTTCATCGCCGGCCCGCAGGGGGATTTCTATTTCATGGAGATGAACACCCGACTGCAGGTCGAGCATCCGGTGACGGAGTGCATCACCGGTACCGACCTGGTGGAGTGGCAGCTGCGCGTGGCCGATGGCGAACCGCTGCCGAAGCGGCAGGAGGCGTTGGGCATCCACGGGCACGCCATCGAAGCGCGCCTGTATGCCGAGGACGCGGATCGCGGCTTCCTGCCCGCCATCGGCACGCTGCGCCGCCTTCGCCTGCCGGCGAGCGACGAGCATGTTCGCGTGGATGCTGGCGTTGAAGAGGGCGATGCCATCACGCCTTACTACGATCCGATGATCGCCAAGCTCATCGTCTGGGATGTGGATCGCGATGCCGCACTGCGCCGGATGCGGACCGCGCTGGCACGGTGCGAGATCGCGGGTGTCACCACCAACGTGGACTTCCTGGCAAGATTGGTGCGAACGGACTCGTTCTCCCATGCAAGGCTGGATACCGCGCTGATCGAGCGCGAACAGGTGGCATTGCAGCCAGCCGCGTCAATCGACAACACGCATTGGATGCTGGCAGCGCTCGCGGCACATGTACTGCGTCAAGCGCCTGCCTCGGCGTCGGCGGGAGCGGATCCGCACTCCCCCTGGTCCCAGGAAGATGGCTGGCGTGTGGGCGAACGCGCCTGGTCATGGATCGAGCTTGAGCACCGTGCAGAGCGCAGGCGCGTGGCGCTGCGCACGGATGGCCACACGTGGGAGCTGGCGCTCGGCGAGCAGCAGGCGCGAGCGTCCTTGCAAAGCGGGCCGGACACCCTGCGGGTGGTCCTGGAAGGACGACACTGGTCCCTGCGCGCCTGGCGCGATGGCAACCGCGTACACCTGTTCGGTTTGGACGGCGGGCAACCCTGGCTGATCCACGATGCCATCGCGGAGGCGGATCAGCCGGCCGTGGAGGCCGGCGGCTTGATAGCGCCGATGCCGGGCCGCGTCATCGCCCTGCCAGTGAAACCCGGTGATCGGGTGGGCAGAGGAGCGACGCTGGTGGTGCTGGAAGCGATGAAGATGGAGCACAGCCTCAATGCGCCGGCCGATGGCGTGCTCAAGGCCTATCGGGTGCGCGCAGGCGAGCTGGTCGGCGAGGGGACGGTGCTGGTCGATTTCGACAGCGACTGAAGCGCGGCCTAGGACCAGATCCGCGAACCCGGATCGAGTTCGGCGTTGATCATCACCTTGTCCCGCCAGCCGAAGCCGCACACCGCCAATGCGCCTTGCGTCAGCGGGTCCAGGCCAAACGCGCGCTCGATATGCTTTTCATTGATGGCCCCGGTGACGAAGGCGCCCAGCCCAAGGTCCGTAGCCGACAGGTAGATCGTCTGCGAGATGTGGCCGGCCTCCAGGGCCACCACGCGATAGCTTTTCGCGTGTTGCCGATACTTCCAGAAAGTGCGGTCGAACCTCGGCGCCAGAACCACCAGCACGTGCGCATCGCGGAACCAGTGCTGCTGGGCCACGCACTCCATCACGAACTCGCCCAGGTCTCCCTGCGGCGTCGTCATCGGTTCCAGTGCGTGCTCCTCCGACCGATAGTGGTATAGGCCACTGTCAATTCCTTCGACGTTCTGGATGACCAGGTAGGCCTCCATCGGATGAAGTCCTCCGCCGGAGGGAACGTTCTTCTTGAGGAATACCAGGTCTTCGGTGACCTGCATGCGCTCCTGTGCGGCAAGCGCGCGCTCCAGGACCTTGGAGAATTCCTTCAACGGCACCGGACGCGAAGCGTCGAAGTTGCGGCACGTGACGCGCCGTCGCATGAGCTCGTCGAATGCATTGCCGTCCACGTCGGGCAGGCGCACCAGCCTGTCTTCCGTGCCACCCAGCCGACGCGCTTGAACGGGTGGCACGCCGAGTACACGTCGCATCTCCAGTGCAGTCTCGGTCCCCGACTCCTTCATGTTCTTTACCGCATCCACGCCATCCCACCGGGTGAAAGCGTGCATGACCGCGCCCAGCGGATGCCAATGGGCGCCGCGCAAACGCTCGTCACGCTCGCGATGCGCATCCGCCACGCCCGCCGCCTGCGCCAGCAGCAGGCCCTTGTCCAACAGCGTCTTCAAGACGTCGGCGGGCGCGTCCAGTTCTCCGGCGCGTACCCAGCAGGACGGACTGACCTGCCCCAGCAACTCGCGTTCGATGCCGTCGATTTCCACGGGCTCATCCAGATGCGGCGCCAAGGCCATCCAGGTCACCTTCCGGTCCAGGCCATCTCCGCCAGCGGCCAATCGCATCAGGTCGAACTCAAGGGTTTCGCGCGGCTCCATGAGCAGGACTTCGCAACGGCGGATCAGCAGGTCGGCAACGGCTTGGTTCATTGAATCGGAATCCTGGAATTCGTCTCGACGGCGCACTCGATTGCCAAGCCAGAGGCCAAGCAGATGTCAGACGAAAACTATAAAGTAGGAGCGCCTGTTTCAGGCGTATCCATACAGGGGAAAACACCATGACGAGCTATGCGAAACTTCCGGCCGACATCACCGAGGCGCTGCTGGAGAAACTCTCGACCGATGACGCTTTCCGCGCGGCATTCACTGCCGACCCCTTGAGCGCGCTGAAAAGTCTTGGCTATACCCGCCAGGAAGGCGAGCCCGAGGATGTCAAGGATCCCTTCGATCTTTGCGACGTGAAGGAGCTGGCTTCAAAGGAAGCGATCGCCGCCGCGAAAGAACAGCTGAAGAAGGCGATCATGGTGGGCACGTCCTACAACAGCCCGATCCTGGAAGCAGGAAACGTGGCCAGCCGTACTCTCAAGTAATCGGGCAACAGCGTCTCTGCCCAGATGTCTTGCCGCTGGCGGCCCGTAACGCCGGCAGCGGCCCTCGCGCGGCTCAACGCCGCCATGTTTGCATCGGCGACGTTGGCGGTCTGCAGCGACTGGCCGAACCCCAGCTCGCTGTACGCGAAGCCACGGTGCTCCTCCAGCCAGCGGGCTTGCCTGTCCGCTTCCTGCGTGTTGCCCAGCGCCGCCTGGACTTCCCACATCGCGACGCGCGCCTGGTAGCGCTCGTTGCCGGCGTCGATCATCGGCTGCAGCAGCGCCCTGGCAGCCTCGGGTTGACCGGCGGCCAGTTCGAGCCGGGCCTGGACAACGCCCATCATGTCGGCCACGCCGGGATAGCCGAACAAGTCCGGATTCCGGCGAACGTCGGAAAGGATGCGACGAGCGTCTTCCACCTCACCCCAACGTGCCGACAGCAGCGCGGCCGACAGCGCGAGCCCGGCTTCGTTCGCGTTGCGCATGTCTCCCGCGGCGATGCGCTTGACCGCGCGTGCACCGATGTCCTGCGCCAACTCGGCGGCGCGCTGCTTGTCTCCCCCCAGCCATGTCGCCGTGGCGCCCTGCAGGCGCAGGCCATCCTTGACGAAGTCGATGCCCGGCGAGACCCGCGCCTCCGCCGCCGCGGACAATTCCACCGCACGACTCCACTGCTGCATGTCCACTGCCATCGTGATCCGATCGATGTATGCGAAGGGATCGGCGACGTCGAGCCGCTGTTGAAGCTTGTCGGCGGCAGGGAAGTTCCTGCGTGCCAGGTCCACCGTCATCCGGCGCCGCAGGCTGCTGTTGTAGCCCAGCGCGATGGCGCGATCGAAAGCATCGGCCGCCTCGTCGTACTTTCCCAATGCGAGCAGCGAACGACCCATCGTATCCAGGCCACGGGTCGCGAATTCACCCTGCGGCGCCGAAGTCCGGTCCGCGTAAGGCAGCGAGTCGGCGAACATGTTGTTGGCCTGCAGCGCCATCGCGGTGTTGCCCTGGGCCGGCAGGAAGTCCGGGTACAGCTTGGCCAGCGTCCGCCAGTTTTCCAGCGCGTCGCCGGGGTTTTCGAATTCCGACTTCCAGGCGTGGAGGTAGAGCTCCTCGCGAGGCGCCAGCCGGTTGGCCACGCTGATGGCATGCGCCAGCATGCGCTGGGCCTCGGGAAGACGCTCCATCGAGTACAGCGCCCTCATGCTGCCCATCCAAGCGAGGGCGAAATCGGGATCCGTGCGGGTCGCCTCGCCGTAGAAACGCAGCGCCTCCGGAAAATTGCCTGCGGAATAGGCCTTTTGTCCGAGCGCGAAAGCACGAAGCGCATCCAGGCTGCTGGTCGTCACCTCCGGCAGTGGCTGCGAAGCGCGGCTGAGCGCGTCGTGATCCTCACCGAGCCCGGTGCGCAGATCAGCGACCACCCGGTCAATATTCCCCAACAGGCTTTCGGCGCCCTTTCCATCGGCGCTGGCCACGAATACAACCTGGCCGGTCTGGGGACTCACGACCTCGGCGGTGACCCGCATGCGACCGCCGATCTCCTGCACCATCGGCATCAGGACCAGGGTCGCGCCATCGCGGATGGCCACCTCGGCCGCCACGTGCGGATCCGTCAGGTCCTTCGCACCTACGCGCATGCGCTGCAGCGTGTTGCGCACCTTCAGGTCACTTACGACATTGACGTAGCGGGACTGCTCCAGGCTGATGCGGAATGCCTGTTCGAGAGAGTCGTCGAACAGCGTATCGCCTGTGAGGTTGCGCAGGTCGCCAACCACCACCCAGTCCCGTTCGGCGAAAGCGATCGCGGGCTCCGAGCGGGTAAAGAACCAGATGCTGGTGAACACCGTGGCCGCGACCGCCACTTCAGCCACCAGTGCCGCGGGCCGTCGCCACAGCGGAATATCGCGCCACGCCTTCTGCGTGCTTTTCGGCGCGCGCAACGGGGTCAGGCCAATCTCGCCGACCTCGTACACCTCCATGCGCGTCGGCATGCCCTTGAAGCGCCAATGCCCATGCGACTTCCACAGCAGCCGTTCGCCGCGCTCGCCCAGCTCGCGCGCCGCTCGCTGCGTCAACGATTCGGCCACCGCCGAGAGCAGGATCTGCCCGGGCCGTGCCAGCGCCATCAGCCGTGCAGCGACCGGCTTGGCCAGGCCCTCCACTTCGAGCGGCTTTGCGCCGATCTGTACCGCTTCCTCGCTGTTGCGCCAGGTGAGCACTTCGCCGACATGCAGGCCGGCGCGCGCCAGCAGGCGCAGGCCGCGGGCATGGCCGAGTTCGCGCAGGCCCTGCTGGTAATCGAGCGCGAAACCCAACCCATCGATCGGACGTTCGAACAACAGCAGCAAGCCGTCGGAACGATCGATCAGCCGTCCGCGCCACTGCTGCTGCAACCGCAGCACCAGCGCGTCATGGTCGCGGAACAGTTCGGCCGCGGCGGCGTCGCCCAAGCGCTCGACCAGCTCGGTGGAATCGCACAGGTCGGTCAGCAGCAGCGTTCGCAGCTGCGGGGCATCGGCCAGAGGTTGCGGGACACCATCCATCGCGCGATCTCCTGTTCGCCCAATGCTCAGACCACCGAAGGCGCCGTTTCCAACCCATGCAGGCGGTTGCCGCCCAGGCGCTTGGCTTCGTACAGCGCGCTGTCCGCGCGCGCGTACCAATCGTTCCAGCTACCCCCATGGGTGTCCAGCTGGGTGATACCGATGCTGACCGGGCAGATTTGTGGCGCACCCTCCAGGCTGAGCTGCGCCTGCACGTTGCGCAGGATCCGCTCGGCCAGCGTACGCAGCCCCTCGGCATCCGTGCTGGCCACGAACACGCAGAACTCATCCCCACCCAGCCGGCAAGCCAGGTCGTCGCCGACCAGCACGGAGCGCAGGATATGCGCCACGTTCTGCAACACGCGATCACCGGTCAGGTGGCCGTGCTCGTCGTTGACACGCTTGAAGCGGTCACAATCGATCAGCAGCAATCCGTTGCCGGGCCGGCGGCCGGCGCGGCGGCATTCCTGCAGGTGAAGGGTCAGGCCGCGGCGGTTGTACAGGCCGGTAAGCTCGTCCGTACGAATGAGTTCTTCGGTCTGGTTGAGCTGGTGCGAGGTCGCGTAGAGATTGTCCAGCGCCTCTTCCAGGTCGTGGTTGCGCCGACGCAACTGCCGGATCAGCAGCTGCTCGTTGTTGACGACGCGCACGATCGAACGACGCAGGAAATGCGCGGTCAATGCAGGATCGTGGTCGACCAGCTTCTGGAAGTCGGTATGGTCCAGTTCGATGAGTTCGCAGTCGCTGGCCGCGGTGGCGTCCGCGCTGCGCGGGTGGTCGCCGATCAACAAGCCCAGTTCGCCGAAGAACTCTCCGGCACCCATGTGCTTGAGCACCAGGTCCTCGCCGAAATCCAGGTCCACGGTACCGCTGACGACGATGAACATCTGCGTCCCGATGTCGCCGCGGCGGAAAAGATGATGGCCGGCAGAGACGGTGCGCGTGCGTCCAAAGCGCGCGAACAGCGCGGTCTCGGCAGGCTCGAGCACCGCATGCGTGGCATCCGGCTGGCTCGCACGTACGTTGAGGTCGGCCGCTCCGGGCCCCGCACTGGCGCAGTTCATCCCCACATCCTTGGCCGGCGGGCTTTGCCGGTCGATATTTGATACTAGCACCTTAAGAAAGCGTTCATCGTGACGTCACATACAATCTCATAGAGCGTGAGAATACATGTGCGCTTTGCCCCAGGCACTTCGCTAACGGCTTGGCATGCTGTCCCGCTGAAAAAAAAGAGCCCGGGTTGCCCCGGGCCCGGCCCCTCCCGAGGGCCGATCAAACGCCCTCCTTCCCCGGTATGGTTCCACCCCGGCGGCGGCCCCTCTCAGCCGGCCGAGGTGGACACGCCGCGGCGAGGTCAGGCGGCCTTCTCACCATGGAACTGCTCTTCCTCCGTCGAGCCGGTCAGGGCGGTCGTTGAGGACTGCCCCTGCTGGATGGCCTGCGTCACCGCATCGAAATAGCCCGTGCCCACCTCGCGCTGGTGCTTCACGGCGGTAAAGCCCTTCTCGGCCGCAGCGAACTCGGCCTCCTGCAATTCGACGAAAGCGCTCATCTGGCGGCGTGCGTAGCCGTGGGCCAGGTTGAACATCGAATAGTTCAGCGAATGGAAGCCGGCCAGGGTGATGAACTGGAAGCGGTAGCCGTAGCGGGCAATCTCTTTCTGGAACTGGGCGATCGTGGCGTCGTCCAGGTTCTTCTTCCAGTTGAAGCTCGGCGAGCAGTTGTAGGCCAGCAGCTTGCCCGGGAACTTCGCGTGGATCGCCTCGGCGAACTTGCGGGCGAATTCCAGGTCGGGCTTGCCGGTCTCGCACCAGATCAGGTCCGCATAGGGCGCATACGCCAAGCCACGGCTGATCGCCTGGTCCAGGCCCTTGCGGGTCTTGTAGAAGCCTTCGACGGTGCGCTCGCCGGTAGTGAAGGGCTGGTCGGTCGGGTCGATGTCGCTGGTCAGCAGGTCGGCGGCCTCGGCGTCCGTGCGGGCGACGAGCAGGGTGGGCACCCCCATCACGTCGGCGGCCAGGCGCGCCGCGTTGAGCTTCTCAATCGCCTCGCGGCTGGGCACCAGCACCTTGCCACCCATGTGGCCGCACTTCTTCACCGAAGCCAGCTGGTCTTCGAAGTGAACGCCGGCGGCACCGGCCTCGATCATGCCCTTCATCAGCTCGAAGGCATTGAGCACGCCGCCGAAGCCGGCTTCGGCGTCGGCCACGATCGGCTGCAGGAAATCGATATCGTCCTTGCCTTCGGCATGGTGCAGCTGGTCGGCGCGCAGCAGCGTGTTGTTGATGCGCTTGACCACCGCCGGCACCGAGTCGGCCGGATACAAGGACTGGTCCGGATACATCTGCCCGGCCAGGTTGGCGTCGGCCGCCACCTGCCAGCCAGAGAGGTAAATGGCATTGAGGCCGGCCTTCACCTGCTGCATCGCCTGGTTGCCCGTCAGCGCACCCAGCGCGTTGACGAAGTCCTTCTCGTGCAGGTACTTCCACAATTTCTCGGCGCCGAGCCGGGCCAGGGAGTGCTCCACGTGCACGGTGCCGCGCAGGCGCACGACGTCCTCGGCGCTGTAGTGGCGGGTGATCCCTTCCCAGCGCGGGTTGGTGTCCCAGTCGTGCTGGATCTGTTCGGCGGTCGGCAGCTTGCTCATCGCGGTACTCCAGGTAGTGGGGTGGAACGTGGAAAGGCGGAAAGCGCCAGGCGCTCAGTCGATGCGCTGGTAGGCGGGCAGGGTGAGGAAGTCGGCCAGGGTCTCGCCCCGGCTCAGGGTGTCGAGCAGGCCGATGGCCTCGGCGATGCGAGCGCCGCCTGGCAGTTTCTCGGTGTTGCCCAGGCGGGCCGGCAGGTTGCGCAGCGTGGTGTCGAGCAGTGCCAGGTCGATGGCGGTGCCGTCGTCCAGTCGCTGCCCGGGGTGATGCAGCCACTGCCAGATCTGCGCGCGGCTGATCTCGGCGGTCGCCGCGTCCTCCATCAGGTGGTGGATGGGCACGCAGCCGTTGCCGTCCAGCCAGGCGGCCAGGTAGCGCACGCACACCTCGACATTGCCCTCGAACCCGCCACGGGTGATGGTGCCGGGCGACGGCGCGATCAACGCATCGCGATTCGCCTGCACGTCCGGGCGCAGCACGCCATGTTGGTTCGGGCCGGGCATGTGCTCGTCGAAGATCGCGCGCGCCACCGGCACCAGCGCCGGATGCGCGACCCAGGTGCCGTCATGGCCGGCGGTGACTTCGCGCAGCTTGTC
This sequence comes from Pseudomonadota bacterium, assembly GCA_023386795.1. Classification (GTDB taxonomy): domain Bacteria; phylum Pseudomonadota; class Gammaproteobacteria; order Xanthomonadales; family Xanthomonadaceae; genus Stenotrophomonas_A. The sequence continues at coordinate 44,954 of JAEWJB010000167.1, forward strand.
GGCGCGCACGCGGGCCATGGCCTGTTCGTTGGCGGCCTCGTCGTGGTTGATCGGAATCTGCGCGGCCATGCCGCCCATCGCATGTGCGCCGCGGCGGTGGCAGGTCTTGATCAGCAGTTCCGAATACGCCTTCAGGAACGGCTGGGTCATGGTGACCTGGCCGCGCTCGGGCAGGATGCGGTCGGCGTGGCCGCGGAAGGTCTTCAGGTACGAAAAGATGTAGTCCCAGCGCCCGCAGTTCAGGCCGACGATACGCTCGCGCAATGCGTGCAGGATCTCGTCCATCTCGAACACGGCCGGCAGCGTCTCGATCAGCACGGTGACCTTGATCTGCCCATGCGGCAGGCCGAGCATCGCCTCGATGTGGGCCAACGCGGTCTCCCACAGCGCCGCCTCTTCCATCGACTGCAGCTTGGGCAGGTACAGGTAGGGGCCGCGATCGCGCTGGATCAGCGTGCGCGCGTTGTGGAAGGCGAACAGCGCCGCGTCGAACAGGCCGCCGGCGATCGGCTGGCCGTCGATCAGCACGTGCTTCTCGTCCAGGTGCCAGCCGCGCGGGCGCACGATCAGCACGGCCTGCTGCTCCAGCGGCTTCAGCGCATAGTGCTTGGCCGGCGTGTCGAAGGTCAGGTCCCCGCGCACCGCGCCCATCAGTGCGCGCTGGCCGGCCAGCAGGTTGCGCCAGGTCGGGGAGGTCGAGTCCTCGAAGTCAGCCATGAACACCTTCGCACCGGAATTCAGTGCGTTGATGACCATCTTCGGGTCGGTTGGACCGGTGATCTCCACGCGGCGGTCCTGCAGCGCGGCCGGGATCGGGGCGACCTTCCACTCGCTGCTGCGGATCGCGGCGGTGTCGGCGCGGAAGTCCGGCAGTTCGCCCTGGTCGAAGCGGGCCTGCCGCTCGCGGCGGGCGGCCAGTCGCTGCTGGCGGCCCGGCTCGATCGCACGGTGCAGCGAGACGAGCAGCGCCAGCACCGGCGGCGGCATCAGTTCGGATTGGCCGGCCACATGGGCGGTCAAGGCGATGCCGGGGGTCGCGCGATCGAGGTTCGATTCCGGGCGGGGCGCAAAGGCGGCGGACATGGGCGTTCCTGTGGTGCGGGCAGGGCTCCACGTTGCCGCTGGCGCCTGGTATTTGACAAAGCAGTTTTTGCAATGCCTTAAATAAGTCTGGCTTATAGTCCTCACGCCATGGCGACCCGAGAACCCGCAAGTCCTCGTTTTTCCTACAAATCCGACCGGCTCAAGCCCCTTCGCGCCTTCTGCCAGACGGTGCGGTTGGGGTCGGTGTCGCGGGCGGCCGACGCCTTGTTCGTCAGCCAGCCGGCGGTGACCCAGCAGTTGCAGGCATTGGAGCGGGAATTGGGCGTAGTGCTGTTCGAGCGCAGCGGCCGGCGGTTGTCGCCGAGTCGGGAAGGCCAGCTGCTCTACGAAATGGCCCAGCCGCTGGTGGAAAGTCTCGACGGGCTGGAGGCCAGCTTTCGCGACAAGGTGCGGGGCCTGGACGCAGGCGAGCTGCACGTGGCCGCCAACAGCTCGACCATCCTCTATCTGCTGCCGAAGATCGTGGAGGCGTTCCGCGCCCGGCATCCGGCGGTCCGCCTAACCCTGCACAACGCGATCAGTGCCGACGGCACCGACCTGCTGCGCGAGGACGCGGTGGACCTGGCCGTCGGCTCGATGCTCGACGTACCGGCAGACCTCAGCTACGCCCCGGTCTACCGCTTCGAGCAACGCCTGATCACGCCGCCCGACCATCCGCTCGCGACCAAGCCGCGGCTCACCCTGGAAGACCTCTCGCCCTACCCGCTGATCCTGCCCCCGCGCCGGCAGGTCACCTACCGGCTGGTCGACCTGGTGTTCCAGCAGGCGCGGGTGCCCTACACGGTAGCGCTGGAGGTTGGCGGCTGGGAGGTAATCAAGCAGTACGTGGCGATGGGCATGGGCATCTCCATCGTCACCTCGATCTGCCTCACCGATGCCGACCACGACAAGCTGGCGACGCGCTCGCTGAAGGAATGGTTTCCCACCCGGAGCTACGGCGTGGTGGTACGCAAGGGCAAGTACCTGTCCCCGCAAGCGCGGGCTTTCATCGAACTGATCCAACCGGACCTGTTCGCACCGCGCGCCTATGAAGACAGCGGCCCGTCCGAGCGATGAGCGCCTGGATGCGGGAAGATGCGCCGATGCCCTCCTTGCCGCGCTATCGCGAGATTGACCCGCCAGTCGCTTTACGCGATCGGGTGCGCAAGCTGTGGCAATTTCGTTCGCCCGAGGCGCCCTCCCCGCCGACGCGGATCCTGCCTGACGGCTGCATCGACCTGATCTGGGACGGTACGCAGCTGTTCGTCGCCGGCCCGGACCGCGTGGCGGCCATGGCCTCGATCGCCCCCGCCACCCGATTGACCGGCGTGCGCCTGGCACCGGGCGCGGCGCGTGACCTGCTCGGCGTGCCGATGCACCTGCTCACCGGGCAACGCATCGCGCTGGACACGTTGTGGGGACAGCACGCGGAAATGCTGGAAGACCGCCTGCGGCATGCGCCTGCGTCGCCCGCCCACCAGATGCTCGACGTGCTGGCGCAGCGTGCCGCGCGCTTCGATCCGCGCATGGCCTGGCTGTTCACCCGCCTGCTGGCCGGTGACGCGCCCCGCGTGCCGCAGCTCGCACGGGAACTGGGCATCAGTGAACGCGCCTTGCGCCGCCACTGCCTGCAGCATTTCGGCTACGGCCCCAAGACGCTGGACCGCATCCTGCGCCTGCAACGGCTGCTGGCCTTGGCCCCGCAGTCCGCGTCGCTGACGGAAGCGGCCCTGGGGGCCGGCTACGCCGATGCCGCCCACCTGGTCCACGACGCACGCGACCTCGCGCGGCTATCTCCCACCGAGTTGGTTCGCCAACACGGCCGCTGAGTGGCCGATTCCTACAAGCCGTGCGCGTCGAGGCGGACGATACTGGCGTCCCTTGCCACGAACACCGCCATGACGACTTCCGCGCGCCACCACCGTATCGATTACCTGGAGTTTGCCGTCGCCTCGATCCCCGCCGCCTGCCGCTTCTTCGGCGATGCGTTCGGCTGGACCTTCCAGGACTACGGCCCGGATTACTGCGAATTCCGCGATGGCCGCCTGAGCGGCGGATTTTTCCACGGCACGCCGCAACCCGGTGGCGCACTGGTGGTGATCTATTCGGACGATCTTGCCGCCACGCAGGCGGCGGTCGAGCGCGCCGGAGGCACGGTGGTGAAACCGGTGTTCGATTTCCCCGGCGGCCGCCGCTTCCACTTTCGCGACCCCGACGGTTACGAGTGGGCAGCCTGGACCACCGTGTAAGGCCCCGGCGGCGCCCGCGGCGAATGCCCCGACGCAATCTGCGGACAAAAAAAGCGGGGTGGCCTGCGCCACCCCGCGCGATATCACGTTCGCAGCCGCGACTTACTTCAGGCCACGGTTTTCCAGCAGCGGTTCGACGCTGGGATCCTTGCCGCGGAAATCGCGGTACAGGGTGGCCAGGTCGACGGTGTTGCCGCGCGAGAGGATCTTGGCGCGGAACGTATCGCCGTTGGCACGGGTCAGGCCACCGTTCTCCTTGAACCACTCGAACGCGTCGTCGTCCAGCACCTCGGACCAGAAGTAGGCGTAGTAGCCGGCCGAATAGCCGCCGCCCCAGATGTGGTCGAAGTAGCTGGTGCGGTAACGCGGCGGAACCTCGGCCAGGTCGACCTTGAACTTCTTCAGCGCGTCGGCCTCGAACTTGTCCACGTCCTGCAGCGGCGCGTCGGCCGGCTGTGTGTGCCAGGCCAGGTCAAGCAGCGCGGCGGCCAGGTATTCGGTGGTCGCGTAGCCCTGGTTGAAGGTCTTGGCCTTCTGGATCTTGTCCACCAGCGCCTGCGGCATCGGCTCGCCGGTCTGGTAGTGCTTGGCGTAGTTGGCGAAGACCTTCGGGTCGGTCGCCCAGTGCTCGTTGAACTGCGACGGGAACTCCACGAAGTCGCGCGAGGTGCTGGTACCGCCGATCGACGGGTACTTGCTGTTGGAGAACATGCCATGCAGCGCGTGGCCGAACTCATGGAACATCGTGGTGACGTCATCGAAGCTCAGCAGCGCCGGCTGGCCGGCGGCAGGCTTGGTGAAGTTGGCCACGTTGTAGACCACCGGCTTGGTGCCGCTCAGGCCGTCCTGGTCGACGAAGTTGCCCATCCAGGCGCCGCCGGACTTGCTGTCGCGCTTGTAGTAGTCGGTGTAGAACAGGGCCAGCGAGCTGCCGTCCTTGTCGAACACCTCGAACACGCGCACGTCCGGGTTGTACACCGGGATGTCCTTGCGCTCCTTGAAGGTCAGGCCGTACAGCTGGTTGGCGGCGAAGAACACGCCGTTCTGCAGGACGTTGTCCAGTTCGAAGTACGGCTTGATCTGCGATTCGTCCAGGTCGTACTTGGCCTTGCGCACCTGCTCGGCATAGAAGTCCCAGTCGGAGGCGGCGAGCTTGAAGCCGCCGTTCTGCGCATCGATGACCTTCTGCATCTCGGCCACTTCGCCGCGCGCCTTGGCGGTGGCGGCCGGCACGGTGTCGGTGAGCAGCTTGAGCGCGGCCTCCGGGGTACGCGCCATCTGGTCGCCCAGGCTGTAGGCGGCGTAGCTGTCGAAGCCGAGCAGCTTGGCCTTCTGCGCGCGCAGCTGGGCCAGGCGTTGCACGGTCTGGCGGGTGTCGTTGCCGTCGCCCTTCTCGGTGCGGGTTTCCGAGGCCTTGAGCACTTCGGTACGCAGGTCGCGGTTCTTCAGCGAGGCCAGCACCGGCTGCTGGGTGGTGTTCTGCAGCGGCAGCACGTACTTGCCATCGAGCTTCTTGCCCTTGGCGGCTTCGGCGGCGGCGGCGATGTCGCTGTCGGACAGGCCGTCCAGGCGCGCCTTGTCATCCACCACCACGGCGGCGGCGGCGGTGGCCGCGACCAGCTTGGTGTGGAACTGCGTGGAGAGCGTGGTCTCCTCGACGTTGAGCTTGCGCAGGGTTGCCTTGTCGGCATCGGACAGCTGCGCGCCGGCGCGCACGAACTGGTCGTACGTGCGGTCGACCAGACGCTTCTGCTCGGCATCGAGGTTCAGCGTGTCGCGCGCGTCGTAGATGGTCTTGATGCGCGCGAACAGCTTCGGGTCGAGGTTGATCTCGTCCTGGTGGGCGGCCAGCTTGGGTGCCACTTCTTCCTGGATCTTCTGGCGCGCATCGTTGGTGTCGGCCTGGACCACGCCGAAGAACGTCAGCGCGACGCGCTTGAGCGTCTCGCCGCTCTTCTCCAGCGGCACGAAGGTGTTGTCGAAGGTCGGCGCTTCGGTGTTGTCGGCGATCTTGCGCACTTCGGCCAGGTGCTGCTTCATGCCTTCCTCGAAGGCCGGCACGAAATCGCTGTCCTGGATCTTGTCGAACTGCGGGGCCTGGAACGGCAGCGGGCTGGCGCTCAACAGCACGTTGGCGGTGGCGGGAGCCGGCGCGGCGGCGGGGGCGGCGGTTTCGGACACGGGGGTGGACTCTTTACCGGAACAGGCGGCCAGCGCCAGGCTGATGGCAGCGGCCAATACGACAGTGCGCGTCATGGACAGGAACTCCTGGGAGTACGGGGTTGAACGACGAGTGCGCGCACCCTAGCGCGTTCGGGGGAAGCCCGCCATGTGCCATTGGGTGGCTGGAGCCGGTTCAGTGCGCGGGGAACGGCTCGTCGGCGAAGATCGCCACATGCGGCACACCGTCGGCACCGATCCAGCCCCGGTACATGCCCTGGGTATTGAACGGGAAGGCCATGTGGCCCTGGGCGTCCAGGGCGATGGCGCCGCCGTTGCCACCGGCCGCCGGGATCTCCTGGTCGATGACGGCCTCGGCCGCCTGCTGCACGGATTGCCCGGCGTACTTCACGCGGGCGCAGATGTCATGGGCGGCTACCGCCCGCAGGTAGTACTCGCCCCAGCCCGTGCCCGACACCGCGCACTGGCGGTTGGCATAGGTGCCCGCGCCAATCACCGGCGAGTCGCCGACGCGGCCATAGCGCTTGTTGGTCATGCCTCCGGTGGAGGTGCCGGCGGCCAGCCGGCCCTGTCCGTCCAGCGCCAGCGCGCCGACCGTGCCGAAATGCTTGGCGGTCTCCACATCGGCATGCGCCTGGCCGCTGGCCTCTTCCTTCAGCGCCTTCTGCAGCTGCTGCCAGCGCTTGTCGGTACGGAAGTAGGAAGGATCCACCAGGGCGATGCCCTGCTCCTTCGCGAACACCTCCGCGCCCTCGCCCGCCAGCATCACGTGCGCGGAATGCTGCATCACCGCCTTCGCCAGCTGGATCGGGTTGCGCACGCGATGGACCCCCGCAATCGCACCGGCCTGGCCGCTGGCGCCGTCCATGATCGCGGCATCCAGTTCGTTGCGGCCGTCGTGGGTGAACACCGCACCCCGACCGGCGTTGAACTGGGGGGCGTCCTCCATCACGGTGATGGTCGCGGCGACCGCGTCCACCGCGCTGCCGCCCTGCTGCAACACGGCATGTCCGGCGCGCAAGGCGCGCGCCATCGCCTCGCGCGCGGCGGCCTGTTCGTCAGCCGAGAGGCCGGCTTTCTCCACGCCGGCACCGCCATGGATCACCAGGACGGGCGTGGCCGCCAGCGCCGGCACGGCGCAGGCGGCCAGGGTGAAGCCCAGCAGGCGGGCGGGCAGGCGCTTGGTCATCGCGGTTCCTCGAAACGGGCTTACAGGGTGTCGCGGTTCTTGCCGCGCCACGGGCGGTACCAGGCGCGGATCGCGGCCATGTCGGCCTGCAGGTCCTCGGTGGGCCAGAACAGGTCGCCCACGCCGATGGTCTTGCTCGGGTAGTCGAAATAGGCCGGGATGATCGGCACGCCGGCATCGCGGGCGATCTTCCAGAAGCCGTTCTTCCAGTGCTCCACCCGCTTGCGCGTGCCTTCCGGCGTGATCGCGTACCACATGCGCTCGGAGCGCTGGATCAGCCGGACTGCCTGGCCGATGGTGCCCTGCGGCGAGCTGCGGTCCAGCGGAATGGCACCGAGCTTCTTGAGCACCGGGCCCAGCGGCCACCAGAACAGCTGCGCTTTGCCAAGCACGCGCACCTCGAAGTTCAGCGCGATCTTCGCCGCGAAGCCCCAGAAGCCGTCCCAGTTGGACGAGTGCGGGGCAACGATCATCACCGCCTTGGGCACGTTCGGCAGTGTCCCGACCACTTTCCACCCGCTTGAGCGCAGCACCCGGCGCGCCAGTGACTGGAGAAAGGCCGAGTGGCCACCTGGCGGCATCTCGGGCGGCGCGGGTTGGGACAGCAGATCGGTTTGACTCAAGGGTTACTCCCAGTGGGAAGACGAGCGCCCGCGCTTGACCTGGCTGCGCTCGCGCTTGCTATCGAGGCGGCGCACCTGCGAGCCGCGGGTGGGTTTCGTGGCGATCCTTCGCTTCGGCGCCGACAGGCCGCCGGCGATGAAATCAGCCAGGCGCGCGCGGGCGTCCTCCCGGTTGCGGTCCTGGGTACGGAAGCGCTGGGCGTCGATGACCAGCACGCCCTCGCCGGTCATGCGACGGTCGCGCTTGGCCAGCAGGCGCGCCCGCACTGGCTCGGGCAGCGAGGGCGAGCCGGCCACGTCGAAGCGCAGTTCCACCGCAGTGGAGACCTTGTTGACGTTCTGCCCGCCGGCGCCGCTGGCGCGCACGAAACGCTCGACGATCTCGCCGGGCGGGATCGCCAGCTGCGGACTGATCTGGAGCGGTTCGGAAGGCATGCGCGCGATTGTAATCAAGGCCCGCGCCGGTGCGCCGCCTTTTCATTGAAATCTGGTCGATAGAGGTATGCTGGCCACCGATCCCAAGCAGGATGCACGACGATGATCGCAATTTCCGTTCGCAGGCTGCGCCTGTCGGTGCATGGCTGCCTGGCCGTGCTGCTCGCCCTGGCCTCGTTCGCCGCACAGGCTGCGCCGCCGACCGACGCCGACGTCAACCGCCTGCTCGCGGCCTCCCGCGCGCAGACGATGCTCGACAGCATGTTGCCGCAGCTGGAGCAGATGCAGCGCGAGCAGTTTGCCCGCGTCGCCGCCGAACGCCCGCTCACCCCCGCCCAGCAGGCACAGCTGCGCCAGGTGCAGGACCGCACGCGGCAGACGCTGGGGCAGGCGCTGTCGTGGTCGCAGATGCGGCCGATGTACGTGGATCTGTACAAGCGCACGTTCTCGCGCGAGGACGTGATCGCCATGGCCGAGTTCTACGAGAGCCCGGCCGGCCAGAGCCTGCTGGACAAGACGCCGCTGCTGATGCGCAACGTCATGGAGGCGATCCAGCAGAAGATGACGCCGATGATGGCCGACCTGCAGAAGGACCTGAACCAGATCCTGGCCGAACCGGCTGCGCCGGCACCGGCCAAGCCTGCGAAACCCTGAGTTCTTGTTGCATTTGTAGGAG
>JAEWJB010000181.1 GCA_023386795.1 Pseudomonadota bacterium
GAGCCGCGACGGACCTGTACGCCAGGCCGGGGCCCGCGCCGCAAGCCAGTGCAACCACCCGCCAGACGTAACCCGCCCGAGAACCGCTCCAGGGCAAACGACTGGCCCAAATCCCCCAGATGGGGCAATCTGCCAAACCCACGCTGTCCCCGGAGCCCGTTGATGCCGTCCCGCCTCGTCCGCCTGATCGCACTGTTCCTGGCCACCACCGTCTCCCTGGCGATGGCCCCCCACAGCGAGGCGGCGACGCAGAAGAAGAAGGCATCCACGAGCCAGTCACAGAAGGCGAAGACCCCGGCCAAGTCCGGCAGCAAGAGCAAGGCCAAGGGCAAGAAGTCCACCGCCAAGCCGCGCGCCGCCGCCCCCGCCAAGGCGCTCACCAAGTCCCAGCAGCTGGACCGCCTGTACGCCGATTACTGGCAAGCCTCGCTCAAGCTCAATCCGCTGCAGGCCACGTTCCAGGGCGATCACCGCTACGACGACCAGCTGCCCAACTACCTCTCGCCGGCTTTCCGCCAGCAGAGCCACGACTTCACCACCCAGTGGCTGGCCAAGGTCGAGGCCATCGGCGCTGACGGCCTCAGCGGGCAGGACCTGCTCAGCTATGAAATCTTCGTGCGCGACGCGCGCAGCGCGCTGGCCGCCGAACAGTTCCCGACCTGGATGCAGCCGGTCAACCAGTTCTACAACATCGCCAGCATCGCCGCGATGCTCGGCTCGGGCACCGGCGCGCAGCCGTTCGAAACCGTGCAGGACTACGACAACTGGGCACGCCGCGCCGACCAGTTGCCCGCCCTGTTCGACCAGGCCATCACCAACATGCGCGAAGGCATGAAGGCCGGTGTCGTGCAGCCGCGCGCGCTCATGGAAAAAGTGCTGCCGCAGCTGGATGCGATCATCCGCCCCACCGCCGAGGAAACGCTGTTCTGGGCGCCGGTGCGCAACCTGCCGGCCAGCTTCAGCGACGCGGACAAGCAACGCATCACCGCCGACTACAAGCGCATGATCGACGTCAAGATCATGCCGGCCTACCGTGCGCTGCGCGGCTTCATCGCCACCGAATACCTGCCGGCCACGCGGTCCACCGATGGCATGGCCGCCCTGCCCAACGGCGCGGCCTGGTACGCCAACAACGTGCGCCAGAGCACCACTTCCGACCTCACGCCGGCGCAGATCCACCAGATCGGACTGGATGAAGTGGCGCGCATCCACGGGCAGATCCAGGCGGTGATGAAGCAGGTGAAGTTCCGCGGGTCGATGCAGAAGTTCTTCAAGTACATGCAGACCGACAAGCGCTTCACCTTCCAGAGCGAGGACGCGCTGCTGGCCTACTACCGCGGCCTGGAGGCCAAGGTGGACGCGCGCGTGCCGCAACTGTTCTCGCTGACGCCGAAGGCGAAGTTCGAGATCCGCCCGGTGGAGCCGTACCGCGCGCAGTCGGCGGCCGGTGGTTCCTACATGCGCCCCGGCGGCACGCGCCCGGGCATCTTCTACGTGAATACCTACGACCTGCCCTCGCGCAAGACGTGGGATGCCGAAGACCTCTACCTGCACGAGGCCATCCCCGGCCACCATTACCAGCTCGGCCTGCAGCAGGAACTGGGGGAGCTGCCCGATTTCCGCCGCTTCGGCGGCGAGACCGCCTTCATCGAAGGCTGGGGACTGTACGCAGAATCGCTCGGCAAGGACCTGGGCCTGTACGAGGATCCATACAACTACTTCGGCTACCTGCAGAACGAGCTGTGGCGCGCGATCCGCCTGGTGGTCGATACGGGCCTGCACGCCAAGGGCTGGAGCCGCCAGCAGGTGATCGACTACATGCTGGAGAACTCCGCCTCCAGCCAGACCGATGCCGTCGCAGAGGCCGAGCGCTACATGGCCATTCCCGGCCAGGCACTGGCCTACAAGGTCGGGGAGCTGAAGATCATGCAGCTGCGCCAGCAAGCGCAGGCCGCGCTCGGCCCGCGCTTCGACATCCGCGCCTTCCATGCCGAAGTGCTCAAGGATGGCTCGGTGCCGCTGGATATCCTGCAAGAGAAGATCGAGCGCTGGATCCAGGCGCAGCAGAACCCGCCTGCCGCCCCCGCCCCTTCGGCCCCGCCCGCCAAACCCTGAGGATCCCATGCGCGTCGCCGCCTGCCTGTGGCTGTGCCTGCTGGGCTGGACCATCGGCGCGGCGAATGCCGCCCCGGTCATCACGCCGCCGGACGGGGGCGTGGATGCGCTGATGCGCGATTACGACGGCATGCAGCCCGGCGCCGCTGTGCTGGTGCTGCGCGATGGCGAACCGGTGTTCCGGCGTGGCTACGGCCTGGCGGTGGTCGAGGACGCCACGCGTGTCACGCCGCGCACCAACTTCCGGCTGGCGTCGATCAGCAAGCAGTTCACCGCCGCGGCGATCCTGCTGCTCGCGCAGGACGGCCAGCTTTCGCTGGACGACAAGGTCAAGCGCTGGCTGCCCTCGCTGCCGGCGGCGGCCGATGCAGTCACGATCCGCCAGCTGCTCTCGCATACGGGCGGGTTGATCGACTACGAGGACCTGATGCCGGCCACGCAGGCCACTCAACTGCACGACATCGACGTGCTGCACCTGCTGGAAAAATCCGACCGCACCTATTTCCCGCCGGGCAAGGGCTACCGCTACAGCAATGGCGGCTACGCGCTGCTGGCGCTGGTGGTCGGCAAGGCCTCCGGCCAGGATTTCGCCACCTTCCTTCGCCAGCGCATCTTCGTGCCCCTGGGAATGCGCGACACCTTCGCCCACCAGGACGGCGTGGATGAAGTGCCCGATCGCGCCTACGGCTACAGCCGCATCGACGGCCACTGGCAGCGTGCCGACCAGAGCCCGACCAGCGCCGTGCTCGGCGATGGCGGCATCTATTCCTCGCTCGACGACCTCGCCCGCTGGGACGCGGCGCTATACGACGAACGCCTGCTCAAGGCCGGCTGGCTGCGGCAGGCGTTTTCGCCGGCCACCGCCACGCCCGAGCCCGACGTGCCGTTCTATGGCTTCGGTTGGCGCCTGAACGGCGAGACGGTCTGGCACAGCGGCGAAAGCATCGGCTTTCGCAACGTGATCGTGCGTTATCCGCAGCGCCACTTCACGGTGATCGTACTCACCAACCGCGATGGGCCCGAGCCGTATCCGCTGGCGCTGAAGATCGCGCATCGCTTCCTCTACGGCACGCCCTGACCCGGCAGTTCAGCGCGCGCATGCGATCATCGCGTGCTTCCCCACACATGGAGGCCAGCATGCTCCAGGGCATCCACCACGTCGCGATCATCGCCTCCGATTACGCGCGTTCGCGCCGCTTCTATACCGAGACCCTGGGCTTGCGCGTGGTCCACGAGGTCTATCGCCAGGCCCGCGACTCCTGGAAGCTCGATCTCGCCCTGCCCGACGGCAGCCAGATCGAGCTGTTTTCCTTTCCGGCGCCGCCGCCGCGCCCGAGTCGTCCCGAAGCACAGGGCCTGCGCCACCTCGCCTTCCGCGTCGGTGACCTCGACGCCGCCGTCGCACGCCTGACCGCCGCCGGCGTGGCCTGCGAACCGATCCGCGTGGACGAGTACACCGGCAAGCGCTTCACCTTCTTCGCCGACCCCGACGACCTCCCGCTGGAGCTGTACGCCGTCTGAGGCGTGCGAAAAATCCAACGAGTTGTACGGTTGTGCGCGTCGCACGGCCATTTGTCGCAACGCGTGCAGAACTGCGCTTGAACGAAATCCTTACGAACGGCGTCATGCAAGGACGCCGCCGCACACGCCAAAGCGTCGATGCGGTGGGCAGCCCACCCGTTCGAGAGGAAGCACGCAATGCATGGACAGACCCCGCGCGCCCGGCGCGCACGACTGGCGCTGGCGATCACCGCGCTGATCGGCGGCACCGCCGCACAGGCGCAGGACACACCGCCCGCCGCGCCGGCCGACGCCACCACCACCCTGGAGGCGGTGAGCGTGACCGGCACCCGCCTCAAGAGCCAGACCATGACCGCGGCCAGCCCGGTGATGGAGATCGACGCCGAACGCTTCAAGCAGAGCGGCGCCACGCGGGTGGAGGACCTGGTCAACCAGTTCCCGCAGATGACCGCCAATTTCGACAGCTTCCAGAACAACGGCGCGACCGGCTACGGCACCGTCAGCCTGCGTGACCTGGGTGCCTCGCGCACGCTCACCCTGTTCAACGGCCGCCGCCTGCCGATCGGCACCGATGAAACCACCGACCTGAGCATCATCCCGTCCTACCTGCTCAAGCGCGTGGACGTGCTCACCGGCGGGGCGTCGGCGGTGTATGGCTCGGATGCGGTGGCCGGCGTGGTCAACTTCATGCTCGACGACGAGTTCGAAGGCGTGGCCGCCAACATCGGCTATTCCGCCTACCAGCACGACAACGACAACGACTACATGCGCAAGCTGGCCGGACAATCCGGCTATGCGTCTGCGCAAGGCAATTCCGGGTTCGGCGGCATCGCCCGCAATCTCGACCTCGCCGTCGGCGGCAAGTTCGGCGAGAACGGCCATGCCATCGGCTGGCTCGGCTGGCGAAAGAACGAGGCGCTGATGCAGGGCGACCGCGACTACTCCGCCTGCGCGCTCAACGCCAGCGGCACCGGCTGCGGCGGCTCGGCCACCGCCGATCCGCCGAACTTCCTCGTTACCGACGACAGCGGCCGCGCGCGCTATGCCCACCTGCTGCCAGACGGCCGCTGGGCGCCGGGCCAGGCCGGCCTGTACAACTATGCGCCGGCGAATTTCTACCAGCGCCCGGACGAACGCTTCAACGGTGGCTTCTCGCTCAAGTACGAGATCAACCCACAGTTCCGCCCGTACCTGGAGGGCCAGTTCGTCAACCACCAGTCGACCTCGCAGCTTGCACCCAGCGGCACGTTCTTCGGCGACGACCTGTCGATGGCATGCACCGACCCGCTGCTGGGCAGCCTGTGCAGCGACCTGGGCGTGGCGGGCAGCGACGTGTCGGTCAGCGTGGGCAAGCGCAACGTCGAAGGTGGCGCGCGGGTCACCGATACCGACACCAACAGCTTCCGCCTGGTAGTCGGCAGCAACGGCGACCTCAACGAGCGCTGGTCGTATGACGCCTATTTCCTCTATGCGCGCAACAACAGCACCGAGACCGCCCGCAACGATTTCCTCAAGGACCGCGTGGTCGACGCGCTGCGCGGCTGCCCCGCCGGCGCCTTCAAAGGTTGCGTGCCGTACAACGTCTGGGTGCCCAACGGCGTGACCCCGGCCGCGGCCGCAGCGCTTGCCGGCACCAGCCTGCGCGAATGGGACACCACGCTGAAGGTGCTTTCGGCCTATGCAAGCGGGGACACCGGGTGGTCCCTGCCCTGGGCAGCCGAGGATGCATTCAAGCTGGTGGTCGGCATGGAATGGCGCGACCAGCGCTACGGCACCACGTCCGACAACGACACCCGCACCGGCAACTTCTCCGGCGCCGGCGGCCCGCGCCCGGACGTGAGCGGTGCCTACAACGTCACCGAGGCGTTTCTCGAAGGCGGCCTGCCGATCATCGCCCATGCCGGCGCGCTCGACCGGCTCAACGCCGACCTGGGCGTGCGCTATTCGGATTACTCCACTTCCGGCGGTGTGGGCACCTACAAGGTTGGCCTGACCGCGGACCTGTTCGAGGACCGCCTGCACCTGCGCGGCGGATGGAACCGCGCGATCCGCGGCCCCAGCGTCTCGGCGTTGTACCGTCCGCAGACCATCGCGTTGTGGAACGGCAGCGACCCGTGCGCCGGCAGCACGCCGGAGTTCACCCCCGCGCAATGCGCACGCACCGGGGTGAGCGCCGCGCAGTACGGCACCGTGCTGGAGAGCCCGGCCGGCCAGTACAACATGCTCTATGGCGGCAGCCGGGAACTGGCCCCGGAAACCGCCGACACCTGGACCTTCGGGGCGGCGTTCACCCCGATCCCCCGCCTCGACCTGAGCGTGGACTACTACGACATCGAGGTCCGCAACGCGATCACCGACATCGGTGCCAGCACGATCCTGCGCAGCTGCGGCCAGAATGGCATCGCCGCGCTGTGCGACCGCGTGCACCGCAACCGCTCCACCGGCGACCTGTGGGTGGGCGATGACCGGGTGGATTCGGGCTACGTCACCAATGTCTACGACAACTTCGGCAACTTCTACTACCGCGGCATCGACCTGAGCGCACGCTACCGCTGGACCGTCGGCGCGGGCAGCCTGGTCACCGACCTGGTCGGCAGCTACACGCTGGAACAGAAGAACGAGCCGATCCCGGGCGTTGCCAGCGCCAGCTACGATTGCGCGGGCGTCATCAACGAATCGTGCAACAGCCCGCAGTGGCGCCACGTGGCCAATGCCCGCTACAGCTGGGACAACTACTCGGTGGGGGTGCGCTGGCGTTATGTCGGCGAGGTCGACTACACCAACACCGATGGCACGGCAGGCACCACCGACAAGTTGGTCGCACAGGCCGGCGGCATCGATGCGGCCAACTACTTCGACCTCAGTGGTTCGATGCGTTTCGCCGACGCCTGGGAATGGACGCTGGGGGTGAACAACCTGTTCGACCGCGCCCCGCCGCTGGTCGGTTCCACCCTGGTGGGCGCGTACGGCAACGCCAACTCGCCCAGCGGCTACGACCCGGCCGGCCGCTACCTTTTCACCAGCCTGTCCTACCGGTACTGACCGCCGCCGCCGGGGCCGTTGACCCGTCCCCGGCGGTTTCCGTACCCGCGCGAATGGGTATAAAGTCGGCGCATCGCCCGGCGCGTTGCCGGGTACTTCGAATGCCCTGGGAGGGGACACATGCGCAAACTCCGTCACGCCCTGCTGCTCGCGCTGCCGCTGCTCGGCCTGAGCCTGGCCGCCAGCGCGGCCGATTCGGCCGCCGGCCGCTGGAAGACCATCGACGACAAGACCGGCAAGGTGAAGTCCATCGTCGAGATCACCCAGGCTGCCAATGGCACGCTGTCGGGCAAGGTGGTCGAGATCCTGCAGTCCGACCGCGGCCCGAACCCGGTCTGCGACAAGTGCGACGGCGAGCGCAAGAACAAGCCGGTCAAGGGCATGACCATCCTGTGGAACCTCAAGGCCGACGACGCCAGCCACTGGTCCGGCGGCACCATCCTGGATCCGGCCAACGGCAAGACCTACAAGTCCAAGCTGGAACTGCAGCCGGGTGGCCAGAAGCTGGATGTTTCCGGCTGCATCATGTTCATCTGCCGGGCGCAGACCTGGGTGCGCGAATAAGCGCGTCACCCACCTGCGTCCTTCGCGACCCGGCTCCGGCCGGGTCGTTCGTTTCGGCCATGCGATAATCCCCGGTCCCCCGCGTCCCGCCAGGCTGTCATCCCGCCATGTCCCGCACCGCCCTCGTCACCACCGCCCTGCCCTACGCCAACGGCCCCCTGCACCTGGGCCACCTGGTCGGCTATATCCAGGCCGACATCTGGGTGCGCGCGCGCCGGCTGCGCGGCGACAAGACCTGGTTCGTGTGCGCCGACGACACGCACGGCACGCCGATCATGCTCGCCGCCGAGAAGGCCGGGGTCACCCCGGAAGCCTTCATCGCCGGCGTGCAGGCCAGCCACGAGCGCGACTTCGCCGCCTTCGGCGTGGCCTTCGACCACTACGACTCGACCAACTCGCCGGCCAACCGCGAACTGACCGAGGCGTTCTACCAGCGCCTGGACGCGGCCGGGCACATCAGCCGCCGCTCGGTGGCGCAGTTCTACGACCCGGCCAAGGGCATGTTCCTGCCGGACCGCTACATCAAGGGCATCTGCCCGAACTGCGGCACGCCCGACCAGTACGGCGACAACTGCGAGGTCTGTGGCGCGACCTACGCGCCGACCGACCTGAAGGAACCCAAGTCGGTGATTTCCGGGGCGACGCCGGAAATCCGCGACTCGGAGCATTTCTTCTTCGAGGTCGGCCGGTTCGAATCCTTCCTGCGGCAGTGGCTGGCCGGCGATGTCGCCCTGCCCGGGGTGAAGGCCAAGCTGATGGAATGGCTGGACGCCGAGGGTGGCCTGCGCGCGTGGGACATCTCGCGCGATGCACCTTACTTCGGCTTCCAGATTCCCGGCCACCCGGGCAAGTATTTCTATGTGTGGCTGGACGCGCCGATCGGCTACCTGAGCAGCTTCAAGACCCTGTGCGCGGAAATCGGCGAGGACTTCGAACGCCACCTCGCCGCCGGCACCGACACCGAGCTGCACCACTTCATCGGCAAGGACATCGTCAACTTCCACGGCCTGTTCTGGCCGGCGGTGCTGCACGGCACCGGCCAGCGTGCGCCCACGCGCCTGCACGTCAACGGCTACCTCACCGTGGACGGCGCGAAGATGTCCAAGTCGCGCGGCACCTTCGTGATGGCACGCACCTACCTGGATGTCGGCCTGGAACCGGAGGCACTGCGCTATTACTTCGCGGCCAAGTCTTCCGGTGGTGTGGACGACCTGGACCTCAACCTCGGCGACTTCATCGCGCGGGTGAACTCCGACCTGGTCGGCAAGTTCGTCAACCTCGCCAGCCGCTGCGCCGGCTTCATCAGCAAGCGCTTCGAAGGCAAGCTCGCCGACGTGCTGCCGGACCCGGCGCAGTACGCGCGCTTCGTTGCCGCGCTGGCCCCGATCCGCGAAGCCTACGAGCGCAACGACCCGGCCGGCGCGATCCGCCAGGCGATGGCGCTGGCCGACGAGGCCAACAAGTACATCGACGAGACCAAGCCGTGGGTGATCGCCAAGCAGGAGGGCAGCGATGCGCAGCTGCAGGCGGTGTGCACCCAGGGCCTGAACCTGTTCCGCGTGCTGGTGGCCGCGCTCAAGCCGATCCTGCCGCGCACCAGCGCCGAGGCCGAGGCGTTCCTGTCCGCACCGATGACCAGCTGGGAAGACATCGACGCGCCGCTGGCCGACGGCCATGTCATCCAGCCCTACACCGCCCTGTTCACCCGCATTGACCCGAAACTGATCGACGCCATGACCGAAGCCTCCAAGGACACCCTCGCCGCTGCCGCGCCGGCGGCCACCGGCCCGACCGCCGCGAAAACCGCCGCTGTAGGAGCGGCTTCAGCCGCGACCGCGCCCAAGCCGGCCGAAGCCGCGAAAGCCGACACCGCCCATATCGGCATCGAAGACTTCGCCAAGCTTGACCTGCGCATCGGCAAGGTGCTGGCTTGCGAATTCGTCGAAGGCTCGGACAAGCTGCTGCGCTTCGAACTGGATGCCGGCGACCTCGGCAAGCGCCAGATCTTCTCCGGCATCCGCGCCAGCTACGGCGAGCCGGAGAAGCTGGTCGGCCGCAACGTGGTGTTCATCGCCAACCTGGCCCCGCGCAAGATGCGTTTCGGCCTGAGCGAGGGCATGATCCTCTCGGCCGGCTTCGACGGTGGCGCGCTGGCGCTGCTGGATGCCGACAGCGCAGCGCAGCCGGGCATGCCGGTACGCTGACGCCGTGCAGCTGGTGCACGAGCGCTGGTATCGCGGGCGCCGCATCGCCTGACTCCCCTGCCGCGCAGCCTGACGCCACGCCATGACTTCCCCGCTTCCCGATCTGGTCGAGCGCCTCGACCGCCTGTTGCCGCAGACCCAGTGCGGCCAGTGCGGATTCGAGGGCTGCCGGCCGTATGCGGAAGCGATGGCGCGCGGGGAAGCAGGCGTGGATCACTGCCCGCCGGGCGGGGACGCGGGGGCACGGGCATTGGCGGCGGTGCTGCACGTGCCCGCGCTGCCGTACGACCGCAGCCGCGGGGAGCACAAGGCCGCGCAGGTGGCGTGGATCGTGGAAGCCGATTGCATCGGTTGCACGAAGTGCATCCAGGCCTGCCCGGTGGATGCGATCGTCGGTGGGGCCAAGCACATGCATACGGTGATCGCGCCGCTGTGCACCGGGTGCGAGTTGTGCCTGCCGGTGTGTCCCGTGGACTGCATCGAGTTGCATGCGGTCTGATTCTTGGCGCTGCGAGGCGGCGCTTTTGTTCTGGTCGCGCGGCACCCGGGGGCAGGCCCTTTCCGGGACACGCCGTGAATCCATCCATGGAGGCTCGTAGG
>JAEWJB010000095.1 GCA_023386795.1 Pseudomonadota bacterium
GTAGGCGACATCCATGTCGCCTACGGTCCCGGAAAGGGCATGGCCCCACCGGCCCGACAGTTCATCGCCGTCGGGAAGCAGATCAAAAACGGGGCCGCCGCGTCAGCGGCTAGACGAGCGTGAGCAGGTCGGCGGGGTCTTTCGCCAGCACATCGGCGCCGGCGCGGGTCAGTTCGGCTTCGTCGCCGAAGCCCCACAGCACGCCGATGCTGCGCAGGCCATGGGCGCGCGCGCCTTCGATGTCCATGCGGCGGTCGCCGATCATGATGCAGTCGGCGGGCGCCAGGTGCGTGCGGCGCAAGGCCTCGGCCACCAGGTCAGGCTTGAAGCGGCGGACGCCGTCGTCACTGGCGCCCACCACTTCCTCGAAACATCCGCCGAACGGTAGGTGCTCGACGATGCGGCGCGCGAAACGCTCGTTCTTCGAGGTCACCACGGCCAGGCGGTGGCCCGCGGCGCGCAACGCCGGTATCACCTCGGCGATACCCGGGAACACACTGTGTTCGGTCCAGCCGACGCGGTCGTAGCGCTCGCGGTACAGCGCGAGCGCCTGTTCGACCATCGCCTCGTCGCCATCGAAGCGTTCATGGAAACTGTCGCGCAGCGGCGGGCCGATCCAGCCGCGCAGTTGGTCCATCGAGGGCAGCATCTGCCCGAGGCGGTCGAACGTGTGCACGATGCCGCCGACGATTCCGGGCTCGGAATCGATCAGCGTGCCGTCCATGTCGAAGAACAGCGTGGCCGGTTGCGCGCTCACTGGCCGCGCGCTTCCAGGGCGGCCACCGCCGGCAGGGTCTTGCCTTCGAGGAATTCCAGGAAAGCGCCGCCGCCGGTGGAGATGTAGCCCACGTCATCGGCAATGCCGTACTTGTCCACGGCCGCCAGGGTATCGCCACCGCCGGCGATGGAGAACGCAGGCGAGGCGGCAATCGCCTTGGCCAGTGTCTCGGTGCCGTGGCTGAAGGCCTCGAACTCGAACACGCCCACCGGGCCGTTCCACACCACCGTGCCGGATTTGCCGATCAGCGCGGCGTAGCGCGCGGCGGTGTCCGGGCCGATGTCCAGGATCAGGTCGTCCTCGGCCACCGCATCGACGGCTTTCACCGTGGCTTCCGCGTCGGGCATGAACTGCTTGGCGACCACGACATCGGTCGGCAGCGGGATCTCGGCACCGCGCGCCTTGGCGGCGGCGACGATCTTGTTGGCGGTGTCGATCAGGTCCGGCTCGCACAGCGACTTGCCCACGCTGTAACCAGCGGCGGCGATGAAGGTGTTGGCGATGCCGCCGCCGACGATCAGCTGGTCCACCTTGTCCACGAGGCTGGTCAGCAGCTCCAGCTTGGTGGAGACCTTGCTGCCCGCCACGATCGCCAGCAGCGGGCGTGCCGGGTGTGCCAGCGCCTTGGCCAGCGCGTCGAGTTCCGCCATCAGCAGCGGGCCGCCCGCCGCCACCGGGGCGAAGCGGATCACGCCGTGCGTGGAGGCCTGCGCGCGGTGCGCGGTGCCGAAGGCATCCATCACGAACACGTCGCACAGGGCCGCGTACTTCTTCGAGAGGGCCTCGTCATCCTTGCCCTCGCCGACATTCATGCGGCAGTTCTCCAGCAGCACCAGCTGGCCCGGCTTCACTTCCACGCCGTCCACCCAGTCGCGCACCAGCGGCACTTCGATGTCGAGCAGTTCGGACAAGCGCTGCGCCACCGGCGCCAGTGAATCGGCTTCGGTCCACACGCCTTCCTTCGGCCGGCCCAGGTGCGAGGTCACCATCACCGCCGCGCCTTTCTCCAGTGCCAGCTTCAGCGTGGGCACCGAGGCAAGGATGCGCTGCTCGGACGTGATGCGGCCGTCCTCGATCGGCACGTTGAGATCCTGGCGGATCAGCACGCGCTTGCCGGTGAGGTCGAGGTCGGTCATTCGGACGATGGACATGTTCGCAACTCGCTGGGTCTGGAAGGGGAAGCGCGCACGCCGCATCACGGCATGGCGCGGGAAAAGGGAGGGCCATTGTCCGGCGTCGCGCGAGATCGGGCAAACCGCGGCGCACTCAGTCCGCGGGCGTGGTGGCGCGGCCGCGCAGCAGCGTCACGGCAAAACCGGCCACCAGCAGCGCGCCACCGACCAGCAGCGCCCACAGCAGCCAGGTCTTCCAGTCGATCGGCTTGGCGGGCGGCTCCAGCGCGGCGTCGCCGGCCAATGCCTGCGCATCGCCCGACAGCGTGGCGCGCGCCGGTTGCCACTGCGGCCCGCGCTCGCGGCGCAACGTGGCGACGAGTTGCGAAAGCGGCGCATCGACGCGCTGCACGCGGGCACTGCCCGCCGCCAGCGTGTATGGCGTGGCGCCCTGGGCGATGAAGACCAGCGTCTCGGGTCGATAGCCCACGCGCAGTTTCGGCATCGCGGCGGCTTCGCCGCTGTCGGGAATCAGCCGCCAGTAGCGGTCACGGCTCGGCACGGCCAGCGCCTGCGGCATTGAACGCTGCGCCGCCCCGCCGGTGCCGAGCTGGAACGCCAGCCACGGGCCGGCGCGCTGCACCCATGGCGCGTCTTCGCTGTCGCGGCTCTGCACGATCCAGCGCGTGGCTTGGTTGTCCGCGGCCTCGACATCGACCTGCCCGACCGGGAACCGCCCCGGCAGCGTGTAGACATAACCGCGTTCCTGCGGCTGGCCGTCCAGGCTCAGCCAACGCGTGGCGTCCGGACGCAGCGGGCCGGGTACCTCCGCGCTCACCTGGCGCAACGGCGGCAGGCTGCCGGAGAGCAGTTGCACGCGCAGGTAGCGCGCATGGCTGTCGAGCAGGATGCGGCGCTGCTGCAGGCGCTGGCTGCCATTCCCCAGGTCCACCACGGCGGCGTGCGGGTCGAGCAGGTACCAATCGCGCAGGTCCTCGCTGCCCTCCACGCGCAGTTCGGCCTGCACCGGCGCGTCGCCGGCCTCCCATTCCAGGCGCAGCGCGCGCATCGGCACGCGCAAGGCGGTGGCGTCGAGCAGCCATGCGCGCGGTGTGGCATCGGGCGAAGTCGTCGTGCCCGCGTCGCGTGCCTGCAAGCGGCGGATGCGGCCATCGGCGTCGCGTTCGGCGATCAGCTCCAGATCACCCGGCCGCGCCACGCCCCCTGCGGGCAGTGGGAACAGCGGCAGCGCCTGCAGTTCGGCGGCGGGTACGGCGGCATCCACTTCGGCCAGCGCCGCCGGCAGCGGCTGCCCCTGTGCGTTGAACGGCTGCACGTCGGCCAGCGTGGGCGAATGCGCGGTGCGGTACACCGCCTCGCTCAGCGGCACGCGATACGCGCCAGCCTGCGCGTTCTCCAGCTGCAACGGCCATTGCCGCACGTATTGCGATGGCTGGTTCGCCACTGCCGCCAGCGCAAGCGCCGGAAGAACACACAGCCCGCACACGATGCCGCACACCACTTGCCTCATGCCATGTCCTCCTGCTGCGGCGGCATCGGCGCCCGGGGCGGCGCCGGCGCGAAATAGCCGACCAGCGTGCACAGTAGCCCGTAGGCGATGAAGGAACCGATGCCGAGCAGGTTGCCCAGGTGCTGGCGGTCGATGAGCACCAGCTTGGCGAGCACCAGCGCCATCAACATCGCGCCGGCCAGCCACAGGGCACGCTGTTGGCGCCGCGAGCCGGCGATCCACCCGGCCACGCCCAGCACGCTCCACACCACCGTCAGGCTGGTCTGGCTTTCGCCGGCCCACAGCAGCGATGGCCCCCACGGCAACCCGGCCCAGTGATGCACGCTGCGCAGCGTGGCCACCGTGACCCACAGCAGCGCGGCCAGTGCGGCCACCGGCACGCGGCGTGCCGCCAGGCCGGCGGGCGCATACCGCCACAGTCCATGCACGAGCAACGCGAGCGCGGCGAGCTGGATGAGCTCGCCCGGGTTGACGACCGGCAGCCACGGCAGCGGCCGCGCCGAGAGTGGCGCGGCCAGCGACGCCAGCCAGATCGCCGCCACGACCGCCGCGGCCACGGCGCGCAGCGCTGGTAGCCAGGGTACGAATGTCTCGCCCAGCGGCCGCGACAGCCATTCGCCGCGCATCAGCGCCACCGCGAGCAGCAACAGCCAAGGCGTGGCCCCCAGCGCGAGCAGCCAGCCGCCCGCCAGCGCGTAGTGCAGCCCCAACCAGCGCAGGCACAGCGTCGCCACGCACGTCCACAGCAGCCACCAGGCGAACTGCGCAGCGGCGGCGAAGCGGCTTTCCGGTGCCGCCCGCAGGCACCACAGCGCGCGCACGCCCAGCAACGCGAACAGCGGCCAGGCCCAGGCGCCGTGTCCGGCCAGCGGCGGACGGTCCAGCCCGGTCTGCGCCAATGCCAACGGCATGCCGAGCACGAACGCGGCCGCCGTGGTCGCCGCCAGCGCGGCTGCAGGACGACGGCGATGCACCTCGGCCGCCAGCCATCCGGTGAAGCCGGCCAGTACCAGGGCCACGTGCGCGCGCGCGTCGGCGGCGAGGAAACGCTGGATCTCGTTCCCGACCACGCCCGCCCACCACACCAGCGCCCACAGATAGGCCACCACCGCCGGCGCGGACAGGCGATGCGCGCGCCAGCTCCAGGCGATGGCGAAACCCGCGATGGCAATCAACAGCCCGCTCATGAAATTCGGATTGGCGACGGCCCGCAGCGCTTCGCCGGTGACCGGCAGGGCCACCGCGAACGCCACCATCGCCGCCAACTGCAGGCCGACACCGGCGAACTGCGGCAGCCGGCGTGCCTGGCGCAATCCCAGCCACACCAGCCCGGCACCTTCCAGGGCGAAGACGCCGGCGGTGGCGTGCGCCGAGAGCGCCAGTGGTACCGCCAGCGTGGCAAAACCCACTGCCAGCACCGCATGCGCCTGTCCAAGCAGGCGGGTGCGTTCCTCGCGCAGGCAGAACATCGCCAGCAGCACGTAGATGACCGCGGCCGCCAGCGCGCAGCCTGCCAGTGGCCAGCGCTCGCCCTGCAGCAAGCCGGCCTGCAACGCGAACGCCACCAGTGGCGTGCCGAACACCAGGCTGCCATCTACCCAGCGCGCACTGCCCTCGCGGCGCGCGTACAACACGGGAATCAGCAGGTAGAACGCGAAGAACAGCAGCAGGAACGGTTCGGTGGTGCTGAACTGCGTCGGCTTGTAGCTCAGCACGCCCCACAGCGTGCCGATGCCGAAGGTGAAGGCGAAACCCAGCAGGTTGAGCACCCGCCACGGGCGCCACCACGCGATGGCGAACACGCCGGCATTCACCAGCGCGTAGTACGAGAACAGCGCGACATGGTTGCCGCTGCCGGTGGACAGCCACAGGGGCGCGAGGAAGCCGGCCAGCGTGCCGAGCACCGCCAGCGTGCGCGACTCCTGCAGCACCGCCAGCACGCACATGCCGGCCACAAGCAACACGCTCAACGCGAACGCGGCGGTGGCGTTGATCGATCCGTAAAGTTTGAACGCGGCGAACACGACGAGCAGCAGCACGCCGATCGCCCCGCCCTGCAGCGCGAGCCCGAAGCTCGGCTTGGCCAGGCGCTGGCGCCAGCCGAACACCAACCCGCCCAGCGCGGCGGCGGCGATGCCGGCCAGGCGCAGCTCGACGGGCAGGCGCAACCAGCCTTGATCGCTGGCGTACTTGAGCAGCGCGCCGACGCCGGCCAGCAGCACCAGCATGCCGACCTTGACCGGCACGTTGCCTTCGGTAAACCAGCGCTTGGCGGCGTCGATGAAACGTTCCAGCGGACCGGGGCCGCTCGGAATCGGCGGGCGGGGCGGCACGCGCGGCGGCGCGATGGGTTCGGCGGCGGCGGCGCCCCAGGGCGAGGG
>JAEWJB010000142.1 GCA_023386795.1 Pseudomonadota bacterium
CGTCCAGCGGCAGCGGGCCCCCGGCGGCATGCTCGGCAAGCCACGCCTCCTCGCGCAGGCCGAGCAGCGCGCCGGCCTGGCCGCTGAGCGCGGCGCTGGCGGCGAACGCGGCATCGGCGTGCGGCCAGCGCTGGCGCAGCAGCGGCAGCAGCTGGTGGCGCAGGAAGTTGCGGTCGTGGTGCAGGTCGGTGTTCGCCGGGTCTTCGATCCAGCGCAGCCCATGTGCCTGGGCATGCGCCAGCAGTGCCGCGCGCGGCAGCGAAAGCAATGGCCGCCATAGCTGGCCGGCGGCGAACGCACGCTGTGGTTGCATGGCCGCCAGCCCGTCGGGGCCGGAGCCGCGCAACGCGCGCAGCAGGAAAGTTTCGGCCTGGTCGTCGCGGTGGTGCGCCAGCGCCAGCCATTCGCCAGCCCGCAGGCTGTCAGCGAAGGCCGCGCGACGCGCAGCGCGTGCCGCGCCTTCCAGGCCCAGGCCGCTGTCGATGTCCACGCGGACCGGACGCACTTCCAGGGCGATGTCCAACGCTGCGCACAGTGCAGCGCAATGGGCTTGCCACGCATCGGCCTGGGCGTGCAGGCCGTGGTGGACGTGCAACGCGCGCAACCCGCGCGCGCGGTAGTCGGGCAGGCCGGCAAGCGCATGCAGCAGCACGCTCGAATCCAGCCCGCCGCTGAGTGCCACGACCACCGGTCCGGGGGCCCGCGCCGGCAGGTGCATCCGCACGTCGCCGCCGGTGTTCATCGCGCGCTCCGACGACCCGCGCACGGGGCGCGGGTCGGGAGGCAGGGCAGGGGTGTCGGCAGGCGGACCGGGTTCACCCGGTCATTGTGCCGCCTTGCGCTCGAAACTTTCCGGCTTGGGCAGTTCCACCGGCACGCCATCGGCATTGCAGGTGCCTGCGTCGCACAGGCGCTGGCGCAGTTTCGGCGTGGCCTGGACGATGACGTGGTAGATCACGTTCTCCTCCAGCGTGCCGCGGAACGCCTGGCTGCCCGGGCCGGTGGCCCAGATGCCGACATCCTCGCCGCCGTGCGTTTCCGCCTTCAGCGGCACCAGGCTCTCCTGCATGTACGACGGTGCCTCGGTGTCCACGTGGGTCAGGTCCGGGCGGCCCTGCACCGGCTCCACGCTGCTCGGCTCGTGGTTGAACTTCTTCGGACCGGCCGGCTGCGCGTTGCTCGCGCCGGTATAACCCGGGCCGTTGGCGTAGCTGAGCGTGGTGTAGGGCTGGCCGTTGAGGTCGCGCGCGTACTGGCTGCGGTCGCCATCCTCGCCGCCCAGGCCGCGCACCTTGCCCAGGATCGGGTTGCCGCGCACCGGGTAGCCGACGAAGTTCAGCGTGTGCGAGTGGTCGGCGGTGACGATGATCAACGTGTCGGCCGGCGCGGTCTCCACCGCCGCCCGGACCGCGTCGGACAGCGAAACCGTCTCGTCCAGCGCGCGGAACGCGTTGCCGCCGTGGTTGGCGTGGTCGATGCGGCCGCCTTCGACCATCAGCACGAAGCCGTTGGGATCGCGTGACAGCGAGCGGATCGCGGTGCGCGTCATTTCGGTCAGGCTCGGCTCGCCCTGCGGGCCCTGCTTGCGGTCATGGTCGTACTGCATGTGGTCCGGTTCGAACAGGGCGAGCAGCGCCGGCGCGTCCTGCGCGGCCTGCAGCTGGCCTTCGTTCCATACATAGCGGCCCTGCGGGTGCTGCTGCTGCCACTCGGCGATGAGGTCGCGCCCGTCCAGCCGCAGGCCGACCTTGTCGTCGTACTCCGGGTCGCGCTCGCCAGCCGGCATCAGCTCGGTGCGCCCGCCGCCCATCACCACCTGCGGGCCACGGCCGTAACGCTGGGCGGCGATCAGCTGCTGCGCGATGTCGCGGCAGCCGGCGGCCTTGGCGGCCTCCGGCACGTCGGCATCGCTTTCCCAGTTGCGCTCGGGCGTGTGGGCATAGGTCGCCGCCGGCGTGGCGTGGGTGATGCGCGTGGTGGTCACGATGCCGGTGGCCATGCCGGCGCTGTCGGCCAGGGTGAGCCAGCTCAACAGGCCCTTGCCCAGGCTGCCGGCGCAGTCGTCGCGGGCGCCGGCGCTGACGCCGATCGCGCCCATGTGGGTCTTCACGCCGGTGGAGATGGCGGTCATCGTGCCGGCCGAATCGGGCGTCTGCGAATCGGTGTTGTAGGTCTTGCTGAAGGCCGTGGCGGGGAACTGCTCCCACGACAGCAGGTTTTCCTCGCCCGGGCCGCCCTTGCGCTGGCCATCGAGGATGCGCGCGGCGGCCACGGTGGTCAGGCTCATGCCATCGCCCAGGAACAGGATGACGTTCTTCGCCCGGCCCGCCATCGCGCCGTTGGCGGCCGCGCGGGCGGCCCCGCTGCGATACCACCATTGCGGGGTTTCCTGCTGCGGGTGCTGGATGGGCGGCACGTCGACCGGCGCCACGGCATGGGCGCGGGTCGGAGCGGATGTGCTGGCGCAGGCGGCCAGCAGCAGGGTGGACAGCAGGCCGAGCGCGGGCAGGCGCGGATCGAAGACGCGGTGCTTCATGGGGCAGGACGACTCTCGCGGGAAACCAACGGACATTATGAACGGACAAGCGCTTCACCCGGGTGACACGGCCGCGGCGGCACGCCGGTGTTCCAGTGGTGGCATCGTCCGGCGCGACGGGATCGGCTAAGGTGCCGTGATCTTCTTTCGACGTCCGCCGATGAAACTGGTCTCCGCCTGGTTCCGCATTCCTTTCTGGCAGCGCGTGGTCGCCGGCTTCGTGCTCGGCGCGCTGGCGGGCTGGGCCTTCGGGCCGGCCGCCAAGACCTGGTTCGAGCCGCTGGGCGACCTGTACGTCACGCTGATCAAGATGATCGCCGTGCCGCTGGTGTTCTTCGCGGTCATCAACGCGATCTCCGCCCTGCACGGGCAGAAGTCGGTCGCCGCGCTCGGCGGGCGCACCTTCCTGTGGTTCATTGCCACCGCGGCGATCGCCGTGTGCGTGGGCCTGGCGGTGGGCACCCTCATGCAGCCCGGTGCCGGTCATTTCGGCCTGAGCGTCGACGCGCAGTGGACCCCGCGCGATGTCCCCAGCCCGGTGAAGGTGCTGATGGACGTGGTGCCGGCGAACCCGTTCTACGCGCTGACCGGCATCGGCACGCGCACCAACGCCGCCGGCGAAACGGTGCTGGCCGCCGGTCGCGGTTCGATCCTGCCGGTGATCTTCTTCGCCGCGTTGCTGGGCTTTGCGATGGTCAAGCTCGGCGAGCGCGTGGCCGAGGCGCGCAAGCTGGTCGGGCAGATGAGCGAGATCATGATCCAGGTCACCCGCTTCGTGCTGGAGGTGACCCCGATCGGCACGTTCGGCCTGATCGCCGGCCTGGTGGGCGCTTATGGCTTCGAGAAGCTGCTGCCGTTCGGCAACTTCGTGCTGGCGCTGTATATCGCCTGTGCGTTCCACATCGTGTTCGTCTACGGCGGCCTGCTGCTGGCACACGGGCTGAACCCGCTGAAGTTCTTCCGTGGCGCCGCGCCTGGCATGCAGGTGGCCTTCGTGTCCTCATCGAGCTTCGCCGCGATGCCGGTGGCGATGCGCTCGATCACCCACAACCTGGGCGTCAACAAAGACTACGCCGCCTTCGCCGTGCCGCTGGGCGCGAGCATCAAGATGGACGGCTGCGGGGCGATCTACCCGGCGCTGTGCGCGGTATTCATCGCGCAATACACCGGCGTGCCGCTGACCGCCGACCAGTACTTCGTCGTGCTGATCGCCTCGGTGCTGGGCAGCTTCGGCACCGCGGGCGTGCCGGGCACGGCGGTGGTGATGGCCACCGTGGTGCTGAGCGCGGCCAACCTGCCGCTGGAAGTGATCGGCTACCTGTACGCCATCGACCGCGTGCTGGACATGATGCGCACGATGACCAACGTCACCGGGCAAATGCTGGTGCCGGTGCTGGTGGCCAAGGAAACCGGCCTGCTCGACAAGCAGGTGTACGAACTGGCCTCCAGCAACGTCGGCGTGGAGGACGTGCCGGGCGAGGGACGTTCGTCGTGACGGCGGACGAGGTGTAACGCTGTAAAGCGTCGACTGTAACGCGGCTGTTACGCCCACGCCGCGCCATGCGTGACAAGGGCCTCACCCGGATGAACACGCCACACGCCCCCTTTCCGCGCACCCGGGTGTAACAGGCGCGTTGGGCACGGCGCCGTAGTGATGCGCGCAAGTGCCTGAAAACACAGGCATGTGGCACTTGGCACGGTAGCTGCTCTTCTCCCCCCGCATGCACAGTGGGGGAGATCCCATGGAAAGCCCGACTTCGCGGCGGACGCCGCAGCTGCTGATCCTGGTGATCCTGTTCGCCAGCGCGCCCTGCCTGGCCGAAGAGTTCCCGAAGATTCCGCAAGCCCAGGACCAGGGCAAGCCCGTGGGCGCGGGTGCGCGCCAGGGCGTGTATGCCACGCCGGGCGAAATGACGCTGATCCGTGATGTCGCCACCCGGCCGGCCTATCGCCCGGCGCCTCCGGGCGTGGCCACCATCGCCAATCCCTCGCCGGTACGCGACCTGGCCCGCACGCTGGGCACCGATGACGGCTTTGCCGAACTGACCGACGACGACTACGCCGCGATGGGCTCCAGCGCGAGCCAGCAGGGGATGCGCGGCACGCCTGGCGGCAACGTCACCACCGTCGAGCGCATGACCGGCAGCGCGGTGAGCGGCACGCTGGGGCGGGTGGCCGGCAGCGACGGCCTGCTCGGCGGCAACAACCTGAGCCAGAGCATCAACGGGCCGGTTGGCGCGGTGGGCAACGCCACGCGCGGCATCGGCGACACGGTGATGGGCGCGCTGTCGCAATTCCCGCTGGGCGTGCCGGCCAGCACCGGCAACGGGCCGGGGAACTGAGCCGTGCGCGCACACCTGGCCCTGGCCGTCGTGTTCGCCGCCGCGCCCCTCGCGGCGCTGGCGCAATCGGGCGACGACTACACGCAGATGCTCGGCTACCTGGCCGACAGCCGCATCGACGGGCGTGCGCTCTCCAACAGCAGTGGCGCCATCGCGGTCAACCAGGCCGCCGGCGACCTCAACCTGCAGGCCAACCTGCGCGCGATGGCCAATGGTGGCCGTGCACAGGCGCAGGTGCAGGCCATCCAGATCCACGCGGGCGACCGCTATGACACCCCGTTGCACGCCTCGGCCACCCTCGGTGGCGACGCGCTCGCGGGTGCCAGCGGCATCGCCTCCATCAACCAGGCCAGTGGCAGCGGCAACACGGAGCTCAACGCCGTCGCCGCCACCTTGGCCGACCAGGGCATACGCGAAACGAACGACGACACGCTCGCTTCGTTCGCGTCGGCAGGGGGGCAGGGCGAGGCCGCGGATGGCCAGCCCGGCGGTACCCGCAGCGTCGGCGTCGAGTCGACGGCGTTGCGGGGATTCGGCGGTGTCCTGCAACTCAATCAGATCGCGGGTTCCGGCAACGCGACAGGCAACCAGTTGAGCCTGTCGGTGCAGAACCCGTGAGACGCACCACCACCCGATAGTCAGCACACACGAGAAGAGGGCACCATGAACGCGAATCACAAATGGACGGTACTCGCCATGGCGGTTTCCACGCTGGTTTTCAGCGCGGCGGCCAGTGCGACGGATGACCAGAACGCGAGCGCCAACATCAACCACCTGCACAACGTGGTCGAATCCCGCACCTGGAACAACACCACCAACGACACGACCAACACGGTCAAAAACACCTACAAGAACAACACGAACATCGACACCGACGTCGATAACGACGTGCATACTAGCCTCGACGCACAGGCCAAGCTCCGCCTGGATGCCGCCGCCAAGCTGCGCTATGACGGCAGCCGCACCGACGACGACACCAACATCTCGTACGACGAAACCCGCAACGTCGACGTGAACGAGCACTACAACGTCTCCGGCGACGAGAAGAAGGAAAAGAACAACCACGGGCAGGATGCCAACGTCGAGCGTGATTCGCGCCTGAAGACCGACATCACCCTGACCGGCGATCCGACCGTCAGCGGCGACCTGGAAATCGACTCGGCGGCCACCGCGCTGATCGACAACCGCCAGACCGTGAGCGGCAACAAGGGCATCAACGACAAGCTGACCAACGACGCCTCGATCGGTGACGATGTGGCCTCCGAAGGCTCGGGCAACCTCGGCTTCAACGTCGCCGCCGGCGACAACAATGCCCAGGACAATGCCGCCGCGCTTTCCGCCGCCGACAGCAGCTTCACCTTCGGCATGGCCGACGCGGCCGTGTTCGTGAACCAGGGCGGCGCGGACAACGTCACCATCAACAAGGGCGTGACCAACACCGCCGGCGCGGGCGACAACGCCTTCAGCGGCGCGACCGGCAACATCGGCGTGAACATCACCTCGGGCAACAACAACGAGCAGAAGAACGCGCTGTCGGCTTCCGTGGCCACCAGCCGCGTCGCCACCGCGGCGATCTCCTCCAACCAGGTCTCGGCCGGCAACTTCACCAAGAACGAAGGCACCGTGGAGAAGTACACCGATACCACCGAGGTCACCCTGCGCGGCAAGGTGCAGGGCTACACCGCGGCGGTCGGCTACGGCGGCTACGAGGGCGAGACCTCGGGCAGCACGGCCAGCACCGGCAGCTCGTACCAGAAGGGCAACTTCTACCTGGATACCTGGTCCGGCAACACCCACACCGGTGGCAACCAGACCGGCCACATCGACGTGGACAACCAGATCCAGGGTGCGATCGCCAACCCGAACAAGCAGGGCGTGGGCGGCATCGCGTTCGACAACGACAGCGAAGGCAGCTACGAGGGCACCGAGAGCGGTGACCTGGGCTTCGTGGAGCTCGGCGTGGCCGATCTCTATGCGCAGCTGAGCGGCACGGTGAAGACCAGCCGCTGGGTGGTGGTGGATGCCACCAACACCGCTTCGCTGTCCGGTTCGGCCTTCTCCGGTGCCTCCGGCAACATCGGCGTGAACGTGTCCGCGGGCACCGGCAACCTGCAGGCCAACAGCCTGGCCCTGGCCGTGGCGCAACCCTCCACGGGCGGCGGCGGCGGCACGGGCGGCGGCGAGTAAGCCTGGCCGCATTCGCCGCCTCGCGGCGTTGATGGAGCAACAAACCCGGCCATCCGCCAATGGCCGGGCCACCCCGGAAGCCCCCGTTCCAAGTCCCCCTGGGGCGGGGGCTTCCAACCTGGAACCCGCGCGAATGAACCGTCTGATCCTGTTGTGCCTGCTGCTGTGGCTGTGCCCGAAGGCGTGGGCCGGCGATGTTCCGTTTGCGGGCGTGCTCCCCAATGGCGCGCTCTACACCGGGCAGGTGGAGAGCATGCACGAGGCGCGGTACCGCTATTTGGTGCGGCAGCAGACCGACTACAGCTGCGGCGCCGCCGCGCTGGCCACCATCCTGAAGTACGCCTATCACCTGGACGTGGACGAGCACACCGTCATCGAGGGGATGATGGGCGTGTCCGACCCGCAGATCGTGCAGGAACGCGGTTTCTCGCTGCTGGACATCAAGCGCTACGTCGAGACGCTGGGCATGCGCGGACGCGGCTACCGCATCAACGAAGAGCGCCTGCGCAGCCTGCGCGTGCCCGGCCTGGTGCTGATGGACGTGCGCGGCTTCCGCCATTTCGTGGTGCTCAAGCAGGTGCTGGACGATCGCGTCGAGCTGGCCGATCCCATCCTCGGCAACCGCAACATCCCCTTGTCCGATTTCGTGGCGGCGTGGCCGTCGCGCGCGGTGTTCGTGGTCATCGGCAGCGACTTCGACCGCAACACCGTCCTGTTGCAACCCAGTACGCGTCCCAGCGCCCGCGCTTTGTATGCGCGCCAGGGACCGATCACCGAAGCGGAGCTGGTCGACTTCGGCTTCACCCATGCCGACCTGTTCTGAAGGAGCGTTGCGATGAACAAGCCCAATCCCCTGCTGCTGGCGCTCGGAGCGGCCATGCTGCAACCGGCCATCCACGCGTGTGCGCAGGCCAGCGAAGAAGCACCCGCCGCGCCCGGCCAGGGCATCAGCGAGATTTCCGACGACGAACTGTCCACGATGCGCGGCCGTTACACGGTCGGGGACAACACGGTGGCGTGGTTCGGCGTCTCGATGATCTCCACGTGGCAGACCGCCACCGGGCAGATCCTGGAAAGCACGATGAAGGTGTCGATGGACTTCAGCCACGGCGGCAACACGCCGAAGGTGACCTTCACGCCCACCGTCAACATTACCCGTGCCGATGCGCCCGAGCCGGCACCGGCGGCCACCGCGGTCGCCAGCGTGGCACCTGCGCCCGCATCCCCGCAGACCAGCAGCGAGCCGCAGCGCAGCGTCGATGCCAGCGGCCTGCAGAACGTCTCCGGCCTGGTGCAGAGCGTGCAGGTGGCCGGCGACGCCAACGCCGCCACCAACAGCACCCAGCTCACGGTGCGCGAAGGCAGCGCGCCCGAGGTCGCGGCGGCGTCCGCACCGGCGGGCACCACGAGCGTCACCGATGGCGCGGCCACCGCCAGCGCCAGCTACGCCAACGGCACTGCCGGCGTGCTGTTGCTGATCGCCGGCCAGGGCGAGGTACAGCAGTGGATTCGCAACGGCAGCGTCGGCCAGAGCATCCAGCTCACCGGCGACGCGCAGCAGATCAGCAACCGCCTGCAGTTGGACCTGGTCCGGCAGTCGGTCTCCAACAACCTGCCGCTGAACCAGAACGTCGCCCAGGCCATCACCCTGGCACGCGGGATCGGCCCGGGCACCGGCCAGTAAGGCCATCACTGGAACCGCGCCGTGGCGGCGACGGGGGAGAACGTGCGATGCAAAGGATGATGCGGTACGGCGCGGCAGCAGGGGCCACCCTGGCCGCCATGTGGGGTGGCACGGCGGCGGCGCAGCAGGCGCCAGCCCCGGCAACGGTACCCGCCGCCCCGGCGGTCAGCGCCGAGGATGCCGCGGACGTGCAGGAGTTGATGGCGCAGTTGGAGGCATTGAAGGCCAACTATGCGCAGGAGGTGCGGCGCCTGCGCGAACTGGACGTGCAAGTGCAGGCGATGCAGGCGCGCCTGGCAGGCAAGACCGGCGCGGCGGTGGCACCCACCACGGCCACCGCGATCGCCCCGGCCGCCGCCGCGGCGGCTTCGGCCGAAGCGGCGGCCAGCGGCGCCAGCGGCCCGCCGCCGGCCGGCTATGCCAGCAGCACGGCCGAGGGCAAGCAGGCCAAGGAGGCGTCGCGGCGCAGCGTCAACGACGTCAAGCAGCAACAGCAGGCGCTGTTCAACCAGAAGCTGACCATCGAGAACAGCCTCACCTACGCCCGCTACGACCGCAAGCTGCTCACGCTCAATGGTTTCCTGGCACTGGATGCGATTTTCCTGGGCAACATTGCCATCGAGAACGTCGAATCCGATTCGCTGACCTACAACCTCGCCGCGCGCTGGGGCATCCGCCCCAACTTCACGCTCAACGTCGACGTGCCGTTCCTGGAACGCAAGACGGTCTACCAGAAAGGCGGCGCGGGCGGCTCGGCCGCGGCGATCGCGCAGGAGGAGACCACCGGCGGCGGCCTGGGCGACATCGCGGTGAGCGGCAACTACCGCCTGTTCCCGGAGCGCAACAAGATCCCCGAGACGGTGCTGACCTTCGGCGTCACCGCGCCGACCGGCCGCGAGCCGTATGGCGTGGACTGGAAGGTGCTTGAACGCGACGACGACCAGTTCATCCGCTTCGCCGTGCCGAGCAAGCAGCCCACCGGCAACGGCGTGTGGCAGGCCAACATCGGCCTGTCCGCGGTGAAGACCGCCGACCCGGCCATCCTGTTCGCCAACATCGGCTACATCTATTCGTTCAAGCGCAGCTTCGACGACATCGACAGCAACCCGGACACGGTCAACCCCGGCTCGGTGCGGCTGGGCGATTCCTACTACTTCGGCGCCGGCGTGGCGTTCGCGTTCAACGAACGCACCAGCCTGAGCATCTCCTTCAGCGACAAGCTCAGCGCCCGCGCATCCACGCGCTACCAGGGCGGGCAGTGGGTGAAAGTGATTGGCAGCGACGCCAATGCCGGCACGCTGAACTTCGGCGTGACCTACGCGCTGAATTCCCACGCCACGCTGGTGAGCCTGCTCGGCGTGGGGCTGACGCCCGATGCGCCGGACTTCAGCCTGGCGTTCAAGGTGCCCTACATGCTGTGAGGCTTCGCAATCCGCACCGTTACGCGAAGCCACCCGAGAGGGTGGCTTGCTTCATGGGCGGCCTTCGAGCGGCACGCCATGCTTTCGGCACAGCCGATAGACGGTGACGCGCGAAACCTGCATGCGCCGTGCGCACGCGCTGACGTTGTACTGGCTCTGCTTGAGGTTGTGCAGCAGCGCATCGCGCTCTGCCAGGTCGCGCGCGTGGCCGAGATGGTCGCGCGGCGGGATCGCGGCGTGGGCCAGTTCCAGGTCCGCATCGGAAATCAGCTCGTGCTCGGCGACCACCGCCGCGCGCTGCACGCGATTGAGCAATTCGCGCACGTTGCCGGGCCAGTCGAAGGTCGTCATCGCCCGCAGCGCCTGCGGGGTGAAGCCGCGCGCGCGGGTGGTGTGCTGGGCACGGAAGCGGTCGAGGAAGTGCTGGGCGAGCAGGGTGATGTCGCCATCGCGTTCGCGCAGCGCCGGCATCGGCAGGCGCAGCACGTTGAGGCGGTAGTACAGGTCGCGCCGGAAGCGGCCGGCTTCCACCGCTTGTTCCAGCTCGACATGGGTGGCGGCCAGGACCCGCACGTCCACCTTCACCGGCTGGTTGCTGCCGACGCGCTCGATCGTGCCTTCCTGCAGCACGCGCAGCAGGTTGGTCTGCGCGTCCAGCGGCAGGTCGCCGATCTCGTCCAGGAACACCGTGCCGCCACTGGCGGTTTCGAACAGGCCCAGGCGACGTGCCGAGGCCCCGGTGAACGCGCCCCGCTCGTGGCCGAACAGTTCCGACTGCACCAGGCTGGCGGGCAGGGCGCCGCAGTTCACTGCCACGAACGCGCGACGCCCGCGTGCGGACAGCTCGTGGATCGCGCGCGCGGCGACTTCCTTGCCGGTGCCGGTTTCGCCGGTCACCAGTACCGGCAGGTCCACGGGGGCGAACTTGCGCAGCTTGGCGTGGGTGGCGCGCATGATCGAACTGTCGCCGATCAGCGCCTCCACCCCATGCCGTGACTCGGCGTGCGCGGGTGCCTCCAGCAGGCGTAGCGCCTGGACGATGCGGCGCGGGTCCAGCGGGCTGGGGAAGGTCTCGATGCAGTGGTCGAGCAGATGGCCCAGGGCGTCGTCATCGTTGGCGCCGGCCGGGGTCACCGCCATCAGCGAGAGGTAACGGTGTTCATCGAGCAGGCGCTGCACGCGCGCAAGATCCACGCCGTTCTCGCGCAGGTCGACCAGGCCGACGACCAGGTCGTCGCTGCGCAGGCCCACGCCGGCATCGTCGTCACGCTCGACGATGCGCAGCCGCCAGCCGGCGGCGGCGAGCACTTCGCGCTCCTGCGCTTGTGGCCGGCCGAACCAGATGACGCAACGCCGGGTAAAGTCGGGAATGGCTGCCATGCACTTCCTGTCACGCTTGCAACTGCGCGGGCGGAGCGCTGAGCCACCGTGCTGTAGTCCGGCCAGGCCGCCCCCTGTCCGGTCGATGCCGGGTCCGCCCATGCGGACCCGCCACATCGCCTGGCGTCGCCCTTGCCGGGCTTTCCGGGGACGAGCACATCTATCAACGCCGGTTCAGCCACAAACCGGACAGCAGGAGGGTACCCGCCACGGCATGGCACACTGGCCGTCCTGAAAACTGGAGGCCAGCCGTGAGCGGCGAGCAACGCGAATTGAATTTCCGATTCCTGGCCGAACCGAACGACGTGAACTTCGGCGGCAAGGTGCATGGTGGCGTGGTCATGAAATGGATCGACCAGGCCGGATTCGCGGCGGCCAGCGGTTGGAGCAGCCGCTACTGCGTGACGGTGGCGGTGGGTGGCATCCGGTTCGTGGCGCCCATCCTGATCGGGGACGTGGTGACGGTCTCGGCCAAGCTGGTCTATACCGGGCGCACCAGCATGCATTTCGCCATCGACGTGCGCGCGCGCAGCCCCACCGGCGGTGCCTCGCGCCTGTGCACGCATTGCATCATCGTGTTCGTGGCGATGGGCGACGATCACGCCACGCCGGTCGAGGTGCCGGGGTGGTGCCCGGACAACGAGCAGGACCAGCGCCTGGCCGAGTACGCGCTCAAGGTGATGGAACTGAGCAAGGGTATCGAGGATACCGTCGCGCAGTACCAGGGTCCCTGAGGCGAGCGCGTCTGCAAAAAGAAAAGGCCGCGCGATGCGCGGCCTTTTCGGGCGGGCCTTGGCCTGCGCTTACAGCACGCGGCGGGCCTGCACGAACTTCTCGCTCCAGTAGCCACTGGCCAGCGTATCGATCTGCACGTCCTTGCCGCGGCTCGGCGCATGCAGGAAGCGACCGTCGCCGACGTAGATGCCGACATGGTCCACGCGGCCACGACGGCCGAAGAACACCAGGTCGCCGGCGGTCAGCGAGTTGCGGTCCTTGATCAGCGCGGCGGCGTCGTCACGCGCCATCTCGCGCGAGACGCGCGGCAGCTCGATGCCCAGCGCGGTCTTGAACACGTAGCCGACCAGGCCGCTGCAGTCGAAGCCATCGGGCGAGGTGCCGCCCCAGCGGTACGGGGTGCCCAGCAGACCCATGGCGCGCTTGAGGATGCTCTGTACCTGGCCATCGTTGACGGCGATCTCGGCGCGGTCGGCCGCGCTCTGGGAAACGTCGTAGTTGGCCAGCAGGCGGCTGAGGTCGCCGGCGAACATGGCCGAACGATCCATCAGCGGAATGGTGTCATTGCCGGCCAGGCGGGGCAGCAGGGCGGCGAGGGTCGCCGTGGCGGCGGCGTCGGCGCGGCTGCGCGGGGCGGCGGCGGAAGCGGTGTCCTGCGGGG
The DNA here is from genome assembly GCA_023386795.1 of Pseudomonadota bacterium. Classification (GTDB taxonomy): domain Bacteria; phylum Pseudomonadota; class Gammaproteobacteria; order Xanthomonadales; family Xanthomonadaceae; genus Stenotrophomonas_A. Next base: position 12,947 of record JAEWJB010000142.1, read on the forward strand.
CAGCGACATCCGGGGTGAAGGCGGCGGCCTTGTCCGCGTTCTGGGCCAGAACCGGGGCGGCAGCCAGGCACAGCACGGAAGCGCAGAGCAGGCGGAGCGATTTCTGGAGGGAGAAACGCGGGGTGAAGAATTGGTCGTCGGTCGTCACGCGGGAATCACATTGCGGCAGGCGATGCGCGATGATGCCCCGGTGAAGGATGCGTGAGGTTCAATTTCCGTTAAAGTTTCGTTTTGTGTGACGTGCGTCCGGTCACAAATCAGTGCAGGACCCGTTTTGCCCCGCTGTAATGGTCCCGCCAGTAGCTGCCGTCCAACGTGTCCAGCCGTACCGTCCCGCCGGTGCTTGGGGCGTGGACGAATCGCCCCTCGCCGACGTAGATGCCCACGTGCGAGACGCTGCCGCGGCTGCCGAAGAACACCAGGTCCCCGGCCGCCAGGCGCTCGGGGGCGATCTTCGGGCCCTGCAGGGCGGCCAGCTCGGAGGAACTGCGCGGCAGCCGCAGGTCGAGCATGTCGCGATAGACATAGGTGACCAGGCCGCTGCAGTCGAACCCGCCCTCCGGCGTGTTGCCGCCGTAACGGTACGGGGTCCCCACCAGCCCCAGTGCCCGCATCAGCACGGCGTTGGCCGAGGCGGGATCGGCCGGGGCGACCTGCGGCCAGCTCCTCGGCGCGGGCGCGGCGGCCTTGCGCGGGGGAGGCTGGCTGGCGCAGCCGGCCAGCGTGGCGACCAGCACGAGCAGGGCGGGCAAGGCACCGCGTCGCCAGGACGCGGCATGCGGGGGCGGAACGGCTGGCTTGTTCTGCATCGAGCCCGGATAATGCGCGGTTTGAATGGCCGCCATCATGGCGGCGACCCCGGCGGCCGACAAGCCGTCCCACCGCCTGCCACCGGGCAGCCTCAAGCCAGAGCCATCATGAAGATCGAAAAAGACCGCGTCGTCCGTTTCCACTACACCGTCTCGGAGGTCGGCCAGGCGCCGATCGAGAGCTCCAAGGACCGCGAGCCGCTGGCGATCCTGGTCGGCCACGGCAACATCATCCCGGGCCTGGAGAAGGCGATGATGGACAAGGAAGCCGGCGAGCACATCAGCGTGGACGTCCCGGCCGCCGAAGCCTACGGCGAGCGCCGCGAAGGCCTGGGCCAGCGCGTGCCCAAGAAGCACTTCGGCAACACCAAGCTGGCCCCGGGCATGCAGGTCGTGCTGCAGACCAACTTCGGCCCGCGCGCGGTCACCGTCGAGAAGGTCGGCATGAGCGTGGTCGACGTGGACCTCAACCACCCGATGGCCGGCAAGGACCTGCACTTCGACGTGGAGATCGTGGATGTGCGCGAGGCCAGCGCCGAGGAAGTCGAGCACGGCCACGTGCACGGCGACGGCGGCCACCACCACTAAGCCCCGCCCGCTTTCCCGCGCGGCCCGCTTCGGCGGGCCGCGTGCGTTTCGCGGCCCCTGCCTGCCGCGCTAGGGTGACGCCATGAACCTGCCCCGCCTGTCGCCGGTCGCCGCCGCCGAGCGCATCGTCCTGCTCGATGTCCTGCGGGGTTTCGCGCTGCTCGGCATTCTGCTGATGAACATCGAGGGCTTCGTCGGCCCGCTCAACAGCGCGTTGACCGGCGTGGACCCGGCGCTGGCGGGTGCGGATCGCCTCGTTGACGCGACGGTGTACTTCTTCGTCCAGGGCAAGTTCTACACGCTGTTCTCGCTGTTGTTCGGCATGGGCTTTGCGGTGATGTCCAACCGCGCGGAGCAGGCCCGCCGCCCGTTCGTGCCGGTCTACCTGCGGCGCAGCCTGGGGCTGGCAATGATCGGCCTGGCGCATGCGCTGCTGCTCTGGTCGGGCGACATCCTGCTCAGCTACGCGCTGCTCTCGCTGCTGCTGCTCGCCTTCGCCGAGGCGCCAACGCGCTGGCTGCCGGCGCTGGGCTTGATCGTGTACCTGTTCGCCTCCTGCTGGGTGCTGCTGTTCGGGCTCATCGGCACGTTGATGCAGCACGATGCGGCGTTCCAGCAGCAGCTGGCGCAGGTCGGCGTGCAATGGCAGCAGACGGTGGAGGCGCAGCGGCAGGCATTCGGTGCCGGCAGCTACGCGCAGGCCACCCTGCAACGCGTGCACGACCTGGGCGAATCGCTGAGCGGCCTGCTGGTCAACGGACCGACCATGCTCGGCATGTTCCTGCTGGGCGCCTGGTTCATGCGCAGCGGGGTGATTGCCGTACCCGAGCGGCATGCGCGGCTGTTCGCGTGGCTGCGCTGGGGCGCCTTGCCGCTGGGCATCGGGCTGATGGCCGCCAGTTACGCGATCTCGCCCTGGATGGACCCGGTGCGCCTGGACCTGGCCGCCTCCACCGGCTGGGTGCTGGGCTCTGTGGCCAACCTGCTCATGTGCCTGGGCTACCTGGCGTGGGTGACGCGTGCGGCCCACGGGCTGCGCTGGCTCGCGCCGGCCGGGCGCATGGCGCTCAGCAACTACCTGTTGCAGTCGCTGGTGTGCACGCTGTTGTTCTACGGCTATGGCGCCGGCTTCTTCGAACGCCTGCCGCGCGCGTGGCAGGTGCCCTTCGCGCTGGCGTTGTTCGCCGTGCAGGTACTGCTGAGCCACGCGTGGTTGCGGGCGTTCCGCTTCGGGCCGGTGGAATGGCTCTGGCGCGGCTTCACCTACCTGCAGTGGCCGCCGTTGCGCCGGCGCAACGCGGTGGCTTGATCCCACGCCTGCCGCGACGCGGCACGGCGCTCTACACTGCACCGGTGAGTATTCCCCGAGACGATGTCGTGGTGGTGGGCGGTGGCGCGATCGGGCTGGCGTGCGCGCTGGCGCTGGTCGAGGCCGGTCGTGGCGTGCGCGTGCTCGAAGCAGGACGCGTCGGTGCGGCCACGTCGCACGGCAACTGCGGCACCATCACCCCCAGCCACGCGCCGCCGCTCGCCGCGCCCGGCATGCCGTGGCAAGCGCTGCGCTGGATGTTCACCCCGGATGCGCCGCTGTATGTGCCGCCGCGGCTGGACCCGGCGCTGTGGGGCTGGTTTGCCCGCTTCGCGGCACGCTGCAATACGCGGGACTGGCGGCGCAGCACGCTCGGCCGCGCGGCGCTGCTCAACGATTCGGCGCAGCGGCTGCACGAATGGATCGCGCGCTACGACCTGGATTGCGAATATCGGCAAGACGGGCTGGACTACGTCTTCCGCGACGAGCGCAACTACCGCCACTACCTGCGCGAATGCGAGACGCTCGAAGCGCTGGGCGTGCGCACGCAGGCCATCGACGGCAAGGCGTACGCAGCAGAAGACCCCGCCTTCCGCGATGGCCTGGCCGGCGCGATCCGCTTTCCAGGCGATGGCCACCTGCGCCCCGATCGCTACACCGCCGGCCTTGCGCGCGCACTACGCGAACGCGGCGGGGAGATCGACGAACAGGTGCGCGTGGACGCGCTGGACCCTGATGCAAGCGGCGTGCGTGTCACCACTTCGCAGGGCGTACGGCAAGCGCGCGATGTCGTGATTGCCACGGGGCCGTGGTCGCCGCAGTTGGCGGGCGCGGTCGGCCTGCGCCTGCCGGTGCAGGCGGGCAAGGGGTATTCGATCACCTACAGCCTGCCCGCCGTCGCGCCGAAGCGGCCGGTGGTGTTGAAGGACCGCTGGGTATTCGTCACCCCGTGGGAGAGTGGGCTGCGCGTGGGCAGCACGATGGAATTCTCGGGCTACAACTCGCGCCTCAACGACACCCGCCTGGCCGCGCTGGAGCGCGCCGCCGCCGAGTACCTGCACGAGCCCGCCGGCGCGCAGGTGCGCGAGCGCTGGTACGGCTGGCGGCCAATGACCTTCGACGACCTGCCCGCGCTGGGCCGCGCGCCGCGCCACGCTCACGTCTGGCTGGCGGCCGGCCATGGCATGCTCGGCATCAGCATGAGCAGCGCAAGCGGACAACTGATGGCCGACCTGATGACCGGACGCGCGCCGGCGATCGACCCACATCCCTACCGCCCGGAGCGCTTTGCATGACCCAACGCCATGATTACGACGTACTGGTGATCGGCGGCGGCTCCGGCGGTTTGGCCGCCGCTTTCCGCGCCGCGCAGCATGGCGCGCGCGTGGCGCTGATGGAGCCCGGCGAGCTTGGCGGCACCTGCGTCAACATCGGCTGCGTGCCGAAGAAGGCGATGTGGCTGGCCGCCGACCTCGCCAGCAAGATGGAGCTGGCAGGGTCGATCGGTTTCGACATCGCCCCGCCGAAATTGTCGTGGAAGGAACTGGTGGCGCACCGGCAGGGCTACATCGCCAATATCCACGCCAGCTACCGGCGCCGCCTGGATGCCGACGGCATCGTGCTCATGCCCCAGCGCGGGCACCTGATCGACGCGCACACCGTGTCCTGTGCCGATGGCGTGCATACCAGCGCCGACCACATCGTCATCGCCACCGGTGCCCACCCGCTGCGCCCGCAGATCGAAGGCGCCGAACTGGGCAGCGTCTCGGACGACTTCTTCAACCTGTGCGCCGCGCCGGAGCAGGTGGCGATCATCGGCGGCGGCTACATCGCCGTCGAACTGGCCGGCCTGCTGCAAGCGCTGGGCAGCCGCGTGCATCTGTTCGTGCAGGGCGAGCAGCTGCTGGGGCGTTTCGATGCGGAGGTCACCGCGCAGCTGGCCGAGAACCTGCGCCAGCAGGGCGTGCGCTTGCATTTCGAATACCGCGCCAACCGCATCTGGCGCGATGGGGACGGCTTGCTGCGCCTGGGTGGCACCGGCGAGCTTTGCGCCGACCAGCGCTTCGACCAGGTGTTCTTCGCCATCGGTCGGCGCGGCAACACGCGCGGCCTGGGGTTGGAGAAAGTCGGCGTCCAGGTGGGCGAGCATGGCGAGATCCTCGTCGACGACTTCCAGGACACCGCGGTGCCGAGCCTGCATGCGGTGGGTGATGTCGCCGGCCGCGTCGGACTGACGCCGGTGGCGATTGCTGCCGCGCGCAAGCTGATGGATCGGCTCTATGGCGGCCGGGCCGATGCGCGGCTGGACTACGACAACATCCCCAGCGTGGTGTTCTCGCATCCGCCGCTCGGCGCGGTCGGGCTGGCGGAGGAGGAAGCGCGCGAGCGCCATGGCGACCAGGTGCGCGTATACACCACCAACTTCCGCCCGATGCTGCACGCGCTGGCCGACTCGCCGCAGCGCAGCCTGTTCAAGTTGGTTTGCGTGGGCGAGGAAGAGCGCGTGGTCGGCATCCACCTGCTGGGCGAAGGCGCAGACGAAATGCTGCAGGGCTTCGCGGTCGCGCTGAAGATGGGGGTCACCAAGCGCCAGCTCGACGACACCGTGGCCATCCACCCTACCTCTTCGGAAGAAGTGGTGTTGATGCGCTGAGCTGCCGCGCGCGGCACACTGGCCGCCCGCGCCCCGCGAGAAGCCGCCGATGCCCACTGCCCGCACAGCCGCCGTCCCGCGCATGGCGCCGAAGAAGAAGGCCGGCGCATCCAGGCCGGCACCGATGCCGGCGGAGGAGGCGAAGCTGCGCATCCTGCGGGCGATCCGCGCGATTCCGGTCGGGCAGGTGGCGGGCTACGGCGAGGTCGCCGCGCGCGCCGGGCTGCCGGGACGGGCGCGGCTGGTCGCCCGCGTGCTGGGCGGCAACGAAGACCCCGACCTGCCTTGGCATCGCGTGTTGCGGTCCGATGGCCGCATCGCCATGCCGGAGGGTTCCCGCGGCTGGCGCGAACAGAGCCAGCGGCTGCGCGCGGAGGGCGTGCGGGTCGAGCGCGGGCGGGTGAAGCGCGGCCCACCGGCGAAGACGCTGGACGCGGCCCTGTGGGGGCCGCCGCAGGGCTAGCGGCTATGATGGGGGCGGTTCCCAAGGATGCCCCCATGTTTCCGCGCCTGCCCACCGTCACCAAGGCCCTGCTGATCGCCAACGGCCTGATGTTCCTGCTGCAATGGGTGCTGGGCGACGCCTTGTCGCCGCTGATGCTGTGGCCGGTGAGCGAGGGCGGTTTCGATCCGTTCTCGCCGGCGCAGAACTTCCAGGTCTGGCAGCTGCTGACCTACGGGTTCCTGCATGGCGGTTTCATGCACCTGTTCTTCAACATGTTCGCGCTCTTCATGTTCGGCGCGCCGCTGGAGCAGACCTGGGGCGAGAAGCGCTTCCTCACCTATTACCTGGTGTGCATCGTGGGCGCGGGCCTGTGCCAGCTGGCGGTGGGCTGGTGGACGTTGTCGCACGGCGGGGAGGCGTATCCCACGCTGGGCGCCTCGGGCGCGGTGTATGGCCTGTTGCTGGCGTACGGCATGTTGTTCCCGAACCAGCAGATCATGCTGATGTTCCCGCCCATCCCGATGAAGGCACGCACGTTCGTGATCGTGTTCGGTGCGATCGAGCTGCTCTCGGGCTTGAACGGCTGGCAGCCGGGCGTGGCGCACTTCGCGCACCTGGGCGGCATGCTGTTCGGTTGGTTGCTGATCCGCTACTGGCGCGGGCAGCCGCCGTTCGGCCGTAGCGGGCCCAAGCCGCCGCACTTGCGCCGGGTGAAGTAGCGGCGGCGATGCGCGTTCGGATCCGCTGCGGGCTGTTGTAGGAGCGGCTTAAGCCGCGACGTCGGAGGC
>JAEWJB010000158.1 GCA_023386795.1 Pseudomonadota bacterium
CCCTGTGCCCGGCGCCCCTCCCGGCGCCCGGCACGATGCTGTCGTCAGGCCGCGGCGGCGATGGCCGCCGCGCGGATCGCGCGACGAATCTCCGGCTCGCTGGACAGGCGGAACATGCTCACCGCCTGTGTCAGTTCGCCGGCCTGGTCTTCCATCGCCCGTGCGGCGGCGGTGGCTTCCTCGACCAGCGCGGCGTTCTGCTGCGTAGCCTCGTCCATCTGCGAGATGGTCTGGTTGACCTGTTCGATGCCGGCGGACTGCTCCTGCGAGGCCGCGGAAATCTCGGCCATGATGTCGGTCACGCGCTGCACCGAGGCGACGATCTCGCCCATGGTGGCCCCGGCCTGGTGCACCAGCGCCGAACCATCGGTCACCTTGTCGACCGAATCGTCGATCAGCTGCTTGATCTCCTTGGCCGCGTTCGCCGAGCGTTGCGCCAGCGTGCGCACCTCCGAGGCGACCACCGCGAAGCCACGGCCCTGCTCGCCGGCACGCGCCGCTTCCACCGCCGCGTTCAACGCCAGGATGTTGGTCTGGAACGAAATGCCGTCGATGACCGAGATGATCTCGGCGATCTTCTTCGAGGAGGCCTCGATGCTGGCCATCGTGGTGACCACCTGGCCGACCACCGCGCCGCCCTGCGAAGCCACCGTTGCCGCGCCCTGCGCCAGCTGGTTGGCCTGGCGGGCGTGATCGGCGTTCTGCTTCACGGTAGAGGTGAGTTCCTCCATCGAGGCAGCGGTCTCTTCCAGGTTGGCGGCCTGCTGCTCGGTGCGGCGGGAGAGGTCGCTGTTGCCTTCGGCGATCTCGCCGGCGGCCAGGTTGATGCTGCTGCTGGCCTGCTGGATGCGGCCGACGATGTCCGTCAGCTGGCTCACCGAGACGTTGGCATCGTCGCGCATCCTGGCGAACACGCCATGGAAGTCGCCCTCCATGCGCTGGGTGAGGTCGCCTTCGGCGATGGCACGCAGCAGCGCGGACAGTGCCTGCAAGCTGCTCTCGGTGGTCCCCATGAGGCCGTTGAGGCTGCCGACCATCTCGCGGAACTCGTACTGGTAGCGGCTTTCGTCGCCACGGCGGGAGAAGTCGCCACGCCCGGCGGCTTGGGTCAGCTGGCGGATTTCACTGTTGATATCCGACAGGCTGCGCTTGACCGCATCCATGGCCTGGGTGATCGCCGCCTTCTCGCCGGGGAGTCGGTCCATGTCCACCGACAGGTCGCCGATGGCGTAGTGCTGGATGACATCGACCACCCGCATCTTCACGCCGATGTGCTGGGCCACGCACGCGTTGGCCTGTTGCACCATCTGCGCGTACTCGCCGGAGAAGGCCTTCTCGTTCATGCGGAAACTGATTTCGCCGATGTCATGGCGATGGGTCAGCTCGCGCTGCTCGGTGATCAGGCGTTGCAGGGTGGAGGTCACGCGCTGCAGCGCTTCGGCCAGTTGGCCGACCTCGTCGCGGGTGGTGACGTGGATATGCCGCGACAGGTCGCCTTCGGCAACTGCCTGGGCCGCGGCGGCGGCCTCGATGATCGGGCGGATCACCGAGCGGCGCAGCCACACCGTGAGCGCGGCCAGCAGCAGCAAGGCACCCACGACCATCAGGCTGCCGGCGAACACCAGCACGTTGCGCGCGTGTTGCGCCTTGGCGGCCAACGCCGCCTCCGAGCGCTGCTTGCTGCGCGCCGTGAGCTTGTCGAGCGTGACGCCGAGCGGGCGGTCCAGGCCGAGCACCAGCGCATCACCTGCGCTGGCGTCATAGCCGGCAGCCTCGAACGGCCCGAGCGCCTCGTGGTACTTGGCGTCGAGCGCGCGGCGCTGTTCGCCGAACTGCCTGGCCAGCGCCTGCACTTGTGCATCGGCGATGCCCCCCACGCGCGCCGCGATCGCTTCGACCTGGCGGCCCTTCTCGTCGAAGGCGGCCAGGTGCTTGGCGCGCAGCTCGGCGTCGTGGCCGCGCAACAGCACGTTCTTCCATTCCTGCACCTGCAGGCGGAACTCGCGTCCGAGCTGTTCGGACAGTGCCAACTGTTCCACTTCCGGCGGCAGGTCGCTGCCGAGGTTCACCCAGGCCGAGGCCAGCCCGGCGACACCACACGTCAGCACGATCGCCAGGCCCACGCCCAGCGCTCCAAGCAATTTGGTCTGGATACCCACGAACGAGGATGAAGCGCGGACGGGAGAGCGCATGGCAGGGCTCGCTTGGCTGGCAACGGTTTCCAGCTATCGGCGCACCCTGGACTGCCTTGAGGTGGGTTTGTGCATGAATACGGACAATCTGGCCGAGAACTGCGGGTTTGCGCACAAAACACCCGCAACATTCGATATGCATTTTCGGCAAAGCGGAACAGTTCATGCGGCGGCACCTGCAGATGCCGCCGCCGATGTTCGATCAGCTGGCCGATCCGCGCCCGATGCCGGAGGAGACCCGCCAGATGTCCACATGGCCATCGCCGGCGTAGCGGTCGATGGCGGCCAGCTCATCGGCGCTGAAATCCAGCCGCTTCACCGCGTCCAGCGAATTGTCGAGCTGGGCCACGGTACGCGCGCCGATCAGCGCGGAAGTCACGCGCGGATCGCGCAGCACCCAGGCGATGGCCAACTGCGCCAGCGATTGCCCGCGTGCAGCGGCGATCTCGTTCAACGCACGAATCCTCTCCAGGTTGTCGGCGCTGAGCATGCGTTGCTTGAGCGAGCCGTCGCGGCTGGCGCGCGCATCGTCCGGCACGCCCTTGAGGTATTTGTCGCTGAGCATGCCCTGGGCCAGCGGGGAGAAAGCGATGCAGCCCACGCCCAGTTCCGCCAGTGCCGGCAGCAGGCCCTGCTCGATGTCGCGGTTGAGCATGGAGTAATTGGGCTGATGGATGAGCAGCGGCATGCCCTCGCTGCGCAGGATCGCCTCGGCCTTGCGGGTCAGTTCCGGCGAATAGGAGGAGATGCCCACGTACAGCGCCTTGCCCTGGCGGTGCAGGTGCGCGAGCGCGCCCATGGTTTCCTCCAGCGGCGTGTCGGCATCGACGCGGTGCGAGTAGAAGATGTCCACGTACTCCAGCCCCATGCGACGCAGGCTCTGCTCGCAACTGGCCAGCACGTGCTTGCGCGAACCACTCGGACCGCCGTAGGGGCCGGGCCACATGTCCCAGCCGGCCTTGGTGGAGATCACCAGTTCGTCGCGATGCGCGGCGAAGTCGCTGGCGAACCAGCGGCCGAAGTTCTCCTCGGCCGAGCCGTAGGGCGGGCCGTAGTTGTTGGCCAGGTCGAAGTGCGTGACCCCGCGGTCGAAGGCGCGGCGCAGCATGGCCCGGCCGGTTTCGAACACGTCCACGCCGCCGAAGTTCTGCCACAGGCCCAGCGACACCGCCGGCAACACCAGCCCGCTGCCACCCACGCGGCGATAAGGCATGCGACCGTCGTAGCGGGCGGGATCGGCGATGTAGGACATGGAACGGCTCCAGAAAGGCGGGGGCCCTACTTTAAGAGCCTCGCCCGCCCGGCGGAACGGTCCGCGTGGCCATCACCAGTTCCAGCGCAGCCCCACCTTGCCGTCCCACGCATCGAAGTCGCGGTCAAAGCTCTTCTGGTAGCCGATGTTGGCGTACAGCGTGGTCGAAGCACCCCACTGCCAGGTCATGCCGGCATTGAGCTGCCACCACGTGCCCTCGAGGCTGGCCTCGAAGGGTACGTAGCCGTCGGCCGAGGAGAACTCGGTCACCGGCTGTCCGCGGAATTCGTGCCAGCCGTTGAGCCGCAGCCAGCCGGTGAACAGGCGGCGGATGCCTTCGTCGGTGGGTTCGAGCGTCCAGGTGTTGGCCCAGCGCAGGCCCAGCCGGGCGGCCAGCGAGTCCATATCGCGGAAGCGGATGATGGCCGCCGGGTCACGGCTTTCGTCGCGGTCGATGCGCTGGTAGATCACCTGGATCTGCGGTTCGAGCAATTCGCTCTTGTCTTCGTGGAAAAGCCTGGGCCAGCCGGCTTCCAGCGAAGCGGCCCAGCCGAAACTGTCGCGGTCGAGCAGGATGCCGTTGCTGGAGCGCGACTTGGCCTTGCCCCAGGTGCCCTGCCATACGGCATCCAGGTATTGGCCTTCCTGGCCGTAACGCGTCCAGTACAGGCCCAGCGAGGTGCCACGCACTTCGTTTCGGCCGGCCATCACGCCGTCATAGTTGACGACGTCGCTGCGGATGCGACCCTGACCGACATACAGGCCGGCGTGGTCGCGCTTGCCATCGTCGTGTTCCTCCGCATAGGCATCGACGCCGGCCTGCACGGCCAGGATGTCGTAGTCGTAGCGCGGGCCGCCCGCCTCGTAGATGCCGCGCCGGCTGCCTTCGACATCGCCGTTCTCGCCGATCACGCGCACCCAGGCGCCATTGAACCCGCGGTCCTGACGCAGGTCGCCGCGCGCGCGCAGTTGTTCCTGCTCGCCTACGCGCTCGTGCAGGTTGCCCAGCGTCGCCCAACCGTAGCGCAAGGCCATGGCGGGCAGTGCGGTGTACAGCGAAACCTCGGCGCGATAGTCCGGGGTGGGTTCCGGTCCGGGCTCCGGCGGATCGGGTGGAGTCGGCGGGGTGACCTCGGGCTCGGGCACCACCGGCGGGGGCTCGGGGTCCGGCCCCGGCTCGGGCGCGGGCGGATCCGGTGGCGGGGGTGATGGCGGGTCGGGCGGCGGCGGTGGGGGAGGAGGGGGTGGAGGCGGAGGCGGCGGGGGTGGCACGGGAGGCGGGCAGATGTGCTCGGGTGCGCCGGGCGTGCTGCAATCCAGGGTCGAACGCAGGAACCAGTCCTGTTCGGTGCCGGCCGCGCTCCCTCCGCGATACAGGCGGTAGTTGTAAGGCCCGGCCAACAGCAACTGGTTGTTGGTGAACGCGCCCGGATCGGTGGTGGCGCCGTTGAGCGTGGCCACCACGCGGATGCCGTCGCCGAGCGTCAGCGCGCCACCGCCGCCGCTGTTGTGGATTTCCAGTGCGCTCTGCCCGGTGGCGGTGCCGCCATCGAGGATGAGTTGGTCGGTAGGCGAGTCATCCTCGGCCAGCCAGGTGTTCATCGCGATGACGCTGCCGGGGGTGCCGGTGTAGGACTGGGTGTAGAGATGCTTGTAGACGTCGTTGACCGGCTCGGTGAACTCGATGCGGCCCTGGTTGCTCACCAGGCCGGAAAGGTTGGAGATTTCCGGGATCGTCCAGACACTGGTCGCGTCGATGGTGGCGTTGCTCAGGTCCCACGCCTGGCCGGTCCAGTGGGAATGGTCCAACAGCGTGATGTTGGTGGTGGCGTTGGTCGCACCACCGGCCAGGCCGGTGAGCGTGCTGCGCGTGGCCACCAACTCGGCCAGCGTGGCGTTGCCGGTGCCGTTCATTTCGCCGCCGAACAACAGGGCCTGGGTGCCATTGACGGTGGTGTCGGTGAGCGTGGCACTGAAGGGGCCATAGGCGTAGAACGCCGCTCCGCTCGCCTGCATCGAGCCACCCTGCATCGTGAAGCGGTTCTGGTAGCCGGGCGCCTGGTTCACCGTATAGACACCGTCCGCATTGCCGGTCGTGGTCACCGTGCTGTCGACCAGGTGGACCTCGTTGTCCCCGGTGATCTGGGTAGCGCTGCCGTAATTCCACATGTAGAACGCCTCGTAACCGCCTTCGTTGCGGAAGGTGGTGCCGGTGGCGTTGACGATGGCACGCGCATACGTGGTGACCGTGGCCGATTGGGCACCGGTGGTGGTCACGCTGTCGCCATTGAGGTTGGCGGTGCTGGTGTTGCCGTTCTGCCCCAGGTACAGGCCATGGCCGGCGGTGGTGGTATTGGTCCAGGTGGTGCCGCTGCTGTTGAGCGTGCCACCGAGCACCAGGCCGGCCGCACGCCAGCTCGGTGCGCCGGCGCCGCCGAAGATCGGCCCGGCCGACATCGAGCTGCTGGCGGAGAAGATGTAGCGCTGGCCATTTCTCTGGGAGGTGACGCCGATGCGGCTGGCGCCGCTGACGTTGACCGTCGAATTGGGTTGTACCCAGATGCCCAGCCCGACGCCGGGCCCTTGCACGATGAAATTCTCCACGCTGATCTGGCCGCCGTTCTGCGCGACCAGCCCGGTACCGGCGACACTGCCGGCCGTGTCGTTGAACGTGGCGGTGACATTGCGCAGCACCGAATCGGTGGCCGCGCCATCCACCGTGACACCGACCGAGTTGGCACCGTTGAACGTCAGCGAGAGGGCGGCATTGGTATCGATATGCCCGCCGCCGTACAGGTACATGCCCATCGAGCCGGCGCCCTGGAAGACGATCGGCAAGGCGCTGTTGACCACGATGCGTGCGCCGGTTCCCTGCACGCCCAGCCCGATGGGGTTGGCGGCCGCGCCGGCGCGGCCGATGTAGAGGCGGTTGGCGCCGGAGAGTGTGACCAGGCCCGTGCCGTCCACGCCGATGCCGCTGCCCTGGGTGCCGCTGGTCAGGGTCGGATCGTTGTAGCGCGTATCGCTGAGGGTGATGCTGCCCGCGCTGGCGCCGGCCAGCAGGCCTATGCCGGTGATGGCGACATTGCCTCCGACCAGCGTGATCGCGCCCCCGTCCGCGAACATCGCCCGCCCGTTGGCCGTACGTAGATTGACGCCGCGGGGAACATCGATGGTGCCGCTGGTGGCATGCAACGCCACGCCGCTGGTCGTCTGCACCGTGATCGCCCCGGGGCTTCCGCCGCTCTGCATGTCCAGCGTCGCGTTGCCGCCATTGGCGCGCACGCCATCGCTGGCGCCGGTGGTGATCGTCGTGTTGCCGACCACCAGCGTCTCGCCGGAGCTGGCGGTGACGGTCGATGTCACTGTCCCAGGCCCTACCTGCGTCTGCGCCTGCGCCGACATGGGCGATAGCGCGCCCTGGACGAGGGCCAGCGCGATGCCCGTGGACAAAGCCGTGTGCCGGTATCTCATCGTGGCGCTCCGTCGCAGATGCTGGTTGCGACGTTGGTCATGCCGAGTCGGCACCGCAACCGAGCATGTACGGGACTTGTCTAAGTAAAACTACCTAAGTGTGCGAGAGCGGCGTGAAGACATCACGCCGCCGCGCGAAGCCTCGGAGTGCCAGGCGGGTGCCTCGCACCCAGTCCGCCGTTTTTCCATAGCCGCTTCGGCAGGCAGCCTTCAACCTCGCAGCCATCGGGAGCGAGGGTTAAGCGTGGCGGCTGCTTCACATCCGGCCGGGGAAGGCCGAACCATCATCGTGGCCGACGATCACCGGATCGTGGCCGAGGGCATTGCGGCGCTTCTGGTCCAAGCCCAGTGGAACGTGGAACTGGTCAGCGATGGCGCCGAGTTGCTGCGTCGCTGCAGCGCACGCGACTACACGCTGGCGATCATCGACCTGTCGATGCCGAGGGTGGATGGAATCGCCGTGCTGCGCGCCGCGCGCGCCACCGCGCTGCGGACGCCGCTGATGGTGGTCTCCATGCATACCGAGGCGGAGTTCGTGCGCAGGGCGCTGGCCGAAGGCGCGCGCGCGTACGTCAGCAAGGCCATGGCCGTCGAGGACCTGCACAACGCGGTCAATGCGATTTCGCAGGGGCGGCAATATGTGTCCCCCAGCATCCGGCTCCCGGCCACGCCGCGGACGCTCACCGAACGCCAACTGGAAATCGCACGCCTGCTGGGCCAGGGGATGCGGGCCAAGGAGGTGGCCTACGCACTGGGCCTGTCGACCCGTACCGTCGAGTCGCACAAATACGCGGCCATGCAGAAATTCGACGTCGCCACGGTGATGGACCTGATTCGCGCGCTGCGCTCGGAGGGCTTGATCTCCTAGGTCGCTCCGCGGGCCATGGGGGCGGTTCTGGCCTGAGCCAGGTCCGCGGAGGGCAGCGTGCCGTACAGGCGCCGGTACTGCCCGGCAAAGCGACCCAGGTCCCATACGCCATAACGCGCGCAGATGGCGGTGACGGTGTCTGTGGCGCGCGCGCGGCGCATGGCCTGGTGGATGGCCTGCATCCTCCGCTTCATCAGGTATTGGTGCGGCGCCAAGCCGATCTGCTCCACGAACAGCGTGCGCAGCGTTCGATCCGACAGGCCGGTCAGCGCACACAGGTCTTCCACCGTCGGAAATTCCAGCAGGCGCTGCTCCACCCAGGCCATGCACCGGGCCACCAGACGGTGCCGGCGATCCCGCCGCTGGCGCGGTTGCTTTGCCTGTCCGGCGGAAGCAAAGGCCAGGAATATCGCTTCCAGCAGCTGTTGCGCGCCCTGCCTGCGCGCGATGTCCGGCGCCAGCGGCGAGGGAATGGCACTGGCCGCCGCACGCAGGCGCCCGGCCAGCGACACGAGGTCCTGCAATACCGGTGTCGGCAGGTCGATCACTGCAGCGTTCGCCAGCAGGCCGGTCAGCACGGGATCGTCGGGGTGGAAGCGGTGGCGCACCGACGCCAGCGGGATGTGGATACCCAGCCAATCGGTCACCGCATCGGTACGCAGCAGGTAATCGTGGCCGGGAGCCAGCAGCCCGATCCGTCCCGGGCCGATGCGCTCGCCCCCCAGCGCCACCGCATCCGGGGGCGAGAGCGGGAGATACAGGCTGAGCTGGTCCAGGGGCACGGCGCCATGGAACACGTTCACCGCCCCACCGCGTACCCGCATCACAGTGACGTCGCCCAGCGGCAGGATGCGCAGCCGCCACGTCCGCACGGTTCGCTTGGTCTGGAGATACCGGCCCTGCACCGCGGGCAGTGAAGCCACGAAGGTCTCGAAATCGTCGCAGGCCAGATCAAGCATGTCGGCACCGGGAGACCGTTTGCGGACAAGGATGATGCAGGCATCGACGGCGGGTGTCACCCGGTGCTTCCTCGACCAACGCGTTGCTTCAGTGCGAGGACACGTAATCCGCGTTGGCCTGCGCGGGTGGCAGCGCGAAGGCGCTACGCATGCGGCGCACCTCCCCGGTCGGTGCCAGCCCGAAAAGCCGTTTGAATTCGCGGCTGAACTGCGAACTGCTTTCGTAGCCCACCGCATGGCTGGCAGCCGCTGCGGTCATGCCTTCGCGCACCATCAGCAGCCGCGCCTGGTGCAGGCGGATGGATTTCAGGTACTGCATGGGCGAGGTGCAGGTCACGGCCTTGAAGTGAGCATGGAACGAAGGCGCGCTCATGCCTGCTTCCCGCGCAAGTTCGGTCACGTCCAGCGGCTGCGCATAGCGGGCGTGAATGCGCTGCAGCGCGCGACCGATGCGGCCGAAGTGGCCCTGCATCGACAGCGCCGCCCGCAAGGTGTGGCCCTGCGGCCCAGTCAGCACCCGGAAGTAAAGCTCCCGCAACAGATGCGGCCCCAGCACCGCAGCCTCCACCGGGCGCGCGAGCGCCTGCAGCAGCCGCTGCACCGACAGCCGCATGTCCGCATCCATCGGGCTGGATACCATGCTGCGCGGCGTGGTCAGCGACGGCGCGTGCTGCACGCGGTCGATCTCCAGCATCAGTTCCGCCGCCAGCGGGAAATCCAGATGCAGGTACAGCGCCAGCAATGGACGCTGAGGCGACGCATCGGTCTCCATCGTGAAAGGCACCGGCACCGACACCGCGAGATATTGGTCGGCGTCGTACACATAGGTGTGCTCGCCGAAGTAACCGCGCTTGGTGCCCTGGACGACGATCACGATCCCGGGATCGTAGAGCACCGGCGTCTGGGCCAGCGGCCGATCCGAACGCAGTAGCCGCACGCCAGGCAAGGCCGTGAGCGTGTAACCCTCGCCGGGCGCCAGGGCCTGCACCAAGGCAGGCAGGGAAGGGGTGGGCTTCATAGGAATAGGCATGGATGGTGGGCTTATCGGCCTGTCTGACCAGGCCGGCCTTACTTATTGTGCACCCTCTCAGATAAACGGGTGCGCGTCATGACCATCTCCAGGTTGTTGCTCATCACCGGCGTCAGCAGCGGCTTTGGTCGTGCCTTGGCGCGGGCCGCGTTGGCGGACGGGCACCGGGTGGTGGGCACGGTGCGGCGCGCCGAGGCGGCGGTGGCCTTCGAGGCCCTCTCACGCGGCCGCGCCTTCGCGCGCTTGCTGGATGTCACCGACTTCGAGGCCATCCCCAGGCAGGTGGACGAGATAGAGGCCACCTTGGGCCCCATCGACGTGCTGGTGAACAACGCCGGCTATGGCCATGAAGGCGTGATGGAGGAATCGCCGCTGGAGGATCTGCGGCGGCAGTTCGACACCAACGTCTTCGGCGCGGTGGCGATGATGCGTGCCGTCCTGCCGCACATGCGGGCGCGGCGCAGTGGCCGGATCCTGAACATCACCTCGATGGGCGGCTTCATCACGATGCCGGGCATCGCCTACTACTGTGGCAGCAAGTTCGCGCTGGAAGGCATCAGCGAGACGCTGGGAAAGGAGGTGCGCGCGCTGGGCATCCATGTCACCGCGGTGGCGCCGGGCTCATTCCGCACCGACTGGGCGGGTCGCTCGATGGTGCGCTCGCCGCGCGCCATCGCCGATTACGACACCTTGTTCGATCCCATCCGCGAGCGCAGGCAGGCGGTGAGCGGACGTCAGTTGGGCGACCCGGAGAAAGCCGCACGCGCGATGCTGCAGATCATCGAAAGCGACGCGCCGCCCACCCAGCTGCTGCTGGGGAGTGACGCATTGACCCTGGTGCGAGACAAGCTGCACGCATTGGAGGAAGAAATGGCGACATGGGAGGCGCTGACGCGTTCGACAGACGGCTAGGCCAGCGGCGAACATGCCGCCGAAGGCATGCAATCACCCTGGGATCACGCGCTCGCGTTCCCGGCTTAACGCCGCAACCCCTACTTTCAAGGGATGCTCGCTCCCGACCACGCCTCCCACTCCCACAGCCACGCGGAATCGATACCTGGCGCCAGCGCACGCGTGGATGCGCGCGCGGCCGACTGGCTTCAGCGCGTGCCGGCGTTGCCGCTGCCCGGCAGCGGCCACACCCTCGACCGCTGGCGCGTGCTCGCCACACTCGCAGCGGAAGACGTCTGCCTGGCCAAATGGCTGGAAGCGCATTACGACGCACAGGCCATCCTGATGGAACTGGAAGGCGAGGCGCCCGCGCCCGGACAGACCTGGGGTGTATGGGCTGCCGAGCCACCCAGCGACACGCTGGCGATGCATCGCATTCCGGGCCAGCGCCTGGGTCGTCTGCACGGCATCAAGTCCTGGTGCTCGGCCGCGGCATCGCTGACGCACGCACTGGTCACCGCACGCGAGGGTGACACCCGCGTGTTGGTCGCGGTGGCACTGGATGACACGGTGCACATCGATACAGGCGGTTGGCAGGCCGTAGGCATGCGGCGCATCGAGACCGCCCGGGTCGATTTCGACGGTACGACCGCCCGCGTCGTGGGGCGACCCGGCGAGTACACCGCGCGGCCTGGCTTCTGGCATGGCGGGGCGGGCATTGCCGCCTGCTGGTTCGGCGCGGCGCGCGCCATTGCCGAGCGCCTGCGTGGCGACCGCCGCGTGGCGGGCGATCCGCATGCGGCGGCGCATCTTGGTGCAATCGACTTTCGCCTGTCTGCATTGGCGGCGTTGCTGCGCGAGACCGCCGCGCGCATCGACGAAGCGCCGGCGCAGCCACACCAGTACGAGGTGATGCGGTTGCGCAGCCTGGCCGAAGACGTCGCCCGCGAAGTGGTTGACCGCTGTGGCCGCGCGCTGGGCGCCGGCCCCTTGTGCGCCGAAGGCGACCATGCACAGCGCTGTGCCGACCTGCTGACGTTCATTCGCCAGCATCATGCCGAGCGCGATCTGGAAGGCCTGGGAAAGCTGGCCGCGCAGGCGGAGGATGCATGGGGGCTGTAAACGGACGCCTGATCCAGGGCGCCGGCACGCAGGAAGCCGACTGGCAGGCCGCGCCTTGGCTGGCCGACGCCGACGGCGCGTTGCTGGACGACATGCTGCCGCCCGGTTCGCGATTGGTCATCGTGGCCCCGCACCCGGACGACGAAGTGCTGGGCTGCGGGGGGCTGATCCACGACGCCGTTGCCGCCGGCCGCGAAGTCTGCGTGGTGGCGCTGACGGACGGCGAGCGCGCGTATCCGGAAGAAGCGGCCTGGCCGCCCGCACGACTTGCGCAGGCGCGACGTGCCGAGCTGCGCGACGCCTTGGCTGCCCTCGGGGCCGGGGACGTCGAGGTCTGGCACCTGGCATTGGGCGACGGCGCATTGGCCGGGCGGCATGCCGACATGGTGCGGGCGCTGGCCGCGAGGTGCACGGTGCGCGACGTGTTGTGCGTGACCTGGGCGCGCGATGGCCATCCGGACCACGAAGCCGCTTCGGCTGCGGCACGCGACGTGGCGCGCCAGCGCGGCCTGCCGCTGTTCGAATATCCGATATGGGGCTGGCACTGGGCCGACGCGGCGCAGTCGCCGTTCGGCGATGGGCTGCTGCGTTACGAACTCGATGCGCGCGCGCAGGCATGCAAGGCGGCGGCCATGCGCCGCTTCGTTACCCAGACCGGCGAGGTGGCGCCGGCCCCCGCCGCGCCCATCCTCCCGCCGGCGGTGCTGCAGCGTTTCCAGCGGCCGTTCGAGATCTACCTGCGCACATGAACCTCGACTTCGACCACCTGTACCGCGAGCCCGACCCCTTCGGCTACGCCTCGCGCTGGTACGAGCAGCGCAAGCGCGACCTGCTGCTGGCCCTGCTTCCCAAGCGGCGCTTCCACCGCGGTTGGGAACTGGGCTGCTCGACCGGCGTGTTGACACGCATGCTCGCCCAGCGCTGCGAGCTCGTGCTGGGCACCGATGTGTCGCCCCGGGCGATCGCCCAGGCGCAGGCGGCAGGCGCGCCGCCCAACCTCGCGTTCGAATGTTCGGTGCAGCCGCGCCAGTGGCCGCCGGGCCACTTCGACCTGATCGTGTTCAGTGAGGTGGGCTACTACCTCGATGCCGCCACGCTGTCGACCGTCGCGCGCCGCCTGGCCGAATCGCGCGATACCGCACGCGAAGGCGGCCTGATTGCCTGCCACTGGCGGCACCCGTTCGAAGGGCGCCTGCATGACGCCGAAACGGTACATGCGCGATTGGCAGAAGAGTGGGGCGGCGTGGCAACGCACCGCTATGAGGACGAAGACGTGCTGATGGAAGGCTGGTGGCCGGGCCCCAGCCTGGCAGCGCGCGAGGGATTGGCGTGATCGCCGTCCTGGTGCCGGCGCACAACGAAGCCCGACACATCGGCAGCTGCCTGCGCGCGATTGCCGCGGCCGCCGAGCACCCGGCGATGTACGCGGGCGAGGTGGAAGTCTTCGTGGCGTTGGACCGCTGCACGGATGGGACCGCCGCGATCGTGGCGCAGATGGGCGCGCACGCAGTGGTGCCATCGGTGCCGGGCGTGGGTGCGGCGCGTGCCGCTGCTGCCGAGGCCGCGTTGCGACGCGGCGCCGACTGGCTCGCCTACACCGACGCCGACACCCGCGTGCCGCGCCATTGGCTGGCCGCTCAACTGGCGTGCGATGCCGAAGTGTTCTGCGGGCCAGTGCGCGTCGGTCGCTGGAGCGGGTACTGCGAGGCCACGCGACGCGCTTTCGAACATTGGGAACGCGTGCACGACGGCCACCCCCATGTCCACGGCGCCAACCTGGGCTGCAGCGGTGCGGCCTATCGGGCTGCGGGCGGGATGCACGCGCAGGTGACCGGAGAAGATGTCGACTTCGTGCGCCGCGCCGAGCGTGCAGGATTGCGCATCGCGCGCCTTGCGGACCCCTGCGTGCGCACCAGCGCGCGCCGCGACGCCCGCGCACCGGCAGGATTCAGCCATTTCCTGGCCGCGCTGGAAGCTTCGGTCAGTCCCGCCGGGACGCCGGCGGGACCCGGCTGACGTCGCTCAAGGCGTAAGGATCACCTTGCGGCAGGCCTCCTTGCGTTCGTTGAAGATGTCGTAGGCCTGCGCCGCGTCGGCCAGCTGCATGCGGTGGGTGATGATCTCTTCCGGCTGCAGGCGACCTTCGCCGATGGCCTCCAGCAGCTCCGGCAGCAGGGCCTGCACGTGAGTCTGGCCCATCTTGAACGTGAGGCCCTTGTCGAAGGCATCGCCGAACAGGAAGCCATGGATGAAGCCGGCGTACACGCCTGGCACGCTCACGATGCCCCCGCGGCGCGTGGCTGCGATGCACTGGCGCAGCGATGCGCCGCTGGAGCCTTCCAGTTTCAGCGTAGTGAGCACCGTTTCGGTGGTGCTGCCCTTCGCCTCGAACCCCACTGCGTCGATGGAAGCGTCCACGCCACGGCCGGCGGTGGCCTCGATGATCTGCGCGGCCGGGTCATCCTGCTCGTCGAAGTTGATCGGGATCACGCCGTATGCGTTCTGGGCGAATTCCAGCCGGTAGTCGTGATGGTCGATCATGTAGATCACCGTCGCGCCAAGCATGCGTGCGCAGGCAGCCGCCATGCACCCCACCGGCCCGGCCCCGAAGATCGCGACCGTGCTGCCTGGCTTGATGTCGGCGTTGATGACGGCCTGGTAACCAGTCGGCAGGATATCCGACAGGAACAGCACCTGTTCGTCGGCCAGCACGTCAGGCACCGCGAACGGCCCCACGTTGGCTTTCGGCACGCGGACCAGCTCGGCCTGTCCACCCGGCACGCCGCCATAGAGATGGCTGTAGCCGAACAACGCCGCCGGTGGCTTGAGCTGCTTGCGGTTGAGCGCCGCGCCGTGGCCGACATTGGTGGTTTCGCAGGCGGCAAATTCGTTCAACGCACAGTGGAAGCAGTGACCGCACGCGATGACGAACGGGATCACCACCCGGTCGCCGGCCCTGACCGCCGTCACTTCCGGGCCGACCTCCTCGACAATGCCCATGAATTCGTGGCCCAGAATGTCGCCATCGCGCATGTCGGGAATCTTGCCGCGATAGATATGCAGATCCGAGCCGCAGATGGCGGTGGCCGTGACGCGGAGGATGAGGTCATCCGGCGCCAGCAGCGCCGGGTCGGGAACGGTCTCAACGCGCACGTCGCGCGCGCCCTGGTAGGTGAGAGCCTGCATGAAGGGGTCCTGTGGTGAAAGGCCGTCGAGCCGTGGGGGCGTGCGGAAGGCACGCCCCCGGAAGGGATCAAGCTGCCTTGGCAGCCTTCGCGTTGCCGCCGGCCTTGGCCAGCATCGTCAGTTTTTCGTCGGTCGCCTTCTCTTCCTGCAGTGTTTCCAGCAGGAGCGGCAGCGCGTCCTTGTAGCCCAACTGTTTCGCCAGGGCGGCCAGCGTCCCGTAGGCGGCAATCTCGTAGTGCTCCACCTTCTGCGCGCCGCCGATCAACGCGGCGTCGCGCAGCGGACCTTCCTCCACGGAGTCGATGACTTCCTTGCCTTCCTCGACCAGGCCTTCCATGGCGGCGCACTTGATTCGCTTCAGGCGGATGTCCAGCGCCTCCACCACCTTGTCGATCCGCTCGATCTGGCCCTGCGTTTCCTCCAGATGCGCCTCGAAGGCGGCGCTCAGGTCAGGGTTGCTCGCGGCACGCGCCAAGCGGGGAAGGGCGCGCGTAAGCTGCTTCTCCGCACTGTAGATGTCCGACAGTTCGTGGATGAACAGGTCTTCGATGGTCTTGATCGCCATGGTGTGCTCCAACTCGGATGGAGCACCGACGTTAGGCGCGACCACGTTAACGTCATTGGCACCTCGCGTGACGGTACCGCGAGGGCGCGCTGTTCAGGAGACACGCTGGCTTGCACGATGCCGGGTGGCGTGTGCGGCTACTTCGTCTGGTCCTTCGCCCATTGCTGCTCGCAAAGGCCCTGCGGGTGCCAGTCGTGGATCAGCGTCGTCGCGGGCTGCGTGGCGTCGTGCAGAATCAGCGCGAAGCCTCGCCGTGGCTGCGTGCCGATGGCCATCAGCAACATCGGCGGCCCGCCGCAGATGAGGAGCGTGTTGCCCGGCCCGCGGCCGATCTGCATGCCATCGGGAGTTTCAAGGCAGGTATCGCCTTCCATCGCGTAGAACGCTTCCGGGCCCGAATGGACGTGGAGCGGGGCCTTCGTGCCGGGTGCAAACACCGAACGCAGGTATTCGGCCGTATAAGCGCCCGCCGGCTGCACGGGCAACGGTCCGACGAGCGCCACCTGCGTGCCGCCCTTTGGCCGCCAGTCCTTGCGCTCGATCGTGAAGCGCCAGATGACGCCATAGGCGTCGACGACACTGCCGGCCGACGATGACGCGCGTTCCGCGGCTGCGCGCGTGTCGAAGCGGTCGATGTGCCAGAACACGGGGCCGGCAGGCAAGGCAGGCAGGGGCGTCTGGGAAAGCAGGCATGCCGGGCCGGGCGTCTCTTCGACGCTACAGGGGCGCGCAGTGGCCTGGCACCAGGCCTGGCCAGCAGGCAGCAGCGATAGCAGCAGCAGGGCTTGCAGGAGGCGCAGGGTCATCAGGTCCTCGATGGCGGCTCGGTGCGTCGAGCGGACTGTATCGCGCGGCCGCCCATGACGCCCACTTCCTGCGCAAGCCGCCCACACCGCGCCCATGCTGGACCCGGCTACTAGCCAGGAGCCCGGCGCTCCGAGCCGCCGTTGATTGGCATCAGCGGCCTGCGGATCTGGAAGGCCCCTCGCCTAGCCGGGCAGCTTTGCCGCAAGCACGTCGACTTTCTCGATGGACGGCGGCTCGGCGAACAATTCCCCGGCCTTCGCAGCCAACGCCGCCGCCACCTTGCCGGACAGATGGGCGTTCCGGCCCGCGTCGTCGGGAAAGGCATCGAAAATCCCGAAGGTGGTTGGACCAAGGCGAATCCCGAACCAAGCGGTCGTGGCGGGCTCTTCCATGACGAGTGGCAGGCCACTCAAGAGAAAGCTTTCCACCTCGCTCTCTTTTCCGGCTTTCGCTTCGAGGCGAACGAACAACGCGACCTTGACCATGAGCTGTCTCCCGGTGATGCAACGGAACAAAGACGCCCATCGCTGCCTGAACGCCCAAGGATCAATCGAGTGGCCCGCCGAGGCCGGCGGCCGCGAACCGCAGACACCATATGCCCGTGGGTCGCGCGGAGTGTTACGGCAGCGAGAAGGTAACGCCGGTGCTTCCATGCAGCGGAAAACCGCGTTGATGAGATAGTCGATGGCAGGCCGCCGGAAATCGATCCCATGCCACGCAAGCCCCGCCCTTCAGCTGCGGCTGACCATGCCATTCACGTGCGCGGCGCGCGCGAGCACAACCTGAAGGATGTCGACCTCGACATCCCCCGCGATGCGCTCGTCGTGTTCTCTGGCATCTCTGGATCGGGCAAGTCGTCGCTGGCGTTCGGCACGCTCTATGCCGAGGCGCAACGGCGATACCTGGAATCGCTGTCGCCTTATGCGCGGCGCCTGATCGACCAGGTAGGCGTGCCCGACGTGGACGCCATCGACGGGATGCCGCCGGCAGTCGCGCTCCAGCAGCAGCGCGGCACGCCGAACGTGCGCTCCACCGTGGGCAGCATCACCACGCTGTCGAGCCTGCTGCGCATGCTGTATTCGCGCGCCGGCACGTATCCGCACCGGCAACCCATGTTGTATGCCGAAGATTTCTCGCCCAACACGCCGCAGGGTGCATGCCCCACGTGCCACGGCCTGGGCTTCGTGTACACCGTCACCGACGAGGCCATGGTTCCCGACCCGTCGCTGTCCATCCGCGAGCGGGCGATTGCGGCGTGGCCGCCTGCCTGGCACGGGCAAAACCTGCGCGACATCCTCGTGACGATGGGCTACGACGTCGACAAGCCATGGCGCGATTTGCCGAAGAAGGACCGCGACTGGATCCTGCATACGGAGGAGAAGCCGGTGGTGCCGGTGTACGCGGGCTTCACTCCCGCCGAGACGCGCGCGGCGTTGCGCCGCAAGACAGACCCGAGCTACATGGGTACGTTCACCGGTGCGCGCCGCTACGTGCTCGACACCTTCGCCAACACCCAGAGCCCGCTGATGAAGCGGCGCGTAGCGCGCTTCATGTCCGGCGCACCGTGCCCGACCTGCGCCGGTCGCCGCCTCAAGCGCGAGTCGCTGTCGGTCACGTTCGCCGGCCTGGACATCGGAACCCTGTCGCGTTTGCCGCTGGCCAGCATCGCCGAAGTCCTCACGCCCGCGGCGCAAGGGCGCTTCGACGAGCCGGTGACCACCACCACCCGCAGCCGCGCCGCGGGACGCAAGGACATTGCCAGGCGCGTCGCGGCCGGCGGACTCCCGCATACCGGCGGCAAGGACGTGCGGCGTACCGCGAACCTGTCCGAGGAGAAGCGGATAGCGGCGCAACGCATCAGCCAGGACCTGATCGAGCGCATTGCGTCGCTGCAGGCGCTCGGCTTGGGCTATCTCGCACTGGACCGCTCCACGCCCACGCTGTCCTCGGGCGAGTTGCAGCGCCTGCGCCTGGCAACGCAGGTGCGCTCCAATCTGTTCGGTGTGGTCTACGTGCTGGACGAGCCATCGGCGGGACTGCATCCGGCCGACGCCGAAGCCCTGTACGCGGTGCTGGACCAGCTCAAGTCGGCCGGCAACACGCTGTTCGTCGTCGAGCATGAGCTGGGCATGCTGCGTCGGGCCGACTGGCTCGTCGACGTGGGACCCGATGCGGGTCAGTACGGGGGCCGCGTTCTCTACAGTGGACCGCCGGCCGGATTGCGCGACATCGCCGAATCGCACACGCAGCGTTACCTCTTCGGGGCCAGGCCCGCGCGTCGGCGGGAGCCGAGGGCTCCGTCAGGCTGGCTCCAGCTCGTCGGTATCCACCGCAACAACCTGCGTGGCCTCGACGTGCGAATCCCGCTCGGTAGCTTCACGGCAGTCACAGGCGTCTCCGGTTCCGGCAAGTCCAGCTTGATCAGTCAGGCACTGGTAGAACTGATGGGAGAGCACCTGGGCCACGAGCCGGTCGCGGAGGAAAGCCCCGACGACATGCCGGCGCCGGATGAGGTAGTGCGTACCGTCGGCCGCCTCGCAGGCGCCGACACCATCCGGCGGCTAGTCAATGTCGACCAGAAGCCCATCGGGCGTACGCCACGCTCGAACCTGGCAACCTACACAGGGCTGTTCGATCACGTGCGCAAGTTGTTCGCGGGCACACGCGCGGCGAAGGCGCGCCGCTTCGGCATGGGTCGCTTCTCTTTCAACGTGGCGAAGGGCCGTTGCGCGACCTGCGAGGGTGAGGGGTTTGTCAGCATCGAAATGCTTTTCATGCCGAGCGTCTACGCGCCATGTCCCACCTGTCATGGCAAGCGCTACAACGACAAGACGCTCGAGGTTGAGTGGAACGGGCGCAACATTGCGCAAGTGCTGGGCATGACGGTCGAGGAGGCGCTGTCGTTCTTCGCGGGTGAAGCCCCCATCGAGCGCTCACTGGCGTTGCTGCACGGCATCGGCCTGGGCTACCTGCGGCTCGGCCAGCCGGCGACTGAGCTGTCCGGGGGCGAGGCCCAGCGGATCAAGCTGGCCACCGAGCTGCAACGCAGCCACCGCGGTGATTCGCTGTACGTGCTCGACGAGCCGACCACCGGACTGCACCCATTTGATGTCGACAAGCTGATGGTGCAACTGCACGGGCTGGTCGACGCGGGCAACACGGTGGTGGTCGTCGAACACGACATGCGCGTCGTCGCCGACAGCGACTGGATGATCGACGTCGGGCCGGGTGCGGGCGACCAGGGAGGCCGCATCGTCGCCGAGGGCGCGCCGCGGGATGTCGCCGTCGCGGGTGTGGGAGTGACGGCGCGTTATCTGCAACAGGTTTTGTCCGGACGCTGAATGCGACCATGACGGCGCGATCAGAACTGATCGCGAACCCCTGGTTCGTGCAGTTCGTGAGCCGTAGTCCGCGTGTTGGACAGTCAAGAGCGCCCGCGCTTGCACCCACAGATTTTCTCATGCCTGGGACAAATTCTTGTCCCTTGTCCAGCCGCAGCGCACGGACCAGGATTCTTCGCAAGTCCAATGAGGAGGTGCGCGAAATGTCGAAGGCTGGTCCGTCCTGCAAGGGACGACAGGCTTTGGTCGTGGCAGTCGCAACGGCCGTGCTGTTCCTGCTGACCGCCGGCTGCTGCCCGGCGGCGGAAACAGGCTCACAACCCCTCATCGACATGCAGACCCGCCCCTGGCAGCCGGCGCCACCCGCCACGCAGGTGCCGCTGTGGCCGGAATCGCTAAAGCTGGCGCCGCTCGCGACTCCGGGTGACGAGCGTTTCGGCTTCGGCCAGGGCAAGGTGGCCGGGAAGTCCGTCACCATCGTCGAGCACGTCTCGCGGCCAACGATGACGATCTACCGCCCGACGGCACCCAACAGCGGCGCCGCCATGGTCGTGTTCCCCGGGGGTGGCTACCGGGTACTGGCGATGGATCTGGAAGGAACCGAGATCTGCGACTGGTTGGTCGCCAAGGGCATCACCTGCGTACTGCTGAAGTACCGCGTGCCTGGCTCAGGCGAGTACTGGGCCGATGAATGCAACTGCCGCAGGATACCGGCCGTGCCGATGGCGCTGCAGGACGCACAAAGAACGATCCGCCTGCTGCGAGAACAGGCCCGCGCGCTTGGCGTGGATCGGCACAGGATCGGGGTGATCGGCTTCTCCGCTGGCGGGCGCATCGTGGCGGATGTCAGCAATGTGCAGGACGCCACTTATGCGCCGATTGATGCCGCGGACCGACAAAGCAGCGTGCCCGACTTCGCTGTTGTGCTGTATCCAGGCCACCTGTGGGAGAAGGGCAAGCCCGGCCTGGCCATGAACCCCACGATGAAGATAGATGCCCATTGCCCGCCGACCATGATCATGCAGGCGGGCAACGATCCCACGGACGATGTGCGCCACTCGCTTACCTACTACCTCGCGCTGCAAAGCGCGGGTGTGCCGGTGGAGATGCATATCTACGCCGAGGGCGGCCATGCTTTTGGCGTGCGGACCTCGCCGAATCCGGTAGCAGACTGGCCGAATCTGGTCGAGAAGTGGCTGCATGCGATCCATGTGCTCCGGGTCGAAAGCCGACTTCAGCCGGAGTTGGGTCGAAAGCGGACATTAGCTGCCCGGGTGCCGGCCATCCCGGCCTAGCGTCCGCTACTGGCCGGCAGCGGACATCGCGAAAGGATCAATCCTCTACCGTTCCGTCCGAGAAGGCGGCGATGAACTTGGCAGACCTCGCGCAAAGACCTGGGTCGGAGGAGGGAATCGCCAAGATCAGTATCAAACATTCGCGCACGCCCATTCTCCCGAGACCGGCTCTGCAAGCCGTTGAATGGCCTAGCGCGGGGCGCGAATTTCCCACTTGCAGAACGCCTGCCTGTGACCCAACGACTTCTATCAGCCGAACCGTGCCCTGCCGAGTCAGGGCACGCTATCGAACCCGGATGATTCTGACAGAGGAGCACCATGGAACCATTCTTGGTATTGATCAGGGGCGAGCATGAGCACGACCGGGCGCAATAACTTTGATGCACTGCGGCTGGCTGGCGCGTTGATGGTCTTGATCAGCCATCAGTTCGCTCTATCCGGACGTTCGGAGCCGAATATTGTCGAAGACCATTCGCTCGGCAACCTGGGCGTCCTGATCTTTTTCTCAATCAGCGGCTACTTGGTCACATCCAGTTGGTTGAAAGATCCACACATCTTTCGCTTCTGCGCACGCCGAACCTTGAGAATGCTGCCGGCTCTCTGCGTGGCTCTACCGTTGACCATGGCAGTGATTGGTGCGCTTGGACTCAACGGATTCCCTGGGAATCCTCGACACCTGATGAATGGATCTCTCTGGACCATCAAGTACGAGGTCTGCTGTTACGTGCTACTTCTCTTGGCAGGAGTTGTCACCCGACACTTTTCACTTCTGCTGGCAGCGGGAATTCTGTCTTACTTCGTTCTATCCGGCTTGGAGTACGAAACCAGCTTTCTCGCAAACTTCGGGCTCTACTTTGTGGCGGGCTGCCTGTTGCGCGCATATCCGCAACTTAGAAAATTACTGCCAAGTGTCATCTTGCCGGCGACGGGATTGGCGCTCTTACTCATCCATCAGACAAAGCTAGGTCTTGCGCTTATTGTTCCGTCACTGACAGTTGCGATTGGCTTGAGATCATGGCCAGGCCTGCGAGACGTCTCTAGATTCGGCGATCTTTCGTATGGAATCTACATTTATGCATGGCCTGCGCAACAAATTGGAGTCGCTCTGATGGGCAGGAGAACGCCCTATCTTGAGCTCTTAGCCATCACCGTTCCGGCAACAATCTTACTGGCAGCCGCTTCCTGGAATCTTGTCGAAAAAGGCGCGCTGCGTTTTAAGCCTACTCCACAGCTCCAGAACAATGGCCGTGAGGCGTAAGCATTGAGAGAATTTCGGTCAGACAACCATGGAAAAGAACTGCTGTTCCCGGCTGGTTGGCCATATCAGCTTCTGGCCATTAGCGGTCAGGGTCAGCACTGACCGCTCGCGCGATGCTAATGTCCGCTTTCGACCCATAGCGGACATTGGCGTGCGATCGACGGATATTGCCGGCCGGGAATTTGACTGGTTCGCTGCCGATGCCAACGGACACATCGCCTTGTTTGCGACAGGTGGCTGCGGGCCTGGTCCCAGTAGTGCGCTGGCCCATGTCTCGGCCCACGACGCGGTTGGGAACCTCATTCCAACAAACGGCTGGGGAACTTCAGCTGTCTGGGAGGACTATGCGCGAGCTGGCCTCTACGCGTATGACTGGTCAGAGAGCCGCCACCGCTATGTTCAGGTCGCGATACCGGAGGTATCGCTTGCCGAGCTGCTGCGCGACGCCATCGCTGCGATACCTGAGTTGCCAAGGCTTGAAGTGTCGTTCCCGGACGAGACTGTGATTACGCCGAGTTGGGCAACAGCGAATGTCCGCTAATGGCCGATTGCTGACATTGGCGAAGGGGCGGGCCACTCACGTTGTTGCTTCAGTCGAGAGGTAGGTTGCTTGGATCTAGGCCTTGCATTGCACAGGTCGCCTTCCGCACCCGGCTGAACAGGGTTGGGTAGGGGCTCTGCTTTGCCGTGAGGCAAAGGTTGTACCCGTCGAATTAGGCAAAGGTTGTACCTCGGGCACAACCTTTGCCTATCCGATCACAGGCGCTCGCCCGGCTTGCCAATTCCCCCTCATCCAATATACTGCCCCCCAGTATCCGGCAGGCATCACCCATGCCCCATTCCCCCGAAGAAAAAAAGCGCGTCCTCACCCGCGTGCGGCGCATCCGTGGCCAGTGCGACGGCTTGGAACGCGCGCTCGAAGCCGGCGCCGATTGCGGCCCCGTGCTCCAGCAGATCGCCGCCCTCCGCGGCGCGGTCAACGGCCTGATGTCCGAAGTACTCGAAGCCCACATCCGCGAAGACTTCAGCCAGCCCGCCCAGTCCGATGCGCAGCGCACCGAGCGCGTGCAGGAACTGCTCGGCCTGGTGCGTTCCTACCTCAAATAAGCCTGGCGCCCGTCGCGCCGCTCGTTCCTTTCATCGCATCCGCAGGAGAAGTCCCCATGAAATCCCGTGCCGCCGTCGCGTTCGGTCCCGGCCAGCCGCTGAAGATCGTCGAGATCGATGTCGCCCCGCCCAAGGCCGGCGAAGTCCTCATCAAGATCACCCACACCGGCGTGTGCCACACCGATGCGTTCACCCTCTCCGGCGATGACCCGGAAGGCCTGTTCCCGGTCGTGCTGGGTCACGAGGGGGCGGGCGTGGTGGTCGAAGTGGGCGAGGGCGTCACCAGCGTCAAGCCGGGTGATCATGTGATTCCGCTCTACACCGCCGAATGCGGCGAGTGCCTGTTCTGCAAGTCCGGCAAGACCAACCTGTGCGTCGCCGTGCGCGCCACCCAGGGCAAGGGTGTGATGCCGGACGGTACCAGCCGCTTCTCCTACAACGGCGAGCCGATCTACCACTACATGGGCTGCTCGACCTTCAGCGAATACACCGTGGTTGCCGAAGTCTCGCTGGCCAAGGTCAACCCGCAGGCCAACCCGGAGCACGTGTGCCTGCTCGGCTGCGGCGTCACCACCGGTATCGGCGCGGTGCACAACACCGCCAAGGTCGCCGAAGGCGACAGCGTGGCGGTGTTCGGCCTCGGCGGCATCGGCCTGGCGGTGATCCAGGGTGCGCGCCAGGCCAAGGCCGGCCGCATCATTGCCGTCGATACCAATCCCTCGAAGTTCGAGCTCGCCAAGCAGTTCGGTGCGACGGATTGTGTCAACCCGAAGGATCACGACAAGCCGATCCAGCAGGTGATCGTGGAGATGACCGGTTGGGGCGTCGACCATTCCTTCGAATGCATCGGCAACGTCAACGTGATGCGCGCGGCGCTGGAATGCGCCCATCGCGGCTGGGGTCAGAGCGTGATCATCGGCGTGGCCGGCGCGGGCCAGGAGATTTCCACCCGTCCGTTCCAGCTCGTCACCGGCCGCACCTGGAAGGGCACCGCCTTCGGTGGCGTGAAGGGCCGCTCGCAATTGCCCGGCATGGTGGAAGACGCGATGAAGGGCGATATCGAACTGGCGCCGTTCGTCACCCATACCATGCCGCTGGACGACATCAACGATGCCTTCGACCTGATGCATGAAGGCAAGTCGATCCGCTCGGTCATCCATTACTGAGCCGCCGTCATGCAACGCATCGAACAACACGCCTGCTTCGGCGGTAGCCAGGAAGTGTGGCAGCACCGTTCCGAGGTGCTCGGCTGCGACATGCGGTTCGCTGTCTACCTGCCGCCGCAGGTGGCGCAAGGTGGCACGCTGCCGGTGCTGTATTGGCTATCGGGCCTGACCTGCACCGAGCAGAACTTCATCACCAAGGCGGGCGCGCAGCGTTATGCGGCCGAGCATGGGGTGATCCTCGTCGCGCCGGATACCAGCCCGCGCGGCGACGACGTGGCCGATGCCGAGGGCTATGACCTCGGCAAGGGCGCGGGTTTCTACGTCAACGCCACGCAGGCGCCCTGGGCGTCGCACTACCGCATGTACGACTACATCGTGGACGAACTGCCGGCGCTGGTGGAGGCGAACTTCCCGGCCAGCGAAGCGCGCGGCATTTCCGGCCATTCGATGGGCGGGCATGGCGCGTTGGTGATCGGCCTGCGCAATCCCTCGCGCTATCGGAGCGTCTCGGCGTTCTCTCCGATCGTGGCGCCGAGCCAGGTGCCGTGGGGCGAGAAGGCGTTCACTGCCTATCTCGGCGAGGATCGCGCGGCGTGGCAGGAATACGACGCTACCGCGCTGCTGGCGCACGGCTATGCGCGTACGCCGCTGCTCGTGGACCAGGGGGGCGCGGACGAGTTCCTCGAAGGGCAGCTACGCCCGCAGCTGCTGCAGGCCGTGGCCGAGGCGTCCAACCACCCGCTGACGCTACGCATGCAGCCGGGGTATGACCACAGCTATTACTTCATCGCCAGCTTCATCGGCGAGCACGTGGCGTGGCATGCGAAGGCCTTGAAGGGCTGAGGCCACCCCATCGGAACGGTAGGGCCGCTCCTGTTGTAGGAGCGGCTTCAGCCGCGACCAGAAATCGTCGGCGTCCGTGGTCTTCTTAGCGCACGTTGCGCAATTCCCAATGCTTCCCTGCCAGCACGTGCATGCGGTGCTTGAGGATGTCGCCCGGGATGGACGTGGTCGCCACCAGGTTGATGCGCAGGTCGGCCTGCTGGCCGGTGACCGTGGCCGAGGGATCGGTGATGCCCATGCTCGGGTCGACCTCGTCCGGATCCGGCTGCAGCGCCAGCCAGCGCTGGAACCAGGCCGGGTCGGCCAGGGCATCGCGCAGCTGCTCGGCGAAGGCATCGGCACCATGCGCGCTGAAGCTCACGCTCGGTTCGCTGCCACGGGCCTGGGCGGGATCGGGAAGGCTGATCGAATAGCTCACGGACATTGCGGGTTCCTCTGTGGATGGCCCAAGCCTAGCGTCGCCGCCCGCGTGGGCGGCGTGACGATCCGGCATCAGGCGCTGAACGTATGCGGCTCGGCGGCGAAGCCCACGGCCACCGCACCCTTGCCGACATTCACCATGCCGGTCAGGCTCATCACGCTTTCCAGCATGAGCACGCTCTTCTCCGCGCAGGCGTCCTTGAGCGCGTTGTAGCCGGGCAGGGCGCGCAGTTCGGCCAGTTCGCCGCCATAGCCCACGCACACCGTCGGGGTCATCAGGCCCTCGCGCACCTTGCGCGCGGCGAATTCGAACAGCTTTTGCACCGAAGGCTCGAAGCCCTTGAGCTTGGCCACCGGCTCGGTGTTGCCGCGGTAGGCACGCAGCACTGGCTTGATGTCTAGCGCGCTGCCCAGCGCCGCGCTGATCAGGCCGACGCTGCGGTCGCCCTTGGCGCGCGCACGGTTGCGCAGGTAGTACAGGTCGCGCGGAATCATGTAGCCGTAGGTGTTCTCGGCCAGTTGCTCGAGCCGCGCGCGGATCTGCGCCACGTTGGCGCCCTCGTCGCGCATGCGCACCGCTTCCACCGCCGTGATGCCCTGGCCGGCGAACAAGTTGAGCGTGTCGATCACCCGCAAGGCGAACGGCGAGTTGTACCCGGCCGCTTGCCGTACCGGCTTGTAGTCGTTGAGGATAGCGAAGCTGGCCTGCATCGCGTTCTCGTGGATCTGGCTGCGCAGCTTGGAGATGGTCAGGCAGAACACGTGGTCGTAGTCGATGACCAGGCGGTCCAGGAACAGGTCGCGGATCTGGTTGACCGAGAACGGCGTGGTCTCCGCCTCATGGCCGCGCTCGGCCACATGGGCCTGCAGGAAGCTCAGCGTGGCCTCCTCGTCGCGATGGTCGGCCAGTACCGCCTCGCCGATCCTCACGCTGATCGGAAGCAGCACGATGTTGTGTTTTTCGATGTAGTCCACGGGCAGATCGCAAGCCGAATCCACCACGATGCCGATACGCATTGCCCCCTCCGGCTGTTGCGTGCGTTGATGCTGGTTTGTGAAAGCTATCCCAAAAATGGGGTCCGACGTAAGCGGGGAACCCTGACAGGGCTGTCAGGTGCCACCCCGACGGATGCCCACCGGCAGCCCGACCAGGCGGCCGGCTTCGCCGCGGTGCAGCCATTCCGGGTCGGCCAGCACGGTCTCCATCAGGCCGTGGGCATCATTGCCCCAGAACAGTTCCCCGCCGATCTCCAGCGTCGGCACCCCGAAGACCCCGGCGGCCAGCGCCTGCTCGGTGTTGGCGCGCAGTTGGGCCTTCACCGCCGCGTCGGCCACTGCGGCTTCGGCGTCCAGGCCGAGCGCGCCGGCAAGGGGTTGCAGTGCCTGGGCGGTATCGCCGGCCAGGCCATCGCGCCATAGCCAGTCGAAGATCGCGTCGATGGCATGCACGGTCGTGCCAGCGGCAATGCACAAGCGCAGCGCCGGCAACGGGTTGAACGGATGGGTGGGCGGGAAGCGCAGCGGTACGCCTTCATGCTCGGCCTGCCACTGCACCTTGCGATAGGTGAAAAGCCGCTTGCCGTCGATCTCCGCCGGGCCGCGGATACCGAGCTGGTCCAGCACCGCGCCGAACAGGATCGGCACCGGCACGATGTCGCGGGCCTGCGGCAGGCGCCGCAGCTTCTGCCAGTGCAGGTAGGAGAACGGCGAGACGAAGTCGAAGTACCAGTGCGGGTGCGAGGCAGGCATGCGCGGTTCCGGTCAG
The DNA here is from genome assembly GCA_023386795.1 of Pseudomonadota bacterium. Lineage (GTDB taxonomy): Bacteria > Pseudomonadota > Gammaproteobacteria > Xanthomonadales > Xanthomonadaceae > Stenotrophomonas_A. The sequence goes on from JAEWJB010000158.1 coordinate 27,542, forward strand.
GGTTTGGCCGGTAGGGTAGCGGGCTTGTCGTCGTCCTTCACCGCGCGGATCTTGCCGTCCTCGATGGTCCACACGCCGGCGGAGGTGCCGACGAACATCGGCTTGCCCGCCCACAGCGACCAGAACACGTGGATCTCGGTGGGTGTGGGGTCCAGCAGGTGTGTGACCATGAAGGCGGTATCGTCGTCATCGCCCCGGTTGTCCAGGGCGATGCAGCTGTTGGTGTAGGCGCGGCGCCCGACGATCTGGCCATCGCGTACATCGATGCGCCATGCGCCGCCCAACGGCACGGCGCCTTCCTGCTGCGTGCCGGGCAGCAGGTACACCGTCCATGCGCCCGTGGCGTCGCCGGGGACCAGCACGGGGTTGTAGAAGCCCGAACAGGAAGCCGGCGCGGCGGCCAATGCCATCGCGCGTGCCCGCGCCTGCGCGACCTCCGCCGCCGACAGCGGCGCCGGCGCGTTGTCTACCGGGCCGCCGGGCTGGCCGTCGGCATCGATGGGGACGCGGTACAGCGCGAGGGGCGTGGCATCGACGAACACCACGTCGATGCCATCGGCGCGCTCCACGGTGATCCAGCCCGACACACGGGGGTCGCCACGCCCGCGTTGGGCGCCAAGCAGCACATCGCTGGCCACCCATGCCGCGCGATCGAGCCGCAGCAGGCGTCCGCCGAGCGCTTCAGCCTGGCGCAGGGCGGCATCGTTGCCCGCCGTAGTACCTGCCGCAGGCGCGGGCGTGGATGCACCGGCCGCGTATGCCAGCGTGGCCGGCGATACCCACAGCGAGGTCAGGAGAAATGAAGCGAGCAGGCGCATGCGCGGTTTCCCGTGGGCCGATCAGTGCGAATACGCGCGCGGCAGTGCGCCCGGCGCGCCCATGTAGCGGTCGCGCAATTCCGTCTGGCGCGAGCGCATCGGCATCGCGCGTCCGCCCAGCCACACCTGCTCGGCGTAATGGGCCACGTCCAGCGGGTCGCCGTCCCACAGCACCAGGTCGGCACGCTGTCCGACCGCGATGCTGCCGATCTGCGCCGAAACGCCGAAGATCTCCGCCGGCACACGCGTCATGCCCGCCAACGCCGCCTCCCACGGCAGCCCATGGGCCACCGCGTTGCCGGCCAACTGGCGCAGCTTGCGCGCATTGTGCGAGGCATCGCTGGACTGGCTGAAGCTCACCGCCACGCCGGCGGCATGCAGGCGCGCGGCGTTCTCCAGCGTCGCGCCGACCTGGTCGAAGTTCGCCGGCAGGTCGGCCAGCGCGTCGACCAGCACCGGCACCTGTGCCTGAGCCAGCAGCGGGGCGACCTTCCACGCCTCGCTGCCGCCGGCGATCGCGATGCGCACCTTCTCGCGCTGCGCCCAGCGCAGCAGTTGCCGGATGTCGGCGGCCCGCTCGACCTGCACCACGATGCGTCCGTTGCCGGCGAGATAGCGCGCCAGCGTGGCGCGGCCGGCCGGCGTGAGCAGTGCGTGCGGCGAATCCAGCGGCACGCGGTTGCGGGCCTCGTCCACCAGTTGGTCAAGCAGCATCCATTGCGCGGCGCGCGAGTTGCCGGTGAGCTCGGCCGCGGCCGCACCGATGCGGATGAACAACGCGCGCGGGCCGATCGGGTCCGGGCTGCCATCCAGGCGCACGATGCCACCTTGGCCGGCAATGAACGCCCCGCTCGTGGTCGCGCCCAACGCGGTGAAGCCGATGCCTTCCACGCGCGCGACCGGCACCAGTACCGAGTCGGGGTTGTAGGCCAGCGTGACGTCGAACTCCGGGCGCATCGGCTGCTCGTGCAGCTTCAGGCCGCTGTCGACCGTCTCTTCCTCGCCGGACACCTCTTCGATGCCGATCTCGGTGACGCCGCCGAAGAACGCTGGCGTCAGCGGGCGGCCTTGCGCATCGACGACCTGCGCGCCGCCCGGCGTGGCCAGCCCGGCGCCGATCGCGCGGATCGTGCCACCCTGCACCAGCACGTCGGCATGCTGCAGCGTGCCGCGCGCGGTGGCGGTGTGGACGGTGGCGTCGCGGATGAGCAGGTCCTGCGCGGCGGCCGGGCCGGCGAGCAGGGCGACGGTGGCCAGCAGGGTGGTGACGAAGCGGCTCACGGGGTCGCCTCCTGGCCCAGCGTGAAGTCCGACATGGGCTGCAGGCGCTGCTGGTGTCGGTCATACACCTCGGCGCCGTCGATATAGACCTGCTCGGCCAGCGCATAGGAACTGAAGGGGCTGCCGTTCCACACCACCACGTCGCCCATCTTGCCGGCCTCCAGCGTGCCGGTCTGCTTCTCGATGCCCAGTGCCTTGGCGGCGTTGGCGGTGAGCCAGACGATGGCGTGCTCGGGCGGTATCTCGATGCCCGCGCGGCGCGCCGTGCCGATCGCCTTGGCCGCTTCCTGGTTCAAGCGTTGGATGCCTTCCTCCGAATCCGAATGCACGATGGCGCAGCTCTTCGGCACGCGGTCCACCAGCGCGATGTTTTCCTGGATGCCGTCGAAGGCTTCCATCTTGAAGCCCCACCAGTCGGCCCACATGCCGGCGCACACGTTTTCGTTGGCGAGCCGGTCGCCGATCTTGTAGGCCTCCACCGCGTGGTGGAACGCGGCGATGTGGAAGCCGAACTCCTTCGACAGGTCCAGCATCGTGGCCATCTCGTCGGCGCGGTAGCAGTGGATGTGCACGCGAATGTCGCCGTTGATCGCGCCGGCGAGCGTGTCCAGCTTGAGGTCGCGCTTGCCGCCGCTGTCGCCACCGCTGTCCTCGTCGCCGGACTTGCTCCACCAGTGCTTCTTTTCGGTGGACGACTTCTTGGGCGCGTTCTGGCGCAGGTACTCGGCCGCGTCGATGAAGGCGGCGCGGTAGCCGGCCACGTTGCCCATGCGCGTGGCCGGGCCACCCTTCTCGCCATACACCCGCTTGGGGTTCTCGCCGCAGGCCATCTTCAGGCCCCACGGCGCGCCGGGGAACTTCATCGCCTGGTAGGTCGTGGCCGGCACGTTCTTCAGCGTGACGCCGCGGCCGCCGATCAGGTTCGCCGAACCCGGCAGCACCTGCAGCGACGTGATGCCGCCGGCCAGCGCCGTGAGGAAGCCCGGGTCCTGCGGCCAGATCGAATGCTCGGCCCACACGTTGGGCGTCACCGGCGCGGTCATCTCGTTGCCGTCGCTGTGCGCCTTCACGCCGGGGCTCGGATACACGCCCAGGTGCGAGTGGATGTCGATGATGCCCGGCGTCACCCACTTGCCATGGCCATCCACGCGCAGCGCGTTGGCCGGCGCGACGAGGGCGCGGCCCACGGCCTGCACCCTGCCATCGGCCAGCAGCACGTCGGCATCCTCGAGCCGGTCACCGGTGCCGGTGAGCACGGTGGCATGCTCGATCAGTACCGGCACCGAAGCCAGCGGCTTGTAAGTGCTCGGATACGGGTCGTCGATGAAACGCGGTGCGGCGGCGACCGGCCCGCACAGCAGCACGCCGGCCAGGCCGGACAGCAGGAGATGACGCATCAGGTTGTCCCCGGGAAAACTGGAAGCTGGCCTGCACGCTAGAGCAGCCCCGCCGGGTTGCCAAGCCCCGGAAGGCACGGTGTGCGCGGCGCGCTAACAGCCGGGCCGTCATGCTGGGGGCTCCTTCATCACCGGAGCCGCCTATGCCCCGTTCGCAGACTGCCCGGCAGATCGCCGAAGTGCTGGAATTCTGGGAAACCGCTGGTCCCGAACGCTGGTTCGGCCGCAACGAGTCCTTCGACGCGAATTTCCGCAGCCACTTCCTCGACGCGCACCATGCCGCGGCGCGCCGCGAGCATGAGGACTGTATGGACAGCGCCGATGGCGCACTGGCCTTGTTGATCCTGCTCGACCAGTTCCCGCGCAACTGCTTTCGCGGCAGCGCCCACGCGTACGCCACCGATGGGCTCGCGCTGCACTACGCCAAGCGCGCGGTGTCGGCGGGCTTCGACTACGACGTGGCACCCTCGTTGCGGATGTTCTTCTACCTGCCCTACGAGCACAGCGAAGACCCGGCCGAGCAGGCGCGTTCGGTGGAGCTGCACCAGGGCCTGCCGGAAGCGGACTCGGACAAGTGGGCGCTGCTGCACCAGGACATCATCCACCGCTTCGGCCGCTTCCCGCACCGCAACGCAGCGCTGGGGCGGGAAACGACAGCGGCAGAACAGCAGTTCCTCGACGAAGGCGGCTTCGCAGGCTGACGCGCGCCGGGCTGCCAGCGGCGACCGGGAACAACGCGACCCCCGCATTCGGGTCGCTCCATGAAAAACGCCGCTTGCGCGGCGTTCTTTCTTTTCGGCAGGCCGGCGGGCCTCAGTACTTCGGCACGCTGCCGTCCACCTCGTCCGCCCAGGCATCGATGCCGCCGGTGACGTTGTAGACGCGGGTGAAACCCAGCGCGCGGAACTGTTCGGCAGCCTGCAGGCTGCGGCCGCCGTGGTGGCACAGGAAGGCCAGGGCGGTGTCCTTCGGCAGCGCTTCCAGTTCGGCGCGGCCGTTGCCGTCGAAGTGGCGGAACGGCACGTTGACCGCGGCGATGGCGCGCTCGTCGGCCGGGCGCACATCCACCAGGATCACGCTGCCGGCCTTCACCTGGTCCGCCGCTTCGCGCACGGCCAGTTCCTGCACCGGCTTGGGCGCGTTGGGATTGTCGATGGCCAGGCCACGACCGCGGATGTCGTCCACCCAGTCGATGGTCACGCCCTCGGCGCGGCGCGCGCTGGACAGGTCGAACTGCACGCGCAGGCCATTGGATTCGGCCGCGATGGCGTTCGGATCGGTCGGCACCAGCTGGAAGTTCGGCTGGAATTGCGCGTTGATCGACAGTGCCAGCGAAGCGCCCGGAGCGTCGGCCAGCGCGCCCTTGAGCATCTCCACCGCCGCCGGGGTGATGGTGATCTTCGGCGGCGTGCGGTCCGGGGCCTGCAGGCCGAGCAGGCCGCTCAGCTCGCCGCTGTTGGCCAGCTGCTCGATGATGTCGCTGCCGCCGACCAGTTCGCCGTCGATGTACAACTGCGGGATGGTCGGCCATTCGCCATAGGCCTTGATGCCTTCACGGATTTCCTGGTCGGCCAGCACGTTGACATGCGCGTACTCCACGCCCAGGCCGTCGAGCACGCCCACGGCCTTGGCCGAGAAGCCGCACTGCGGCATGCCGGGCTGGCCCTTCATGAACAGGACGACGCGGTTGGACTGGAGCAGCGATTCGATGCGCGAGCGCAGGGCGGGGTCGAGGGACATCGGGACGGCCAGCAAAGGTGGGACCGCTCATTCTACCGGCGTGCGATCATGACGGCATGACTGCGCCGGAAACACTGTATCGCCCCCACGCGCCGCGAACCGGCCGCCCCCGCCACCTGTGGGCCTGGGCGCTGCTGGCCTCGCAGTTGCTGGTGGTGTGGCTGTGGTGGCGCTATGGCTGGCAGGCCGGGCTGCCGGCCATGGTGCTCAGCCACGCGTACTTCATGGGCCAGGTATTCCTGCCGCGTTCGCGCCTTTACGCCCCGGTGGTGCGTCGTCGTCCCGGCACCGGGACGGCGGTGTGGCTGACCATCGACGATGGTCCCTCCGACGACACCCTGGCGATGCTCGACCTGCTCGACGCCCACGATGCCAAGGCCACTTTTTTCCTGGTGGGCGAGCGTGCGGCGCGCCAGCCGGCGCTGGTGCGCGAGATCCTGCGGCGCGGCCACGACCTGGGCAACCACAGCGACAGCCATCCGCAAGCCTGGTTCTGGGCGCTCGGCCCCAAGGCGATGGCACGCGAGATCGGCCAGGCGCAGCGCACGCTGGCGGACATCGCCGGCACGCCGCCGCGCTGGTACCGCTCGGTGGTGGGCATGACCAACCCGTTCGTCGCCGCGCCGCTGCACGCCCACGGCCTGCGGCGCGTGGCCTGGACCGCGCGTGGCTTCGACGGCGTGGACTGCGAACCGGTCCAGACGGTGGCGCGCATCGCGCGCGACCTGGCCCCTGGCGCGATCGTGCTGCTGCACGAAGGCGCGGCGCACGGGCACAACCCGGCGATCCTGCGCGGCGTACTGGCCGAACTGGAAGCGCGCGGCCTGCGTGCGATGTTGCCGGAGCCGATGGCGGACTGAGCGTTCGGCTTCATCGCGTGCCCTGGGGAGGTGGATTCAGCGGCGACGCGCGACCACCAGCCAGTTGTTGAACGGCGTGTTCCCGTACAGCGGCGTGCATTCGCCTTGCAGGCCCAGCGACGACAGCGTGGCCAGCAGCCCTTCCCGGCTGGGGTAGTCGCGCGGCGAGGTGCGCATCCAGCCGCTCAGGTGCCCCAAGCGGTCGGCGAGGCGCGTCAAGCGGCCGCGCGGATGGTCGCCGGCCAGCGGCGTGCGGATCACCAGCGGCGCGCCCGGCGCCAGCCGTGTCGCCGCTTCGGCGAGTAGTGTTTGTTGGCGCGTGGCGGGCAGGTATTGCAGGACATCCAGCAGCGTGACGCTGCCGGCGTGCGCGGGTGGTGCGTGGGCCAGGTCGAGCGCCGCGAAGCGCACCTGGTCCAGTGCAGCCAGCCGCGCGGCGCGTGCGGCACGTTCGATTTTCGCCGCGTCGATATCCACGCCGAGATAAGCCTGCGCTTGCCCTTCGGCGCGCAGCGCGTGTGCCAGCAGTCCAAGCCCGCAGCCCAGGTCGAGCACCGGCCATGGCGTGCCATGCAGCGTCGCCAGCACACCGGCGTACAACGGATCGGTGCGCAGCTTGGCCTGCACGTAGTGGTAGTCGTAGCGGTTGCCCCAGCGGCGCACGGGCAGGAATGCGCGGGCGATGGCACGCGCACGTTCGCGCGGCATGCCGGTGGGGGGCGGGGTGGCCGCATCCATGCGTGCCGGGGCTCAGCGCGAGAGCGCGCGCCGCGCGGTCGGCAGCGCCTGCTGCGCCCAGTGCGCGTACATCGCGGCGGAAGGGTGCAGCCCGTCGTCGGCGAGCATGGCGATGTCCTCGGCCTGCGCGCGGCTGGCCGCGGTGATCTCGACAAAGGCCACGCCCGCCTGCACGCAGACATCGGCGGCGGCGGCATTGAACGCGTCGATCTCGCGCGCCACCCCGTCCGCGTCGCGGCCCTGCTGGCGGGCGAAGGGGGTACGGCCCCAGTCGGGGATCGATACCACCACCACGCGCGACACGTCGCCGCCCGCGAATCCGATCGCCTGGTCGAGCAGTTCGCCGAATTGCGAGCGATAGGTGTCCAGCGGCCAGCCCCGATACTGGTTGTTCACCCCGATGGCGAGGCTGACCAGCGCATACGGGCCCACCGGCGCGGCAGCGGCGATGCCGGCCTGCAACTCGTCGGTGGTCCAGCCGGTGGTGGCGATGTAGTGGGGTGCGTCCAGCGCGAAGCCTTCGGCACTTAGCCGGGCGGCCAGCTGTGCCGGCCAGCGCCCGTCTTCGGCGACCCCTTCGCCGATGGTGTAGGAGTCGCCCAGCGCGAGGAACCGCGCGGCACCGCTCATGCGGCGCTGCGCGGCTTCAGCGGCACGACCTTCTGCGCCGTCTCGGCGCGGCGGGCCAGGGCCCGGTCGATGCGCGCGAAGACGTCGCGCATCACCGAGGCTTCCGGCAGCAGGGTGACGCGGAAGTGGTTGCGATAGGGCACGTTGAAGCTCGAGCCCGGCACGACCAGCACGCCTTCCTCGTTCATCAGGTCCAGTGCGAAGGCATGGTCGTCGAAGCCACGCGCCGCGTGCCCGACCACCGCCGGGAAGGCGTAGAGCGCCCCGGCCGGCTTCACCAGCGAAAGGTGCTCGCTCGCCTCGCAGGCCTCGATCACCGCGCGGCGGGTTTCATACAGGCGGCCGCCCGGCGCGGTGAGCTCGGAGATGGTGTCCACGCCGTTCACCGCCGCCACGATGGCGTATTGCCCCGGCACGTTGGCGCACAGGCGCAGCGCGCCCAGCAGGTCCAGCGCGTTGCGGAAATCGTGCACGCGCTCGGCATCGCCGGAGAGCAGCGCCCAGCCCACGCGCCAGCCGCAGGCGCGGTGCACCTTGGACAGGCCGCTGAAGGTCACGCAGGGATGATCGCCGGCCAGCGGCGCGACCGGCTGGAAGGTGGCGTCGTCGTAGAGGATCTGGTCGTAGATCTCGTCCACCAGCAGCAGCAAGTCATGCTTGCGTGCGACGGCAACGATCTTCTCCAGCAGCTCGCGCGGGTAGCTCGCGCCGCTGGGGTTGTTGGGGTTGATCAGCACGATGGCGCGCGTGCGCGAGGACACCAGTGCCTCGATCTCGACCGGGTCGGGCTGGAAGCCGTTTTCCGGGGCGCAGCGGTAGTACACCGGGCGGCCGTCGTTGAGGATCGTGGAAGCCGACCACAGCGGGTAGTCCGGCGAAGGCACCAGCACTTCGTCGCCCGGGTTGAGCAGCGCCCGCAGCGCCAGGTCGATCAGCTCGCTGACGCCGTTGCCCAGGAAGATGCGGTCCGGGTGCGCATCCGGGTGCTGGCGGCGCGCGTAACACTCGGCGATCGCCTCGCGCGCCACCGGCAGGCCCTGCTGGTGGGTGTAGGGATCGGTGCGGCCCATGTCGTCGGCGATGGCGCGCTGCAGGTGTTCCGGGGCACGGAAGCCGAACGCGCCGGGGTTGCCGATGTTGAGCTTGATGAGCTTGCGGCCCTGCGCCTCCAGGTCCCGGGCTCGCCGCGCCAGTTCGCCCCGGATCTCGTAGCGGACTTCGGACAGGCGCTCGCGGATGGCGAGCGGCTTCAGCGGCGGATTGGACATGGCGGTGGTGGACGGGGCCGTAGGGGCGTGGAAGCCGCATGGTAGCCCAATTGCAGCGGTGCGGCAGGGCAAAAACGCCATGCGTGGCGAGGACTTGCCGGCCAGGGGGCAAGGGCCCGGCGAGGGCCCCGGGCGACTGCGACGCGGCCAGCGCCTAGAATCGCCGGATGACAGATGCTTCCCTCGACTTCGACGCGTTGCGCGTGATCGGCTGGCCCTGGCCAGGCCCGCCCGCCGAGCCGGCCTGGCAGGCCCTGCTGGATGCCCATCCGGCCGCACGCCCGGCGCGTGTCATCGAGCAGCATCGCTCCGGCTACGTGGTGGCCGATGCGCCGGAGGCGGCGATCAAGGCCGAGTCCCCGCCGGAATGGCAACGCCCCCCGGGCTTCAAGAAAGGCCACGCGCCGGCGCACGAGCGCGCCGCGGTGGGCGACTGGGTGCTGCTGGAGGGCAAGCGCATCGTGGCACTGCTGCCGCGGCGCACGGCGATCAAGCGCGGCGCGGCCGGCGAGCATTACCAGCAACAAGTGATCGCGGCGAACATCGATGCGGTGTTCATCGTCTGCGGCCTGGATGCCGATTTCAATCCGCGCCGCATCGAACGCTACCGCCTGCTGGTGGGCAGCGGCGGCGCCGAGCCGGTGGTGGTGCTGACCAAGGCCGATACCGGCACCGACGTGCCGGGCGCGGTCGCCGCGCTGGTGGAGCTGGCCGCGCAGCATGTCGCCGTGCGGGCGGTGAACGCGCGCGACCCGCACAGCGTCTCCTCGCTGGCGCCGTGGCTGGGGCCGGGCAAGACCGTGGTACTGGTGGGCTCTTCGGGCGCTGGCAAATCCACGCTGACCAACACGTTGCTGGGCGAGGAGCGCATGCGTACCGGCGCGGTGCGCGACAGCGATTCGCGCGGCCGCCATACCACCACGTTCCGCTCGCTGATGACGCTGCCTTCGGGCGCCTGCGTGATCGACACGCCCGGCATGCGCGAGCTCAAGCCGACCGGCGAGGAAGACCTGGCCGACGGCGGTTTCGCCGATATCGAAGCGCTCGCCGCGCAATGCCGCTTCCGCGATTGTTCGCACGGCGCCGAGCCGGGCTGCGCGGTGCGCGCCGCCATCGAGAGGGGCGAACTCGATCCGGCGCGCCTGGCCAATTACCTCAAGCTGCGCGATGAAGTGGCCGGCGCGGCCGACAAGCTCGCCACGCGGCTCGCTCAGAAGGCCGAGACGCGCGCACCGGGCAAGGGGCCGGGCAAGGCGGCCCCCAGGCGCCCGGACGGGAAAGCCCGCCGGTGAGCATGGCCGACCCCGCCCTGGCCCGCCACGCGGCGCTGGACGCGCGGATGGTGGCGGCGGTGCGCGGCATCCGCCTGCTCGGCCTGACCAGCTGGCCGTCCTCTTTGCAGGCGCCCTTCCTGGAAAGCGTCGCACGCGGCAAACCGCGGCTGCCGCAGGTCGAGTATCCAAGGCTGGACTTCACCGAGGTGCGGCGCGAGCTGGCCGCCATTGCCGCCGAAGCCGATCCGCAATATCCCCTGGGCGCCTACCTGCGCGCCTCGATCCACAGCTGGGACCTGGCCGCCGCCTTGCTGGAATCGCTCGGCACCGCGGCCGCGGGCGAGTATTCGGCGCAGTTGTTCGGCCTTCCCGACGACCCGATGCCCGGGCAGGGGCCGAGTACGCGCGAGGCGGCGCGGCACTTCATCCAGATCGCGCGCGAACTGGACAACGAACTGCTAGCGCCCGAGGAGCAGGTGCCGGTCTCGGCCACCGCCCTGCAGTTGCAGTTGCAGAGCGACCTGGACGACTTCTTCGACACGCGCATGATCACCGTCGAGCTGGACCCGGACCTCATCGCCAAGGCCGCCGCCGGCGCGCACCGCATCCGCCTGCGCAGCGGCGCGATGTTCAGCGACTACGACCGCGCGCAGCTGTTCCACCACGAAGCGCTGGTGCATTCGCTCACCGCGCTCAACGGACGCGAGCAGGTGCACCTGCCGAGCCTGGCGCTGTCCTCGCCGCGCGTGACCGCCACGCAGGAAGGGCTGGCGACGTTCGCCGAACAAATCACCGGCAGCATCGACATCGAGCGGATGAAGCGCATCAGCCTGCGCATCGAGGCGGTGGCGATGGCGCGCGAGGGTGCGGACTTCATCCAGGTGTTCGACTACTTCCGCCAGGCCGGACAGAACGCGCAGGAAAGTTTCGCCTCCGCCCAGCGCGTGTTCCGCGGCGTGCCACCCAGTGGCGGACACGCCTTCAGCAAGGACACGGTGTACTTGCGCGGCCTGGTGGCCGTGCACACCTTCTTCCGCCAGGCACTGCAGCAGGACGAACTGCGCCTGTGCCGCTGGCTGTTCGCCGGCAAGATGGCGCTGGAGGACGTGGCGCCCTTCGCGCCGCTGTTCGAAGCGGGCGTGCTGGCGCCGCCGCGATGGCTGCCGCGCTGGGTCAGCCGCGCCAGCGGGCTGGCCGGGATGCTGGCGTTCTCGCTGTTCGCCAACCGCATCCGCATGGATCGGCTGGCGGGCTTCGACCTGCAGCCCGCGCCACCGCCTTGAGCCTCAGCGCGTGCCCACCCACGGGAACAGCCCCAGCGCGAGCGAGGCCAGCAGCAGTACCGCACACACCAGCACCGCCCATTTCAGCGTGAAGCGCTGGAAGTCGGCGAAGTCCACCCGGGTCAAGGCGACCAGCAAATAGGTGGCCGGTACCAGCGGGCTGAGCAGGTGCACCGGCTGGCCGATCAGCGAGGCGCGCGCCATCTGCAGCGGGGTGATGCCGTAGTGCGAGCCCGCCTCCGCAAGCACCGGCAACACACCGAAATAGAACGCGTCGTTGGACATGAAGAAGGTGAAGGGCAGGCTGGCCACCGCGGTGATGACCGCCAGGTATGGCCCCAGCGACTCCGGCAGCACCGCCAGGAAGCTGCGGCTCATCGCCTCCACCATGCCCGTGTGCTGGAGGATGCCGGTGAAGATGCCGGCCGCGAAGATCACCGACACCACCGGCAACACGTTGCCGGCATGGTGGATGACGCGCCGCCGCTGCTCGGCCAGGTCGCGATAGTTGATCAATACCGCCAGCGCGAAGCCGGTCATGAACAGCACCGACATCGGCAGCAGGCCCATCACCAGCCCGGTCATCAGCGCCACGGTCAGCGCGGCATTGATCCAGCGCAGGCGCGGCCGCTTCAACGCGCTCACCGCGGGGTCCTCGACGTCTTCGCCCGTGCCGTGCGGCGGCACGGCTGCGGCCGTCTCCAGCGTCAAGTACCCGAGCCGGCGGCGTTCGCGCAGCCCCAGCCACCAGGCGAACCCGGCAATGCCGACCAGCGCCACGATCATGACCGGGATGAACGGCAGGAAGACTTCCGTGGGGTCCACTTGCAGCGCGGTGGCGGCGCGCGCGGTGGGGCCGCCCCACGGGGTGAGATTCATCACGCCGCTGCACAGCATGGTGACCCCGGCCAGCTTGAGCGTATCCATGCGCAGGCGCTGGTAGACCGGCAGCATCGCCGAGACGGTGATCATGTAGGTGGTCGAGCCATCGCCATCCAGGCCGATCAGCATCGCCAGCACCGCGTTGCCGACCACGATGCGCGCCGGGTCGTGTCCGACGAGGCGCAGGATCAGGCCGATCATCGGGTCGAACAGGCCGGCGTCTATCATGATCCCGAAGTAGAGCACCGCGAACATCAGCATCACGGCGGTGGGCGCGATGCGGCTGATGCCGTCGACCATCATGTCCTTCAGCGGCATCGTGAAGCCGCCGACCATTGCGCTGGCCAGCAGCGCGAAGGCGATGGGCACCAGGATCAGCGCCACCAGCGGCGACAGGCGGCGGGCCATGATCAGACCCATGAACACCACCACCATGCCGTAACCGAGCAAGGTCAGCATGCGGCACCCCGCGTCGGGCGCGTCCGGTGACGACGGGGATGGCGCCGCGCCCGACGGGCGGCCCCGTGGCTTGCATGTGTCATGTCACCCTCCCAGGTGCAGGCTGTATGGCTGTGGGAGGGAGACTGGAATCTCGCCGGAACGCGCGCTGCCGCGGATCGGCATGAACGGCCGAACCGTATGAATATTCCAACGCGCCCGATCAGAAGTCGTATTGGACCCGCAGCGTGGCCGCACGCGTGCGATCGAGCGTGCGATCGATGCGGCGGTCGCGGTTATGGCTCTGGATGAGGTCGAGCATCACGCGTACGTTCTTCGGCATGTACCAGTTGGCGCCGAGCGTCAGCGCTTCCATGCGGCGGCTGGTCAGGCCCGGGCCGTGGGCGAGGCGCTGGTCCGCCCACAGCGTGTCGTAACGCAACGCCAGCTCCACGGCGCCGGCGCGATGGCGGGGCGGGGTGATGCGGCTGAAGCGCGCGCCTTTTGCGTCGTAGGCGCGCGACTCGCCGGTGAGGAACACCCCGAGCATCGCGTACGCGCCCTGCAGGTCGCCCTGCTGCAGGCCGTCGCGGAAACGCGCGCCACTCCATTCGCCCTGCCACGACCAGCGGCCGCGTAACCGCGCGTATTCGAGCGCCCACTTGTCCACGTCGGTATCGCGGCCGGCGGAGAAGTCGATCAGCGTCATGCGGCTGTTGTCGGCGAGATGGCCCGCCGGGCGCGGGCGAATCTTCAGCGCGGGGTGGCCGGGTGCGCCGGGCCGGTCGTGGCGCTCGTGGATGAGCGACAGGCCCAGATGCAGCATGTCGTCGTCCCCGCGCACGCGCGCCCAGGTCGCGCGGCCGGCCAGGCCCTGGCCCTTGTTCGCGGTCACGTCGATGCTTTCCAGTGAGTACGCGCTGGCCGCCCAGGTGGTGGCGCCGACCTGATGCTGCCAGCCCAGCCCGAGGCGGTACTGCGGCGCGAGCGTGGACGCCGCCATGCCACGCTCCATGAACATGCCGTAGTTCGAGCCGGTGCGGTCGTCGAGCATGTAGTGTTGCTTGAACTGGCCCAGGGTGAAGCGACCGGCCGCGGGCGTGTCCAGGATGACGTACATGTCGCGCGCGAGCAGGTCGTGCGGGTCGGCGAAATCGCCTTCGACCTTGTACTTCAGCGCGAGCAGCCGCCCCGACACCGACAGCCACGCGCGCCGCACCTCGGTGCCGTCGGGATTGGGCGTGCCGCGGTCGTCGTTGTCGAACGCGGCCGCGTCCAGGTGCAGGCGGCCGCCCAGCCGCGCGCTGACCGGGCCATCGCTGGCATGGGCGCAGGCGGTGGCGGAGAACAACAGCAAGCTCGCCCAGGGGCGAAGGAGTACGTGCGACATGGCGCCTTCCGTGCAGAGCTGAGGAAGGGCCGAGGCTAGGAAGGCGCGTGACGCCGCTCCGCACCGAAACTGCGTGAACCGCCGGTTCGTTGGAATAATCCAACCGCTGCACCCGCGTGGCAGACTGTCGTCCATGCCCGGACCCACCCTGCTTGTCGCCGACGACCATCCGCTGTTCCGCGCGGCGGTCATCCACGTGCTGCGCGAGGCGCTGCCGGAAGCCCGCATGCTGGAGGCCTCCAGCGCTGCCACGCTGGGCCAGATGCTTGGCCAGCACGCGGAAACCGACCTGGTCCTGCTCGACCTGGCCATGCCTGGCGCGCGCGGCTTCTCCGCGCTGCTGCACGTGCGCGGCGAATACCCCGAAGTGCCGGTGGTGGTGATTTCCTCCAATGACCACCCGCGGGTGATCCGCCGCGCGCAGCAGTTCGGCGCAGCCGGCTTCATTCCCAAGTCGGCGCCGCCGGAAGCCATTGCCACCGCGGTGTCCGCGGTATTGGAGGGCGGCAGCGCGTTCCCGCCGATGCAGGTGGAGCGCTCCGAGGCCGATGCGCACCTGGCGGCCCGCCTCGCCCAGCTCACCCCGCAGCAGTTCCGCGTGCTGTTGTGCCTGGCCGATGGCCTGCTCAACAAGCAGATCGCCCACCAGCTGGGCCTGGCCGAGAACACGGTAAAGGTGCACGTCACCGCCATCCTGAAGAAGCTCGACTGCTACAGCCGCACCCAGGCGGCAGTGCTGGTGAAGGCACTGGAGCCGGAAAGCACGCCGTAGCCACGCTGCGAGCGATGCAGTTTCAAGGCTGACAACGCCTGGGCAATGGCCAACGCTGCACGGGTCAAGGCGGCGGAAGCGACCCATGTCCCCCAGCAGACGAAACCGCAACGCTGTCCCGGCATGGCGGCGTATCGCGCAGGTGCTCGCCGGCGAGATCCGCGAGGCCCGCTGGCGCGATGGCCACCGCCTGCCATCGGCCACGCGGCTGGCCGAACGCTTCGGCGTGCATCGCCACACGCTGCGCAAGAGCCTGGCCTGGCTGCGCGCCGAAGGGCTGCTGCAGCCACAGGGCATGCGCGCCTGCGTGCCGCGCCTGCCGGTGCCGCTGCCGGATTGCCTGTTCCTGCCCGAACACCTGCGTGCACAGGGCATGGCCGCGCGCTGCGCGCTGCTTGCCTGCGCCACGGTCACCGCCCTGCCGCAAGCCCTGCAAGCCTGCGTGCCCTGCCAGTGGACCGGGCCGTTGCTCCACCTGGCCTACGAAGTCGCGGCTGACGGCCACCCCATCGCGGTCACCGAGGCGTGGTTGCCGGCTGGCGAGTTCACCGGCCTGAGCATGCACCTGGCGCAGGGCATGGGACTGGGCGCCGCATTGCGACATTGCGGGATGCGGCCAGCCTCGCGGCGGCACGGCTGGGTGGCGGCGGGGCCGGAGCGCATCACCGCGCTGGCGGCCGAGGCGGTGGCACCCGATCTCTCGTTGCTCGCCTGCATGCTGGCGCTGGACGAACGAGGTTCGCCCTTGAAGGTCTGCCTACACCACCTGGATGCCGGCCGGGTACGCCTGCTGGTCTGAGCGCTGCCTTTAGTGCCGACGCAGCAGCATCTGCGTCATCAGCGCGCGCAGGGCGGGCGGACGCACGGGTTTGGCGAGAAAACCCCAGCCCTGCGCGACGGCGTCGGCGCGCAAACTTTCGTCGGGTTCGGCGCTGACCAGGATCACGCCCGGGCTGCCCCGCCAGCGCGCTCGCAGTTGCCGATAGAGGTCCGGGCCATGGAAAGGTTCCATGCGCACGTCGAGCAGCAGCAGTTGCGGCAATGTGTCGGGCGTGGCGGCCTCCAGCGCAGCCTGCGGCCCACCGGCAAAACCCACGGTGCAGCCCCAACGTTCGAGCAGCGTGCGCGTGGCTTCGCATACGCGGGGGTCATCGTCCACGCTCCAGACGCGACAGCCCCGCAGGCGGTCGTCGTCGAGGTCGATGGTTGGCGGTGCGATAGGCGCTACCGCCGCCGTATCGCCCAGCGGCACGCGGACCCAGAACACGCTGCCATGCCCCAGCCGGGAACGCAGCCCGATGCGATGGCCCAGCACGCGCCCGATGCGCTCCACGATCGCCAGCCCCAGCCCCGCACCACGCTGGTCGCCGTCGTCCAGGCGGCGGAATTCCTCGAAGATTTCCTGCTGGCGGCTCTCCGGGATACCCGGGCCCTGGTCGTGCACCTCGATGCGCACCGCATCGCCTTCTCGCCGGCAGCCGAGCAGGATGCGGCCCTGTCGCGTGTAGCGAACGGCGTTGGAGAGAAAGTTCTGCAGGATGCGCCGCAGCAGCGCTTCGTCGCTGCGCACCACCACCGAGGTCGCTACGCCACGCAGCGCCAGCCCGCGATCCCCGGCGAGGATGCCGAACTCGCGCAGCAGCGCGTCGAGCAGGCCCTGCACGGCGAAGTCGCGTGGGTTAGCCTGCAACTGGCCCGACTCCATGCGCGAGATGTCCAGCAGGCTCGCCAGGATGGCGTCCTGCGCGGCGAGCGCGCCCTCGATGTTGTCGGTCACCTGGCGGCTGGCCGGCTCGTGCAGGTGTCCGCGCAACGCGGAGACGAACATGCGCGCGGCGTTGAGCGGCTGCAGCAGGTCGTGCACCGCGGCGGCCACGAAGCGCGTCTTGTAGCGGTTGGCGTTCTCGGCCTCCTGGCGCGCCTCCTCCAGGTCGCGCGTGCGCTCGACGATGCGGTGTTCCAGTGCATCGGCCATCGAGCGCAGCTCGCGCGCGGCGTTCTTGTAACTGGTGATGTCGGCGTAGCTGGTGACAAAGCCCCCATCGGGCAGCGGGTTGCCGCGGATCTCCAGCACGGTGCCATCGTCCTTCTCGCTCTCGCGCAGGTGCGGCCGGCCGCTGCGCAGGTGCTCCAGGCGGCGGGCGATGGCTTCTTCCACCGGGCCGGGGCCGAGCAGGCCGCGGCGCGCGTTGAAGCGGAACAGCTGCTCGATGGGCGTGCCGATGCGCAGCAGTTCGGTGGGGAAGCGGAACAGGTCGACGTAACGCTGGTTCCAGGCCACCAGGTTGAGGTCGGCGTCGATGATGACCACGCCCTGCGGCAGGTGTTCCAGGCTGCGGCTCAGGCCGCTGTCGGCGCCCTGCGCGGCCTGCACGATGCCGTCCTGCGCGGTGCGCAGTTCGTGCGCGTGCTGTTGCAGCACCGCTTCGAGCTCGCGCCGGCTGCGCTGGCGCAGGGCGGCCAGGCGGCGGCGCTGCTCGACGAACAGCACCAGCAACGACAGCGCCAGCCAGCTGCCACCGGCGGCCAGGGCGGCACTGCGGCTGGCGGCCACCGCGCCGGTAATTTCATGCAGCAGATGCAGGCGCCAGCCGGTTTCCGGCACTTCCAGCGTCTGCCACAGCACCGGCGAGGCGATGGCCGGTTCATCCACGTGCGCCAGGCGGCTGCCTGGGGCGTTGGCGGGACGGAAGCGCGCGCGCAGCGGCAGCAGCACCTGGCCGGCGTACTGGCGGGTGGCATCGAGTTCGGCGCGTTCGCGCACATCGAGCGGGTCGAGGACGCGGTAGCGCCACTCCGGCCGGCTGGCCAGGAACACCACGTCGTGCGCGTCGGAGGCGAGCACGATGTCCGGTGTCTGCAACCATTCGCGCTCCAGGGCGGCCAGCGCGATCTTGATGACGATGATGCCGCTCACCTGGCCGGCGTCATCGTGCAATGCCTGGGACAGGAAGTAGCCCGGCTCGCCGGTAGTCACGCCGATGCCGTAGAAGCGGCCGCTGCCCCGGGCCAGTGCCTGCTGCACATAGGGTCGGAAGCTGTAATCGACGCCGACATTGCTGCGCGGGTCGCGCCAGTTGCTTGCGGCCAGGGCGCGGCCGTGGCGGTCGATCAGCGTCAGCGTGGAGGACTGGGTGATGCGGTTGGCATCTTCGAGCTTGGCGTTGAGATGGGCGACGTCCGCCGCATCCAGGGGGCGGTCTACCGCCGACCGCAGCTCCGGGTCCAGCGCCAGCACCTGCGGCAACGTGCGATAGCGGTCGATGCGTTGTTGCAACGCCTGCGCGTACAGATCCAGCTGGCGACGCACGCTGGCGCTTTCTTCCTGCAATGCGCGGCGCTCGGCGAAGTGCGAGGCGGCCGCCATCGCCAGCAGCATGCCGCCGATGATCAGCAGCAGGATCAGGAACAGGCGGGGACGACGCGCGAGCGGCATGCGGCGGACAGGGCAGGGCGGGGGAAGCTGGCCGCCACTATATAGATATGCGCCGCTGCGCCCGGGCTGCGCGAAGCAGCCCGGGCGCGCGGCGCACCGGGGGAGCGGTGCGGCTTAGAACATCACCTGCGCGCGCAGTTCCCAGATGTCCGGCGTGGTGTGGATGCCACGCCGGCTGGCGTCGGCCTTCACGTAGTTGGCCTGGAACTTGAAGTGGCTGGTGAGGTACCAGTTCGCGCCGAAGGTCCAGTCATGCTGGCGGCCACCGTCGATGCCGTTGTCCTGCAGGTCCAGGCGGCTGTAGCGTGCCAGCAGCTCGACCGCGCCGTAGTTGTGCGCCGGCTTGACGTTGGCCACCGCGCCGGCGGCATACGGCCGCGATTCGCCGGTGAGGATCCAGCTGCCGTAGAGGTACTGGCCATTGGCGCTGTAGTCCGACAGGCCATCGTCACGGGTGATCTTGGCCTGCAGCGCCTCGCCCTGCAGCGAGAACGGACCATGGATCCAGATGCCCTCGAAGCCGGCGCGGCGAATCTGGTCCACCGGGGTGAGGGTGCCCGAATCGACCAGGCGGATATCGGTCAGGCCGGCTTCGGGGCGGGCGCGCAGGCGGCCGCTGGGGTCGAAGTGCTCGTCGCGGCCGTTGTGGTAGCCGCGCGGGTTCTCCACCGAGGCCGACAGGCCCAGGTGCAATACGTCGCCGGCCGACTTGATCGGCGTCCACACGCCGCGCACGGCCTGCATGGTGCCCGGGTTGTCACCCTGCAGGTCCTTGCCGCCATAGGCACCGGCCTGCAGGTAGTACTTCGGCTGTTCGTAGGTCCATTCCACGCCGGTGCGGCGGCCGGCATAGAACGCCTGCACGGGCAGGGCGACTTCCATGAAGCTGGTGGCACGCGAGCTGGTGTTGCCGTCCAGGCCCACCGGGGTCTTCATGTAGCCCAGGCGGATGCGGCCGAAATCGCTGCCGAACAGCGCCTTGGTCTCCACGCGGAAGAACACGTCCAGCCACGTGTGGGCCTCGAAGTCGAAGTACACCATGGCGTCGTACACGCCCTTCTTCTTCAGCGTGGCACCGAACTCGCGGCGGCGCATGCCGTTGTCGTCCTCCAGGCGGTCGTCGCCGGAAAAATCGTTGGTGTCGTAGGCGAAGTTCAGCGTGCCGGCCAGCTCGGTGCCGTCGTCGAAGGTGTACTTGGTCGGCCAGTTGTCGAAGTCGGCGGCGGCGGCCGCGGCGGGCAGCGCGGCCAGGGACAAGGTCGTGGCGAGCGCGGCGAAGAGGGCGGTTGGCTTCATGGCGGGGAATCTTTCGTGATGGAGGACAACCGGCGGCGTGGGGTGGCCGCAGGGACGCACGGGCGTGCATCCCGATAACGGCCGGTGTGCCGGAAGGTTGATTCTAGAAGGGTGTCGCGTGACGGAACGGCGATCTAGTACCAATAGGTTATCCGCCACCGGCACGTGCCTGCGCTAAAAAGTGCGCCGCAGGAGCGCCAACCGGCGCGCCGATCCGCTGGAGTTCCGCCATGCACATCGCCACGACCCCTGGTTCGTCGTCTCCTCCCCCGAAGTTGCCGCTGTACCGGCAGCTTTACTTCCAGGTCGTCGTGGCGATCGTGCTCGGCGCGATCCTCGGCCATTTCGAGCCGGCGCTGGGCGAATCGCTCAAGCCGCTGGGGGACGCCTTCATCAAGCTGGTGAAGATGATCATCACGCCGGTCATCTTCCTGACCATCGTCACCGGCATCGCCGGCATGACCCAGCTGCGCACGGTCGGGCGCGTGTTCGCCAAGGCGATGGTGTACTTCCTGTTCTTCTCCACGCTGGCGCTGGTGGTGGGCATGGTCGTGGCCCACGTCGTGCAGCCGGGCGCGGGCATGAACGTGAACGTGGCCGACCTCGACCAGACGGCGGTGCACAGCTACGTCGAGAAGTCGCACGACCTCACCCTCGTCGGCTTCCTGATGGACATCATCCCGAACACGCTGGTGAGCGCGTTCGTGGACGGCAACATCCTGCAGACGCTGTTCGTGGCGGTGCTGTTCGGCATCGCCCTGGCGATGGTGGGCGAGCGCGGCAAGCCGATCCAGACCTTCCTGGAGGCGCTCACCGCGCCGGTGTTCCGCCTGGTGCACATCCTGATGCGCGCCGCGCCGATCGGCGCGTTCGGCGCGATCGCCTTCACCATCGGCAAGTACGGCGTGGCCTCGCTGATCAACCTGGCCTGGCTGGTGGGTTCGTTCTACATCAGCTCGCTGCTGTTCGTGCTGCTGATCCTGGGCCTGGTGACCCGCCTGTGCGGATTCTCGGTCATCAAGCTGATCCGCTACCTCAAGGCCGAGCTGCTGCTGGTGCTGGGCACCTCGTCCTCCGAGTCGGCGCTGCCCTCGCTGATGGAGAAGATGGAAAAGGCCGGCTGCAGCAAGTCGGTGGTGGGCCTGGTCGTGCCGACCGGCTATTCGTTCAACCTGGATGGCACCAACATCTACATGACGCTGGCGGCGCTGTTCATCGCGCAGGCCACCAATACCGAGCTCACGCTTGGCCACCAGATCACGCTGCTGCTGGTGGCGATGCTCAGCTCCAAGGGCGCGGCGGGCGTGACCGGCGCCGGCTTCATCACGCTGGCCGCGACGCTGTCGGTGGTGCCGGAAGTGCCGGTGGCCGGCATGGCGCTGATCCTCGGCGTGGACCGCTTCATGAGCGAATGCCGCTCGCTGACCAATTTCGTCGGCAACGCGGTGGCCACGGTGGTGGTGTCGCGCTGGGAGAATGCGCTGGACCGCGAGCAGCTGGCGCGCGTGCTCGACCAGGGGGCCGATCCCTATGCCGCGCCGCCCGCGCTGGCCGCCGCCTTCGTCCCGGTGGACGACAAGAGCCCGGATTGACCTGATTTCAAGCCGGCCGCGTCCCTCCAGGGGCGCGGTCGCGCCGCATTGCAGCATGCCCGCAACGACCTGCCGACAGCTGCGCGACAGCCAGCCTGTCACCCCGTGGGGGTAGAATCGTTCCCCTCGCGCCGCGCCCGCGCTTTTCGATCACGCAGAAATCTCGATGTCCAACGACGAGTTCAAGAAGGCCGCCCTCGACTACCACCGCATGGCCCCGGCGGGCAAGATCAAGGTCATCGCCACCAAGCCCATGCTGACCCAGCGCGACCTGTCGCTGGCGTATTCGCCGGGCGTCGCCTTCGCGTGCCAGGCCATCGTCGAGGACCCCCGGCAGGCCAGCGAGCTCACCGCGCGCGGCAACCTGGTGGCGGTCATCTCCAACGGTACCGCGGTGCTGGGCCTGGGCAACATCGGTCCGCTCGCCGGCAAGCCGGTGATGGAAGGCAAGGGCGTGCTGTTCCAGAAGTTCGCCGGCATCGACGTGTTCGATATCGAGGTCAACGAGCAGGACCCGGACAAGCTGGTCGACATCATCGCCTCGCTGGAGCCCACCTTCGGCGGCATCAACCTGGAAGACATCAAGGCCCCGGAGTGCTTCATCGTCGAGCGCAAGCTGCGCGAGCGCATGAACATCCCGGTATTCCATGACGACCAGCACGGCACGGCGATCATCGTCGGCGCGGCGGTGATCAACGCCATGGAGATCACCGGCAAGAAGATCGGCGAGGTCAAGCTCGCCACCACCGGCATGGGCGCGGCGGGCATCTCCTGCGTGAACATGCTGGTCTCGCTGGGCCTGAAGCCGGAGAACATCCTGGCCTACGACCGCGACGGCGTGCTGCACACCGGCCGCACCGACCTGGACCCAGAAAAGGCGCGGTACGCGCGCGATACCGACAAGCGCACGCTGGCCGAGATCGTCGACGGCGCGGACATCTTCCTGGGCCTGTCGGCCGCCGGCATCCTGACCCCGGAAATGGTCGCCACGATGGCGCCGAACCCGGTGATCTTCGCGCTGGCCAACCCGAACCCGGAGATCATGCCCGAGGCCGCGCGCGCGGTGCGCCCGGACGCGATCATCGGCACGGGACGTTCGGACTTCCCGAACCAGATCAACAACGTGCTGTGCTTCCCGTACCTGTTCCGCGGTGCGCTGGACGTCGGCTCGACCTCGATCAACGAGGACATGAAGATTGCCTGCGTGCGCGCCATCGCCTCGCTGGCCCGCCGGGAGGCCTCGGACCTGGGTGCCGCGTACGGCGGCGAAACCCCCAGCTTCGGCCCCGACTACCTGATTCCGCGCCCGCTCGACCCGCGCCTGCTGGTGGAGCTGTCCTCGGCGGTGGCGCAGGCGGCGATGGATTCGGGCGTGGCGACGCGGCCGATCGCCGACATGGCGGCTTATCGCGACCAGCTGAGCCAGTTCGTCTACCGCACCAGCCTGATGATGAAGCCGGTGTACGACGCCGCGCGTGCCGAAAAGCAGCGCGTGGTGTATGCCGAAGGCGAGGAAGAGGTGGTGCTGCGTGCGGTGCAGAACGTCATCGACGAGGGCCTGGCCTTCCCGATCCTGATCGGCCGCCCGGACGTCATCGAGACCCGCATCGCCCGCATGGGCCTGCGCATGAAGGCCGGCGAGGATTTCGAGATCACCAACGTTCTCGACGATCCGCGCTTCAACGATTATTGGCAGTACTACCACCGCCTCACCGAACGCCGCGGCGTGACGGTGAGCGCCGCCAAGGAATTGATGCGTTCGCGCCCGACGCTGATCGCCGCGGTGATGGTCGCGCGCGGGGAGGCCGACGCGATGCTCACCGGCGTGGTCGGCCGCTTCCACAAGAAGCTGGGCTACGTGCGCAGCGTGATTCCGCTGGAGCCGCGCGTGAGCTCGACCTCGGCGATGACCGGCGTGATCAACCAGCAGGGCGCATTCTTCTTCGTGGACACCCACGTGCAGGAAGACCCGAGCGCCGAGCAGATCGCCGAGGCCACGCTGCAGGCGGCCTACCGCCTGAAGCTGTTCGGCATCGAGCCGGCGATCGCGCTGCTGTCGCATTCCAATTTCGGCAGCCATACCTCGCGCGACGCGCTGAAGATGCGCGAAGTGCGCGAGCTGCTGCTCAAGCGCAACCCGAAGCTCAACATCGACGGCGAAATGCAGGGCGATACCGCCTGGGACGAGGCATTGCGCCAGAAGATCATGCCCAACAGCACGCTCAAGGGGCGGGCCAACCTCTTCGTGCTGCCGAATCTGGAAGCGGCGAACATCGCCTACAACCTGGTGCGCGTGTTCACCGACGGCGTGGCGATCGGGCCGATCCTGATGGGTATCTCCAAGCCGGTGCATATCCTCACCACCAGCGCGACGTCGCGCCGGGTGATGAACATGACCGCGATCGCCGCGGTGGATGCGCAGATCCGAAAGCAGCTGGATGCCGAGCGCGGTTGATGGCGTGCGGCGCAGTGCTGGCGCAGGCCGCCTTCGGGCGGCCTTTGTCGTTCTGAAGTGTTCGGTTCTACCGCAATGCGGTCTGATCCGACTTCCTGCAGGAGAGCATTAGCGTCGGTTGCGTTGCGCCTCGGCCATGTCCACCAGCGCGCGCCGCACCGGCACGCGGCAGCCACGGAACGCGCGCAGCATGCGCAGCTCCTGGGGATCATCAATCAGCTCGCCACGCACCGCCGGCAAGCCCTCCGTCGCATCGCTGGCCACGCCGCGGCCCGTGGCCAGCCACTCATACGACACGCCGGTGAGCGTCGCGATCGACAATAGACGTGCGCTCGCCGGCCAGATGCCGCTCGCACCCTCCCAATTCGCCACGGCGCTGCGGCTGACGCGCAGCATGGAAGCAAGCTCCGCTTGCGTGATGCCGGCGATTCTTCGTGCCCCCCTGATCCGGTTTCCAAGATCATGTTCCATGCACTTCTCCTGGAGGAGAAGATAACGCTTGAAATGACAGTCAGGTGGGCTGTCAGCAATTCTGACGCATCTTGTTGACTTGTGATGGCACTGCGGTGCGCGCGCCTTGCACGGCAAGCAGCTGCGTTGTCAGTGTCAGCGTATTTGACCTGTGCATGCGGTTGTCGTTCGCGCCGTTGATGTCGGACGCTGGTGGTGCGCTGTTGGATCCACGATTCGACTGCGCACTCTTCCCCGACCAGGAGCAGCGAATGCGTGAGTTGACGAATGAAGAAGTCGAGCAGGTCGGAGGTGGGCTCTGGCCATGGGTGGTGGTCGGTGCATTGCTGCTCGGTGGCTGTGCGCACACCAAGCCACTGCCTCGCGGCGACAAGCCGGAAGCCGAGTGAAACCGGAGCAATGTGCCGCCGCCTCCGGGCGGCGGCCTTGCGTCGATACCCCCACCTACCTGTGGTGTGGGCGTCTGTTGCTGGTGGCCGCCCTGGTGGCGGTGTGCCTGGTGTTCCTGCCCGCTGCACAGGTTCCGACGAGCTGGGTACTGCTTGCGGCCGCATGCGTGTGCGGAAGTGCCATTGTGGCGCGACGACTACCACGACGCATCGCCGCCGGTCGCGTGCGGCAGCTGCTGGCCTGGTACGGGCCGGCGTTCTTCGTCGGGGCTGCCGCGGCCGACATCACTGCCACGCTGTGGCATTCGCCCACGCTGGATGAAGAGGCGAACCTGCTGCTACGGCCTTTGCTGGCACGGTGGCCACTGGCCGGGATCCTGGCCGGGGCTGGCATCGTCCAGGTGGCATTTGTCTCGCTATCGATCTCCCTGTGGTGGAACTTGTTGGCGCGGTGGTCGTGGTACATCGGCGAGGTCGGCGTGCGCGGCCGCGTTCCCCTTCCCCTCGCCATGCTGGGTATGCGCCCGGGCAGCGTCGGGCGTCTGTTCGGCATGGGGCGCCACATGGACCTGGGCTTGACCGCGGTTGGCTTCTATTTGCCTTGGGTCTATCTCGGCCGTGTCTATCTGGCGATGGAGTGGATGGGGTGGGTTCCGATCTCGCGGCTGGTAATGCCGGGCGTGTTGTTGGGCGCCGCCTATCTCACGCAGTGGGCGATCGTGCGGCATGCCTGCACCCGGATGGATAAGAAAAATCCAATGGTGAAAGCATCCATCCGCTAGAAATCGAAAATCCATGCAGGATCGTGATTGTTCGATTGAATGCACGGACGCACCATGCGCCCGCCAGTGGGTTGGCGACCTCGATCGTGCATCGGGTTGGCATCGACGGCTGGTACCAATCACTTTAATGAAATGGAGAAATGCCCATGCGTGACCTGACCCTCTCCGAAATCTCCGCGGTCAACGGTGCGGGCGGCAATCGTGCCCCGGCGTACTACTGCTATCCGGTCCCGTCGTATGGCCGTGGCTATGCCACTGTCGGGGCCCTGGCCGGTGCGGCCGTGGTCGGCGGTGCCGTCGCCCTGGGCGTGGCGGGCGTCGTGAAGTTGAAGCTCCTCGCCCTGGCGCTGTGCTGATCGAACAAGTCGATCGGGGGCGCCGCCATGACGGTGGCGCCCTTTTCTGCAGTCGGGGGCAGGGAAGCATGGCGTATGAGCGATGATCTGTTCCGGCAAGAGGTCCTGACCGCGCGGCGCGCCACCTGGCTGGGTGGCATTACCCTGGCCAGGCCCGCGTCTTCGAAGGCGCTGGTGATCCTGTCGGTGATCGTGGCGGCCACGGTGCTGGTGTTCGTGCTGCTGGCGTCCTACACCCGGCGCAGCAGCGTGGTGGGGCAACTGGTGCCGGTACGGGGCGCGGTGACGGTGGTGGCACCGGCTGCCGGCGTGGTGGCGCAATTGAACGCGGAGGAAGGCGGGCGCGTCCGCCGGGGCCAGCCATTGCTGCGGCTGGATACGCCGTTGGCGACCGGCAGTGGTACCGATGCGATCGCCGCATTGGCGTCGCGGCTGGCGGAACGGCGTGATGGCCTGGATGCCGCACAGCGCGCACGCGAAGACATGCTGGCCACGCAGGCGCGCGGATTGCACGCGCAGCTGGACGCCGCCCGCGCCGAGCAGGCACAGCTCGAACAGGAGATCGCGGTGCGTCAGGACGCGCTGCTGCTGGCAAGGCAGTCGCTGCTACGGCTCCAGCGCCTGCACGTCGGGCGCTATGTCAGTACCGCGCAGGTGGAGCAGCAGCAGGGCACGGTACTGGATTACGCAGCGCAATTGCAGGCGATGCGACGCAGCGCGGCCGGCGCTACGCGCGAGATTGCCCAGCTGGAGCAGGCCTTGGCCGAACTGCCCGGGCAGCAGCTGTCCGCGCGGGCGGAGCATCAGCGCGCGCTGGCCCAGCTGGCGCAGGAAGAGGTGGAAACCGATGCGCGTGGCGCCCAGGCGCTCACCGCGACCTTGGACGGCGTGGTCGCCAGCCAGCTGGTCAAGCCAGGACAGGCCGTCCAGGCCGGGCAGCCGCTGCTGGTGCTGATGCCGGCTGATGCGACGCTGGAAGCCGAGCTGTGGGTGCCTAGCCGCGCGATCGGCTTCATCCGCCGGGGCGACGCGGTGATGCTGCGCTACCAGGCGTATCCGTACCAGAAATTCGGGCACCAGCGCGGCGTGGTGCGGCGCGTTGGGCGCCATGCGCTTGGCCAGCGCGAACTGCAGCTCAGCGCCCTCGGCAGCAATGCCAGCGAACCGTACTACCGCGTGGTGGTGGCGTTGCAGCGGCAGGGCATCACCGCCTACGGCCGGGACGAGCCACTGCATCCGGGAATGCTGCTGGAAGCCGACATCCTGGGCGAACGCCGCCGCCTGATCGAATGGATCTTCGAACCGCTCTACAGCATCACGGGTCGCGTGGAGATCGCAGGCGACCCCTCATGAAGACCGCACACGCGGCCGGGAACACGTGAAGCCGATATTGCAATCCGAAGCCGCCGAATGCGGCCTGGCCGCCCTGGCGATGGTGACCAGTGCCCATGGGCACGCGATTACGCTCGCCGAACTGCGGCAGCGGTATTCCACTTCGCTCAAGGGCGCCTCACTGGGCCAACTGATCGCCATCGCGCAGGAGCTGGGCCTGTCGGCGCGGCCGTTGCGGCTGGATATCGAGCACCTGGGGCAGCTGCGCGTGCCGTGCATCCTGCACTGGGACCTCAATCATTTCGTCGTGTTGTCCAAGGTGGCCAGGGGCAAGGCGTCGATCCTCGACCCGGCCGTCGGCGAACGCCGCCTGGCGCTGTCGGAAGTGTCGAGCCATTTCACCGGCATCGCGCTGGAACTGGTGCCCCACGCCGGCTTCCAACGCCGGCGCGCCCTGCCGTCGATCTCCATCCGGCAGCTCACCGGTCGCGTGCGCGGACTGGGTTCGTCATTGGCGCAGGTGCTTGCGCTGTCGCTGGCGTTGCAGGTCTTCGTGGTATTGGCGCCGTTCTATTCGCAGTGGGTGATCGACCAGGTGCTGGTGTCGGCCGACCGTGACCTGCTCGCGGTACTCGGCCTGGGATTCGGGCTGGCCTTGCTGCTGCAGGTGGCCGTCGGGCTGCTGCGCGGCTGGACCGTGGTGCAGTTGTCCGCCTCGCTGGGCCTCCAGTGGATGGGCAATGTCTTCGCCCACCTGCTGCGGTTGCCGATGGACTACTTCGAGAAGCGCCACCTGGGCGACATCACCTCGCGGCTGGGCTCGGTGCAGGCGATCCAGAAGACCTTGACCACCAGCTTCGTCGAAGCCGTGATCGATGGCCTGATGGCGGTCGTGACGCTGGTGCTGATGCTGGTCTACAGCTGGAAACTGGCGCTGGTCACGCTGGCGGCGGTGCTGGCGTATCTCGGGATCCGCGCCGTGGCTTTCCGGCCGCTGCGCGACGGTACCGAACGCCAGCTGGTCGCCGATGCCCGCCGGGAAAGCCATCTGCTCGAATCGCTGCGCGGGATGCAGAGCCTGAAGGTGGCGGGCGAGGAGCCGCGGCGGCGCGCCACGTATGAAAACCTGATGGTCGACAACGTCAACGCCGAAGTGCGGCTGGCGCGGCTGGACCTGGGGTTCGGCACTGCGAGCCAGCTGGTGTTCGGGATCGAGCGCGTGGCGGTGGTATGGATCGCCGCGGTGCTGGCCCTGCGCGGCGTGTTCTCGGTGGGCATGATGGTGGCCTACCTCGCCTACAAGGACCAGTTCGCCTCGCGCATGTCCGCGTTGATCGACAAGTGGATGGAGCTGCGCATGTTGCGCCTGCACGGCGAACGGCTCGCCGACGTGGTGTTGGCGGCGCCCGACCATGCCGCCGCGCCGGCCACCGCCGCGCTGCCGGTTACCGCGTCCCTGCAGTTGGACGGCGTGCACTTCCGCTATGCCGACAGCGAACCCTGGGTGCTGGCCGATTGCAGCCTGCACGTGGAAGAGGGCGAATCGGTGGCCATCATCGGTGCGTCCGGGTGTGGCAAGAGCACGTTGCTCAAGTTGCTGCTCGGATTGCAGCGGCCACAAGCCGGCACCATTCGCCTGGGCGGCGAGGACCTGTGGCGGCTCGGGCCGGCCAGGGCGCGTGCGATGTTCGGCGTGGTGATGCAAGACGACCAGCTGTTCGCCGGCAGCATCGCCGACAACATCAGCTTCTTCGATCCGGCTTTCGACCTGGCACGGGTGGAGGAGGCGGCGCGGCTGGCGGCGGTGCACGAGGACATCCTCGCCATGCCGATGGGTTATCACGGCCTGATCGGCGACATGGGCAGCGCGCTGTCGGGCGGACAGAAGCAGCGGCTGATTCTGGCCCGCGCGCTGTATCGCCGTCCGCGGGTGCTGGTGCTCGACGAGGCCACCAGCCACCTGGACGTGGCCCGCGAGCACCAGGTCAGCGAGGCGGTGCGCCAGCTGCGGCTGACCCGGCTGATTGTCGCCCACCGGCCGGAGACCATTGCCAGCGCGGACCGCATCCTGGTGATGGACCAGGGCCGCATCGTCGAGGAAATCCGTCCCACGCCCCGGGCTGCGGCAGGCGCGCCGGCCTGACGCCGCCGCCCGGCCCCCACCCGCTGGTAGAATGCGCCGATCCGTTCCGTCTGCCAGCGACCCCCGCCATGAGCCATACCGCCACCGCGCCCGCCAACGCCGAAAAGCGCTACAACGTGCACCGCAGCGAGCTGCCGCTGAGCTGCCCGACCCCGGAGATGGCGCTGTGGAACTCGCATCCGCGCGTCTACCTGCCGATCGAGGACGAGCCGAACCAGCAGGCGCAGTGCCCGTACTGCGGCGCGATCTTCGTGCTGGTCGACTGACCCACGCCCGATGCACCGCCTGACCGTGGTGCAACTGCTGCCGGCCCTGCATTCCGGCGGTGTTGAACGCTCCACGCTGGAGATCGCCCAGGCACTGGTCCACGCCGGGCACCGCGCGGTCGTCGTCTCTGCCGGCGGCCGGCTGGTGCAGCCGCTGCTGGCCAGTGGGGCCGAGCACGTCACCCTGGATATCGGCCGCAAGTCGTTGCTGACGCTGCGCCACGTGCCGGCGCTGCGCCGGCTGTTCGTCGAGCTGGGGGCCGATATCGTCCACGCGCGCTCGCGCCTGCCGGCCTGGCTGGGCTGGTATGCGCTGCGCGGCATGTCCCATGACCTGCGCCCGCGCTTCATCACCACGGTCCACGGGCTCAACTCGCCCGGCCGCTACAGCGCGGTGATGACCTACGGCGAGCGGGTGATCTGCGTCTCGCGCACGGTGCAGGACTACGTGCTGCGGCACTACCCGGATACTGACCCGCAGAAGCTGCGCGTCATTCCGCGCGGCATCGACATGGCGCAATTCCCGCGCCGACCGCACCCGGACCCCAACGCCCGTGCCTGGGCACAGTCCGAAGTGCCAGCCCTGGCCGGCGATGGCCCTTGGCTGCTGCTGCCGGGGCGCGGCACGCGCCTGAAGGGGCACCACGATGGCCTGCGCCTGCTGGCGCGGCTGCGCGCCGAAGGCTCCGGCGCGCGCCTGTGGCTGCCGGGTTCGCGCGAGCCCGGGCGCGAAGATTACATCCGCGAACTCGAGGCCGAGGCCGCGCGCCTGGGCATCGCCGACGCGGTCGCCTTCACCGGGCCGACCTCGCGCATTGCCGAGGCCTATGCGGCTTGCGACTTGGTGCTGCAGCTCTCCCGCAAGCCCGAGGCGTTCGGCCGCACGGTGCTGGAGGCACTGTCGGTCGGCCGCCCCGTGCTGGGCTGGGCGCATGGCGGCGTGGGCGAACTGCTGGGGGAAATGCAACCGCGCGGCGCGGTGGCCCCGTTCGACGAAGACGCGCTGGCGCGCCAGGCCGTGGACCTGCTCGCCGCGCCTGCGGCACCCCCGGCGCGGATTCCCTATACCCTGCACGCGATGCAGGACAGCACCCTGAAGGTCTATGCCGAACGCGCACGCTGAATCGATCGCGCCGTTGCCCCCGCAGGCCGGGCGCTGGGCGCCGGTGTGGGTGATCGTGTTCGTCGCGCTGTGGCCCGCGCCGGGCCTGGCCGAGACCGTGCTTTCGCTGGGCGCGGTATTCGCGACCTGGCGCCTGCTGCGGCGCCGCTTCCGCGGCGGTACGCAACTGCTGAGCGGCGCCGCCTGGGCCCTGACCAGCGTGCTGTTCCTCGCCTATTGGCTGCCGGAACTGTTCTCCGCGTTCGACGCCATCGATGTCCCGCTGGCACTGCGCAAGTCGCTGACGGACCTGCGCTACCTGCCTTTCATGTGGCTGTGCGCGATCGCCGTGGCCGACCCGGTGCGTCGTCGGCGCACCTTCGGCGGACTGGCGATCATCGGCGGCATATGGACGCTGGATGCGCTGGTGCAGGCCGCAGGGGGCACCAGCCCGCTGTTCTGGTCGATGGACCAGCTCAAGTGGGCGATCAGTGGCCATGGCCTGTGCACGCCGCAGGAGATCGCCGCGGTGGATCGCCTCAGCGGCCTGCTCGGCCCGTGCAATCTCAAGTTCGGCCAGACCCTGGCCAGCCTCTCGCCGTTCCTGCTGTTCGCCGCCGCCGCGCGCGGCCGCGTGGCGTGGGCACTGGCGGCGCTGGCGTGCGGCGCGGTGGTGGTGATGGCCGGCGCGCGTGCGGCCTGGATCACCTATGCCCTGGTGCTGCTGTTCTCCGGCTGGCGGCTGATCGGCTGGCGCGGCATGGCCACCGTCGGCGTGGCCGCGCTGCTCGGGGGCGTGGTGATGTTCAACGTCTCGCCGCAGGTGCACGAGCGCGTCATGCGCACCACCACGATGGTGGGCGCAGGCAGCGAAGGCGTGGATGCAGCACTATCCGGTCGCGCGCAGATCTGGTCGGCGGCGTTGTGCATGGTGCGCGAGCATCCGCTCAATGGCGTGGGCGCGCGTGGGTTTCGCGAGGCCTATCCGCAGTGCGACCCCGATCCGGGCCACGCGCCTGCCTGGGGCGAAGGCCCGGCTTTCCACGCACACCAGATCGTGCTGGAAATCCTCGCCGAGACCGGTGCGCTCGGCCTGATCCTCTGGTTGGCCGGCATCGCCCAGGCGTGGCGTGCGTGGCGCTATTCCAGTCCCGCGGCGCGCGAGCAGGCGCGCCCGGCGATGGTGGCGCTGCTGGTCACGGTGTTCCCGCTCAACACGCACCTGGCGTTCTATTCGAGTTTCTGGGGCGGACTGACTTTGATGCTGGCCGGTCTCTATGCCGGCGCGCTGCTCAACGAGGACCGACGCGAAGGGGCGTGATCACTGGTACATGCGCAGCTTCGGGCCGCCATCGGGCTGGCGCTTGAAGCGGCGATGGATCCACAAGTACTGGTCCGGCGCCTCGCGCACCATGTCCTCGATCGCCGCGTTCACCTGCGCGGTGTCGGCCACGGCATCGTCGGAGGGAATGCCGGGCAGCGGCGCACCCACGCGCAGGATGTAGTCACCCCCCTCGCGGCGATGGAAGTACGGCACCACCGCGCATCCGGTCAGGCGCGAAAGCTGGTGGGTAGCGGTGATGGTCGCCGCCGGGTGGCCGAAGAACGGCACGAACACGGTGTCCTTGCCGCGCATGTCCTGGTCCGGGGCATACCACAGCAACCCGCCTTTCTTGAGGTGCTTGATCGTCGCGCGCAGGTCCTCGTTGGCGAACATCGCCTGCGCGTAGCGCAGGCGGCCACGCTTGACCGCCCATTCGAACACCGGGTTGCGGTGGCGGCGGTACATGCCGGCCAGCGGCACGTAGTCGCACAGCAGCCTTCCGCACATCTCCAGCGTCATGAAGTGGCCGGAGACCAGCAGCACGCCGCGGCCTTCGGCCTGCAATGCCCGCAGGTGTTCCACGCCTTCGATGCGCACGCGCGGGCGGATGGCGTCGATGCTGCCCCACCACGCACGCGCGAATTCGAACAGGCCCACCCCGAGCGCATCGAAACTGTCGCGCAGCAGTCGCGCGCGCCAGGCATCGTCCTGGTCGGGGAAGCACAGCCGAAGGTTGACCTCGGCGGCACGGCGACGGGTGCTGGCGACATGGAAGGCGATCCAGCCGATGCCCCGGCCGAGCGCCCGCTGCAGCAGCCACGGCAGCCGGCCGGCGGCCACCATGACCACCAGGGCCAGATACATCGGCCAGTGTGCAGGCGTCAGCAGGGAAGGGCGGGTGGCGACGTCGGCAGGCTCGGACATGGAGGTCATTCTATCGCCCCGCGGCCCGCGTCGCGCCCGGGGCGGCCGGCATCGTATCCTTCGCCGATGCGGAAAGACCCTGTCGAATGGTTGTTGCGCGGGCTGTACTCGGCCCTGCTGTACGTTTTGCTGCCGATCACCGTGTACCACCTGGTATGGCGTGGCTTCCGTGTGCGCGAATATTTCAACCGCTGGAGCGAGCGTTACGCCGCTTACCCCAGCGGTTGCGGCCGGCCGCAGGTATGGGTGCACGCAGTGTCCGTGGGCGAGGTCAACGCCGCCGCGCCGATGGTCAACGCGCTGCGCGCGCAGCGCCCGGACATCCGCTGGGTCATCACCACCATCACGCCGACCGGCTCGGAGCGCGTGCGCGCGATATGGGGCGATGCGGTGGACCATGTCTACCTGCCCTATGACGTACCCGGCAGCGTCGGGCGTTTCCTCGGCCATTTCCAGCCCAGCCTGGCGCTGATCCTGGAGACCGAGCTGTGGCCGAACATGCTGTTCGGTTGCCGCGACCGCGGCATTCCCGTGTACATCCTCAACGCGCGCCTGTCGGCGCGTTCGCTGCGTGGCTACCGCCTGCTGGCGCCGCTGATCAGCCGCGCGCTGCGGACCGTGGCGTGCGTGTGCGCGCAATCGCAGGACGATGCCGAACGGTTCGTGCGCCTGGGTGCGCGGCCGGACCAGGTGGTCGCGCTGGGCAACCTGAAATTCGATATCGCCGTGCCGGCGCAGTTGCCGGACTTCGTCGCGCAGTTCCGCGAACGCGTGCCGGCCACGCGACCGGTGTGGATCGCCGCCAGCACGCACGAAGGCGAGGAGGCCGCGGTGATCGAGCTGCATCGGCGGCTGGCACGCGAGTTTCCCGACCTGCTGCTACTCTGGGCGCCCCGCCATCCCGAGCGCTTTCCGAAGGTCGAAGCACAGGCGCGCGAGCAGGGCTGGTCGGTGGCCACGCGCAAACAGCAACGCTGGCCGCAGGCCGATACCCAGGTGTTCGTGATCGACACGCTCGGCGAGCTGATGGCGTTCTACGCCTGCGCGCAGGTCGCCTTCGTGGGCGGCAGCCTGCAGCCGATCGGCGGGCACAACCTGCTGGAACCGGCGGCCGTCGGCACGCCGGCGGTGACCGGGCCGCATCTGCACAATTTCGCCGAAATCTCGCGGCGCATGCGCGAAGCGGGTGCGGTGGCGATCCGGGAGGACGTGGAAGGCGTGGGCGAATCGCTGCACATGCTGCTGGCCGATCCGCAAGCGCGCGAGGTGATGCGCGAGGCGGGGCTGGCGCTGGTGGCCAACGGGCGCGGCGCGGTGGCGCGCACGCTGGTGCAGGTGGCGCCGCACTTGCCGCCGGTGGCGGCCGAGGCCGACGGCGCGCCCGCCTGCTGAGCGCGGCGCACGAAGGCTGGAAACAAGAAGGGCGGCCCGTGGGCCGCCCTTCTTGCATGCGCGTGTGCGCGTACGCTTACTGCTGCATCGCGTCGTTGGCGTTCTGCAGCTTGGACTCCGCATCCTGGGTGAGCATGCGGTTGATGTCCTGCAGGTCGGCGATGTCGAGCTTGCCGGTCGCCTGCGCCAGCAGCAGGCGGTTCTGCAGGAAGTTGTAGCGCGCCTGCACGTACTCCACCTGCGCGGCAAACAGGGTGCGCTGGTTCTGCACCACGTCCAGCACAGTGCGGGTACCGACTTCCAGGCCGACCTGCGAGGCGTCGAACGCGGCCTGCGCCGACACCACTGCCAGGCGACGGGCTTCCACTTCGCTGATGCCAGCCACCACAGTCTGGTAGGCGTTGCGGGTGTTGCGGTCCAGGGCGCGCTTCTGCTGCTCGAAGGTGTCCTGCTGGATGTCGCGCTGGGCCAGGGCCTGGCGCACGCGCGACTGGGTCGCGCCGCCGGAGAAGATCGGCACCGACAGGGTCAGGCCGATGGAGTTGCTTTCCGGGATGACGCCGCTCGAACCGACTGCGTCGCCCCACGTCGCGCCCTTGCCCCAGCTGCCGCCCAGGGTGATGGTCGGGTAGTGGCCGGCACGGGCGGCCGAGACGCTGGACTCGGCGGCGCTGACCTGCAGGCCCTGCGCCTTGAGCGAGGGGTTGTCGCTGATCGCGCTGGTGACCAGCTCGTCGACGTTGCTGTACTGGGCCGGCACCTCCGGGCGCCACTCTTCCGGCAGCGCGCGCAGGCCGGTCACCGGCTGGCCGGTGAGCTCGGTCAGCGCCTGGTAGTAGTCCTTGAGGTTGTTGCGGGCCAGGATGGTGTTGGCGCGGGCCTGGTCGTACTCGGCGCGCGCTTCATGCACGTCGGTGATCGGCGCCAGGCCGACTTCCAGACGCTTGTCGGCGTAGTCGAACTGCTTCTTCGCCGCGGCTTCGTTGGTCTCGGCGGCGGCCAGCGATTCGATGCCCACCAGCACGTTGAAGTAGGCGGCCGAGGTCCGCACGATCAGGTCGTCGTTGGCCGATTCCAGGGTGAAGTCCGCGGCCTTGCTGATGTCCTTCTGGGCCTTGAGGTTGGCGAACTGCGCCCAGTTGAAGACGGTCTGCGTGCCATCGACCGAGTAACGGCGCGTCTTGCTGGTGGCCGAGCCGACCGGATCGTCATATTTCGTGCGCGTGCGCGTCAGCGAGGCGCTGCCATCCAGCTGCGGCAGCAGCGAGGCCAGCGCCTGCACCTGGCCTTCCTTGTTGTACAGCCGGGTCGACTCCGCCGACGACAGCTGCGGATCGCCATTGCGGGCCATTTCGTAGACCTGCAACAGATCGGCGGCCTGCGCGGCCATCGGTGACAGGGCGGCGGCCAGCGCCAGGGCGAGGGATCGGCGAATCATAGGGCTTCCTTGGGATTCAGAATTTGAACTGGGGCGTGGGGGCCGCGCCGTGCAGGTAAGCGAGATCGGTCTCGAACAACGACTCGACGCGCGGACCGTTGACACCGGCGCGGACAAGGACGGCTTCCATCACCGGATCGTGACCGCGCACGACGAACAGGCGGCCTTCCGGGCGCAACCACTGCAGGAACTGCGTCGGCAGCGTATCGACGGCGCCGGTCACGCAGATCGCATCGAAGCGACGCTCGCTCTGCCATGCGAACACGTCCGCCGTCTCGATGCGCACGTTGCTGCCCAGGCCGGTAGCGTCCAGCGCGGCACGCGCCCCGGCGGCGAGCGCCGGGTCGATTTCCAGGCTGACCACTTCGCGGCCCAGCGCGGCCAGGCAGGCGGTGGCGAAACCGCTGCCAGTGCCGATCTCGAGCACGTCTTCGCCCGGCTGCAGGTCCAGTGCCTGCAGCATCCGGCCTTCCACCACCGGCTTCATCATCTTCTGGCCGCCCGCCAGCGGGATCTCCAGGTCGGCATAGGCCAGGGCCTGGTAGGCCTGCGGCACGAACGCCTCGCGGGGCAGGCGCGCCAGGACGTCGAGGACGCGCAGGTCCAGAACGTCCCAGGGACGAATCTGCTGCTCGACCATCTTTTCGCGGGCCTGGGAGAAATCGATCGTCATGGGGGCGTTATCCAACTACACGGTGGGGCGGGCATTTTACCGGTGAAGCGGCTGCTCGGCGCGCCCGTAGCATCACCGCGGGGGCCAAGGGGTCGCAGTGCCGGAAGTCACCGCGACCACCGGCTCGGGCGGTCCGCATTCAGCGCGGCGCGTAGGCACGCAGGAAGAAGTCCACGCTGGCCGCCACGTGGCGGTGCACGTCGGCGGCGCTGGGAGTGCCGCCGAGGCCGCACATCATCATCGGGTGCAGCTCGCCCTTGAGCAGGCAGAAGAACTGCGAGGCGGCCAGCGGCAGGTCCGGGATCTCCAGTTCCCCGGCCGCGGTGCGCGCGGCCAGGAAGTCGGCCAGCGACTGCTGGATGCGCATCGGGCCGGCGGTCCAGAACATCTCGCGGATGTGACCGTCGCCGGTGCCGGGGGCCAGCATCATGCGGTGGGTGGCGATGGCCGCGTCGGAGCTGATCATCGCGAAGAAGGCCTCGCCGATGCCGACCAGCTGCTGCCGCAACGGGCCCTTGGGCGCGTGCTCGAACAGGTCGTCGGGCATCATCTCCTGGCACTGCGCCCGGATAGCTTCGGAGAACAGGGTCTCCTTGTCGCCGAAATGGCTGTAGACGGTGAGCTTGGACACCCCCGCCAGCGCGGCGATGCCGTCCATGCTCACGCCGGCATAGCCTTGCTCCACGAACAGTGACTTGGCCGCCTGCAGGATGGCGGCGCGCTTGCCCAGATCCTTGGGTCGCCCGGGTCCGTTGCCTTTGCCGGCACCGCTCTTGGCGGCCACCTTCGGGGGCTGGGGTGAGATCGAGGTCGACATGCGCTGAATACTAGACCATTCGGTTCTATATTTATACTATACCGAAAGGTTCAATATTCATCCCTCACTTTTCCAAGGCCGGAACACCTCCATGCGCCCGAGTACTGCTTCCTGGATCGGCGGTAGCCTGTTCGTTCTTCTCCTCGCCGGCTGTGGCGGTGGCGACAAGCCCGCCGCGCAGGCGCCGCCCGCGCTGGTGGTGCAGCCGGCCCGTGCCGAAGGGCGCGGCATGGCGACCTTCCCCGGCGAAGTGCGCGCCAGGCAGGAAAGCGAACTGGCGTTCCGCGTCGGTGGGCATATCGTCAAGCGGCTGGTGGATGCGGGCCAGCGCGTGAAGCAAGGACAAGTGCTGGCCGAGCTGGACCCGGCCGACCTCGCCTTGCAGGCGCGCTCGGCGCAGGCGCAGTACGAGTCGGCGCAGGCAGACCTCGCCCGCGCGCGCGACGACTTCCAGCGCTACGCCAAGCTGGTCGACCAGCAGCTGGTGAGCCGCTCGACCTATGACGCACAGAACGCCGCCTACAAGGCCGCGCAGAACCAGGCCGAGGCCGCGCGCGCCAGCCTGGATGTCGCGCGCAACCAGGCGGCCTATACGCATCTGGTGGCGCCGGCCGACGGCGTGATCGCCAGTCGCCAGGCCGAGGCCGGGCAGGTCGTCGCCGCAGGGCAGACGGTGTTTACCCTGGCCGCCGACGGCGCGCGCGAGATCGCCATCAACCTGCCCGAGTCGGACGGACGCCGCTTCAGCGTCGGCCAGCCGGCGGAAATCGAACTGTGGAACCGTCCGGGCGAACGCCTGGCCGGCACGATCCGTGAAATCGCCCCGGCGGCCGATTCGCAGACCCGCACCTATGCCACCCGCGTGGCGCTGGCGCCGGACGCGCTGGCCTCGGTGGAGCTGGGCCAGAGTGCGCGCGTCTTTCTCGCCGGGGCAGACAACGGCGGGCTGACCCTGCCGCTGACCGCCATCCAGCGCGGGGCGCAGGACGCGGCTTCGGTGTGGGTGGTGAACCTGGCCGACGGCAAGGTGCACGCGCAGGCGGTGAAGATCGGCGGCTATGGCAGCGACCAGGTGCCGGTGCTGTCCGGGGTCGGCGCCAACGACTGGGTGGTCGCCGCCGGTGGCCACCTGCTGCGCGAGGGCGAGCAGGTCACCCCCGTCGACCGCAGCAACCGCCCGCTGCGCACTCCCGCCGCCGCGCCCGCCGCGCAGCGCTGAAGCCCCGACCTACGCGGATACCCCACATGCGTCGTTTCAATCTTTCCGAATGGGCGCTCACCAATCGCGCGCTCGTGCTGTACGCGATGATCGCCATGGCGCTCATCGGCGCCTGGTCGTATCGCCACCTCGGCCAGTCCGAGGACCCGCCGTTCACCTTCAAGGCGATGGTGGTGCGCACGCTGTGGCCCGGGGCCACCGCCGAGCAAGTCTCGCGCGAGGTCACCGAGCGCATCGAGAAGGCGTTGATGAATACCGGCGAGTACGAGTTCATCCGCTCGTACTCGCGCCCGGGCGAGTCGCAGATCATCTTCATGGCGCGCGACTCGATGAAGTCCAAGGACATTCCCGAGCTCTGGTACCAGGTGCGCAAGCGGGTGGGCGACATCAGGGCCAACCTGCCTTCCGAGGTCGTCGGCCCGTTCTTCAACGACGAATTCGGCGACACCTTCGGCAACATCTACGCCCTGACCGGCGACGGCTTCGATTATGCGGTGATGAAGGATTACGCCGACCGCATCCAGCTCGAACTGCAGCGCGTGCAGGACGTGGGCAAGGTCGACCTGGTCGGCCTGCAGGACGAGAAGATCTGGATCGAAATATCCAACACCAAGCTGGCCACCCTCGGCGTGCCGATGAGCGCGGTGCAGGACGCGCTCAAGCAGCAGAACGCGATGGTGCCGGCCGGTTTCGTGGAGACCGCAGGCGAGCGCGTGCAGCTGCGCGTGACCGGCCAGTTGAATTCGGTGGAGGACGTCGCCGAGTTCCCGATCTACGCCAATGGACGGACGGTGCGGCTGGGCGACATCGCCACGGTGCACCGCGGCTTCTCCGACCCGGCGGCACCGAAGATGCGCTTCATGGGCGAGCAGGCGATCGGCATCGCCGTGGCCATGAAGGACGGCGGCGACATCCTGCGCCTGGGCAGCACGCTGGACAGTGAGTTCAAGCGCCTGCAGAAGACGTTGCCGGCCGGCATGCAGCTGCGCAAGGTCTCCGACCAGCCGCACGCGGTGGAAGACTCCGTCGGCGAATTCGTGCGCGTGCTCACCGAGGCGGTGATCATCGTGCTGGCGGTGAGCCTGTTCTCGCTGGGCCTTCGCACCGGCCTGGTGGTGGCGGTGTCCATCCCGCTGGTGCTGGCGATGACCTTCGCGGTGATGCACTACTTCGGCATCGGCCTGCACAAGATTTCGCTGGGCGCGCTGGTGCTGGCGCTTGGCTTGCTGGTGGATGACGCGATCATCGCGGTGGAGATGATGGCCATCAAGATGGAACAGGGCTACGACCGCCTGCGGGCGGCCAGTTTCGCCTGGACATCGACCGCGTTCCCGATGCTCACCGGCACGCTGATCACCGCCGCCGGCTTCCTGCCGATTGCTACCGCCGCGTCGAGCACGGGTGAGTACACGCGCTCCCTGTTCCAGGTGGTGACCATCGCCCTGCTGGTGTCCTGGGTGGCCGCGGTGCTTTTCATTCCCTACCTCGGCGACAAGATGCTGCCGGACTTGGGCCACCCCCAGCCGCCCCGGCCGGGCAGCCTGGCCGCGCGCTGGCGCGCGCGCCGTGAGGCCTGGGCCGATCGCCACCCGGCATTCGGACGCTGGATCGCGCCCGCGCCGCTGACCCAGGAGCACCAGCACGATCCCTACCAGCGGCCGTTCTACCGCCGCTTCCGGGGCTTCCTGGAAGTGTGCATGCGCCATCGCTGGTGGGTGATTGCCGCCACCGTGCTGTTGTTCGTCGGCTCGTTGATGCTGTTCCGTTTCGTGCCGCAGCAGTTCTTCCCGGATTCCACGCGCCCGGAGCTGATGGTTGACCTGGAGCTGGCCGAAGGTGCCTCGCTGCGTTCGACCGACGCCCAGGCCCACCAGCTGGAGAAGCTGCTGGCCCAGCGCAAGGACATCGACAACTACGTCGCCTACATCGGCACCGGCTCGCCGCGCTTCTACCTGCCGCTGGACCAGCAGCTGCCGGCGACGAACTTCTCGCAGTTCGTGGTGCTGGCCAAGGACATCCACGCGCGCGAAACGCTGCGCGACTGGCTGCTGCATGAGGTCGCCCCGCAGTTCCCGCAGCTGCAGTTCCGCGTGACCCGCCTGGAGAACGGCCCGCCCGTGGGCTACCCGGTGCAGTTCCGCGTTTCCGGCGAACATATCGAGCGTGTGCAGGCGCTGGCACGGCAGGTGGCCGAGAAGGTGCGCGCCAACCCGCACGTCACCAACGTCAACCTGGACTGGGACGAGCCGAGCAAGATCGTGCGCGTGGTGATCGACCAGGATCGCGCGCGCGCCTTCGGCGTGACCACCGCGCAGATATCGCAGTTCCTCTCCGGCGCGCTTTCGGGCCTGAGCGTGAGCACGTACCGCGAGGACAACGAGTTGATCGAAATGCTGCTGCGCGGCCCGGAAAGCGAACGCGCGAGCCTGGAAGGCCTGGCGGGCCTGGGCATTCCGACCGGTGATGGCGGCAGCGTGCCGTTGTCGCAGGTCGCGCGGCTGGAGCCGACGTTCGAGGATGGCATCATCTGGCATCGCAACCGCCTGCCGACGGTGACCGTGCGTGCGGACATCGCCGACAAGATGCTGCCGCCGGCGGTCACCCAGCAGATCCTGCCGACGCTGGATGGCATCCGGGCGCAGCTGCCGGATGGCTACCTGCTGGAAGTGGGTGGCACGGTGGAGGATTCGGCGCGTGGCCAGAACTCGATCAATGCGGGCATGCCGCTGTTCCTGATCGTGGTGGTGACCTTGCTGATGTTGCAGCTGCGCAGCTTCTCGCGCATGGCGATGGTGCTGGTGACCGCGCCGCTGGGCATCATCGGCGCCACGCTGTTCCTGCTGCTGTTCCAGATGCCGTTCGGCTTCGTGGCCATGCTGGGCACGATCGCGCTGGCCGGCATGATCATGCGCAACTCGGTGATCCTGGTGGACCAGATCCAGCAGGACATCGATGCCGGACATGACCGGTGGCACGCGATCCTGGATGCGACGGTGCGGCGGTTCCGGCCGATCGTGCTGACCGCGCTGGCCGCGGTGCTGGCGATGATTCCGTTGTCGCGTAGCGCCTTCTATGGGTCGATGGCGGTGGCGATCATGGGCGGGCTGATCGTGGGCACCGTGCTGACGCTGGTGTTCCTGCCGGTGCTTTATGCGACGTGGTTCAGGGTGAAGGAGTCCGAGGCGGGCGCTTGATGCACTGGGCGGCGGCTGGTGTCGCCTTGCGGTGCGGGCCCCGGCCTGGCGTACAGGTCCGTCGCGGCTCGGTCAGACATCCTGTCTGACTCGCCGCCGCGGGCCATCCATGGCCCGCTGACGAACCTGTACGCCAGGCCGGCGCAAGGCGCGTCAGCGTTCCCACTTCGATAGCGACGCGCAGGGCCAAAAAAAAGGGCGGCCATCGGCCGCCCCACAAGAACCCCTTCAATCCCTTAGCTCACCCACCGAACTCCGCTCCCTGATCCTCTGCACGATCCCGACCGCAGCCTGCTGCGTGGTCAAAGGCGCAATGCCATGCGCCACCAGATCGGCAGTAAACGCCTTCGCGTCGAGCGCATCGCTCACGCCCTGCTCCACGCACTGCGCCTCCTGCTCCAATCCGAGCGAATGCCGTAGCAGCAGCGCGGTGCTCAGGATCGTCGCGTAGGGATTGGCAATGCCCTTGCCGGCAATGTCAGGCGCCGAGCCATGGATCGGCTCGTACAAGCCCACCTTGCCCTCGCCCAGCGAAGCGGAAGGCAGCAGGCCCAGCGACCCGGCCAGCATCGAGGCCTCGTCGGTGAGGATGTCGCCGAACATGTTCTCGGTCACCACCACGTCGTAATCGCGCGGGCGCGAGAGCAGGTGCATGGCCATAGAATCGACCAACTGGTGCTCCAGCCGCACGTCCGGGAATTCCTCGCGCCCGATCCGCGCCGCCACGTCGCGCCACAGCCGCGAGGTTTCCAGCACGTTCGCCTTGTCCACCGAGGTGACGTGGCCGCGACGCGCCTGCGCCAGCCGGAATGCGGTGCGCATCACCCGCTCGATCTCCAGCACGCTGTA
This sequence comes from Pseudomonadota bacterium, assembly GCA_023386795.1. Taxonomy (GTDB): domain Bacteria; phylum Pseudomonadota; class Gammaproteobacteria; order Xanthomonadales; family Xanthomonadaceae; genus Stenotrophomonas_A. Next base: position 69,763 of record JAEWJB010000158.1, read on the forward strand.
GCGGCATAGGTCGCTCGCATCGGTGTCCGTGCGCGTCTTGTCGCCGAAGTAGATGCCGCCGGTCAGCTCCCGCACCACGATCATGTCCACCCCGGTCAGCAGGTGCGGCTTGATCGGCGCCGCGTCCAGTGCCGCCGCATGCGGCTTCACCGGGCGCAGGTTCGCGTACAGCCCGAGCGCCTTGCGGATCGCCAGCAGGCCCTGTTCCGGGCGCACCTTCGCGTTCGGGTCGGACCACTTGGGTCCACCCACCGCGCCCAACAGCACCGCGTCGGCCTTCCGGCAGGCCGCCAGCGTCGCTTCCGGCAGCGGCTCGCCATGCCGGTCGATGGCAATGCCGCCGATGTCATGCTCGTGGAAGGTGAACTGGTGGCCGTAGCGCTCGGCGACCGCCTGGAGGACGGCGACCGCGCCGGCGATCACTTCCGGGCCGATCCCGTCTCCGGGCAGCAGGACGATGTCAGCGTGCATGGGTGACCTCATATTGGGAAATCTCGGCGCCGCGCGCCAGCAGGTAGCCCATCTCGTCCACGCCTTCGATCAGGCAGGTCTGCGCGAACGCATCCAGCGGGAAAGAATAGACGCGGCCATCGGGCGTGCGCAGCTCGCGTGCGGCCACGTCCACGGTGAGCTCGTCGTCGGGTCGCTGCATCAGTGCCTGCGCGTCCTCCTCGGCCAGCACGATCGGCACCAGGCCGTTCTTCAGCGAGTTGTTGCGGAAGATGTCGGCGATTTCACTGGAGACGATGGCGCGCAGGCCCAGGTCGGTCAGTGCCCATGGCGCATGTTCGCGCGAGGAGCCGCAGCCGAAGTTGCGGCCGGCGAGCAGGATCGCGCGGCCTTCGTTGGAAGGCTGGTTGAACGGGAACTCCGGGTTCGCACTGCCGTCGGCGCGCCAGCGCCAATCGTTGAAGGCGTGCTTGCCCAGCCCGGCGCGCTCGGTCGTGGAAAGGAAGCGCGCGGGAATGATCTGGTCGGTGTCGATGTTCGTCTGGCGCAGCACGACGCTGCGCGAGGTCAGATGGGTGAAGCCCGCCATCAGCGGTTCTCCTGGCGATGCGGGGAAGAGGATGCTCGCGCGGCGCGATGGCGGCGCGGCACGGCCATGACGACGACCGCCGAAACGACCAGGGCGGCGAGGAACTGCATGGCCATCACGCCACCTCCCGCGTATCGGCGTACAGCTCGCGCGGATCGGCGACGCGCCCGTTCACCGCGGCCCAGGCCGCGCTGGCGGGCGAGGCGAGCAGGGTGCGCGCGCCCGGACCCTGGCGGCCCTCGAAATTGCGGTTGCTGGTGCTTACGGCCAGCTGGCCCGGCGCGACCAAATCGCCGTTCATCGCGATGCACATCGAACAGCCCGGCTCGCGCCATTCGGCGCCAGCCTGCCGCACGACCGCATCGATGCCCTCGGCCTCGGCCTGGCGCTTGACGATTTCCGAACCCGGCACCACCAGCATGCGTACGCCGTGGGCGACCTGCCGGCCACGCAGCACTTCGGCTACCTGGCGCATGTCGCTCAGGCGACCGTTCGTGCATGAACCGACGAACACCACGTCCACCGGCGTGCCGGCCAGCGCGTGGCCGGGCTGGAAATGCATGTAGTCCAGCCCCTTCTGCGCGGCGGCATCGGCGGCGGCCGGGATCGGCGCGTCCACGGCAATGGCCGTGCCCGGATGCGTGCCCCAGGTGAGGGTGGGGCGGATATCGGCGGCGTCGATCTTCACTTCGACGTCGAAGCGTGCGCCATCGTCGCTGTGCAGGGTCCGCCAGTACGCGACCGCTTCGTCTAGATCGGCGCCCTTCGGGCCGCGCGGCGTGGCCGCGACCCAGTCGAAGGTGGTCTGGTCCGGCGCGACCAAGCCGGCACGCGCGCCTGCTTCGATGGACATGTTGCACAAGGTCATGCGCTGTTCCATGTCCATCGCCCGGATGGTGGAGCCCCGGTACTCCAGCACATGGCCGGTGCCGCCGTTGACGCCGATCACGCCGATGATGTGCAGGATGACGTCCTTGGCACCGACGCCCGGTGCAAGCGCGCCCTCGACGGTGATCGACATCGTCTTCGCCTTGCGCTGCAGCAGGCACTGCGTGGCCAGCACGTGGCCGACTTCACTGGTGCCGATGCCGAAGGCCAGCGAGCCGAACGCGCCGTGCGTGGAGGTGTGGCTGTCGCCGCACACGATGGTCATGCCCGGCTGGGTGAACCCCTGCTCCGGGGCGATGACGTGCACGATGCCGCGGTTGGCCGAGGCCATGTCGAACAGCTCGATGCCGAACTCGGCGCAGTTGCGCGCCAGCGTCTCGACCTGCGTGCGCGCGGCGGCGTTGGCGTAGGGCAACTCGCCGTCCGGGCCGGGCGGCAGGGTCGGGGTGGAGTGGTCCATCGTGGCCTTGGTGCGGTCCGGCCGGCGCGGCGCGATGCCACGTGCGCGCAGCTCGGCGAAGGCTTGCGGCGAGGTGACTTCGTGGATCAGGTGCAGGTCGATGTAGAGCACGGCCGGCGCGGCCTCGCTCTCGGGGACGACGACATGCGCGTCCCACAGTTTGTCGTACAGGGTGCGTGGCGCTGGGGTCATGGGAATGAAAGCCTTGCGTTGTGCGGTACTGGAAAGAAAGGGGGGCGATCAGAGCGCCGTGGCATGGAAGCGCAGCCGCACGTAGTCGGCGGTCCACGCGCCGGCGTCGTCGCGTAACGCGGGCGCCATCAGCTCGGTCGCGGTATCGAGGATCGCCGCGTGGCGCTCGGCGGCAATGCCGGCCAGCCACGGATCGGCGAAGGTGCGCAGCCAGCCCGCCATGCCGGTGGGCAGCGGGGTGGGGCGCGGCCGCAGGGCGATCGAATCGACCCGGAAGCCGTGATCTTGCAGCAGGCTGGCGTAGGCGTCGGCGGTCGGGAAATACCAGGCGAAGGCAGGATCGGCCTCGCCGTGCAGGCGGATCGCTGCGCGCAGCGCGGTGGTGATCGTGGCGACGTTGCCATGCCCGCCCATCTCGGCGACGAAACGCCCGCCGGGACGCAGTGCCCGCCGTACGCCGCGCAGCACGCGCTCGGGCTGTCGCATCCAGTGCAGGGCCGCGTTGCTGAAGACCGCATCGAATGCGTTGTCGAAGGCCAGCGCGTGGCCATCCACCACCTGCGCCTGGACGCCACGCGCCCGCGCGGCGGCGACCAGTTCCGGGGACGCATCCACGCCGATGACCTGCGCGCCACTCTGCGCCAGCTTCCCGGTCAGCACGCCATCACCGCAGCCCAGGTCCAGGATGCGTTCGTTCGCCTGCGGGGCCAGCAGTTCGGCCACGCTTTCGCCCAACGCGGGCACGAAGCCGGCGTTGGCAGCGTAGCGCCCGGCATCCCAGTGCTGGCTGGCAGCGGGCAGGGCACGGGCGGCAGTGTTCATCGCAGGGCCGGCTCGGCGGCGTGGCTGGTGCTGGAGGGCGCGGTGGCGTCGGCGCCGGCGGCGCGCTGCCGCAGCAGGCGATTGGCGACATCCAGCCAGGCCAGCGCACTGGCCTCGATGATGTCCTTGCTGGTGCCGGTGCCCTCGTACTCGACGCCTTCGTGGCGCACGCTCAGGCTGGCCTCGCCGCGCGCGTCCGCGCCGATGCCGACGCTGTGCACCTGGTAGCTGTCCAGTTGCAGGCGCACGCCGGTGGCGGCAGATAGCGCGCCGAACAGCGCATCGACCGGGCCGTTGCCCTGTGCGGTCTCTGCCACGCGCTTGCCGTCCGGGTCGGACAATTCGACCAGTGCGTTGGCGCGGCTGCCGACATCGCTGATGGTCATCGAGGCCAGGCGGTAGCCATCGCTGCCGGTGGCGTCCTGCATCAGGGCGCGCAGGTCGGCATCGTTGACCACCCGCTGCTGCTCGCACAGCGCCTTGAACTGCTCGAATACCAGCTTGAGCTGTTCTTCTTCCAGCCAGTAGCCCAGCGCCCGCAGGCGCTGCTCGACAGCGGCGCGGCCGCTGTGGCGGCCCAGCACCATCTGCGAGGACGGCCAGCCCACGTCTTCCGGGCGCATGATTTCGTAGGTGCCGCGATGGCGCAGCATGCCGTGCTGGTGGATGCCCGACTCGTGCGCGAACGCGTTGGTGCCCACTACCGCCTTGTTGCGCTGTACCGGCATGCCGACCAGTCGTTGCAGCAGTTGCGAGGTCGGCACGATGCGCGGGGTATGGATGCCGCTGTCGATCTCGTAGAACGCGTTGCGGACCTTCAGCGTCATGGCGATCTCTTCCAGCGCACAGTTGCCGGCGCGCTCGCCGATGCCGTTGATGGTGCATTCCACCTGCCGCGCGCCGCCTTCCACCGCGGCCAGCGAGTTGGCTACCGCCAGGCCCAGGTCGTTGTGGCAGTGCGCGCTGAAGATCACCCCGGCCGGTTGGCCGGCACCGGCGATCACGCGCGAGAACATGCCGCGGATTTCCTCCGGCGTGGTGAAGCCCACCGTGTCGGGCAGGTTGATGGTGGTGGCGCCGGCGGCGACGGCCTCGCGCACGACCTCGATCAGGAAGTCCTCCTCGGTACGCGTGGCGTCTTCGGCGGAGAACTCCACGTCGTCGATGTAGCTGCGCGCCAGCGAGACGTGCTTGCGCACCGATTCCAGCACCTGCTCGCGGCTCATCCGCAGCTTGTGTTCGCGGTGCAGCGGGCTGGTGGACAGGAACACGTGCAGGCGCGGCTTGGCGGCCGCTTCCAGCGCCTTGGCCGAGGTCTCGATGTCGGCCGGCAGGCAGCGCGAGAGCACGGCCAGTGTCGGGGTGCGGATCTCGCGGCCGATCAGCGTCATCGCTTCGCGGTCGGATTGCGAGCTGGCGGGAAAACCGGTCTCGATGATGTCCACGCCCAGCTCGGCCAGGGCACGCGCCATCACCAGCTTCTGCGGCGGGGTCATGCTGCAGCCGGGAGACTGCTCGCCATCGCGCAGGGTGGTGTCGAAAATTCGGATTCGGGGCGGGGCTACGGCGGATTCGGTGTTCACCAGGAGGACTCCTCTGCGGCGATGGCGTGGGCGATGGCGGGTTTGCGGGCGGTGGCGGGCGCGACGGCGACATCGGATGTCGCGCGCGCCTGCCTAAGTCGCTCGCTGTTGCGCCGCCGCGGCTTGCGCGGCGACCGGGGCCGCACTTCGGACAATAGGGCGGACAGGACACCGGCGTCGATATTGCCGCCCGACACGACGGCGCACTTGCGCTTGCCGGCCACGCGGCGGCCGGCGGCCAGGGCCAGGGCGCCGGCGCCCTCGGCGATGATGTGTTCTTCCAGCGCCAGGCGGACCAGCGTCTCGCGCAGCTCGGCCTCGCGCACGGTGACGATATCGTCCAGCAGGCTGGCGCACAGCCGGCGGGTGATGAAGCCGGGGATCTTGACCTTGACGCCGTCGGCCAGCGTCGGCACCGGGGTGATCTCGCGCACGTCGCCGCGCACGGCGCGCAGCATCGAATCCACGCCCTCGACCTGTGCGCCGACCACGCGCACGCCCTGCGACTTCAGCGCCAGCGCCACGCCGGAGGCCAGGCCGCCGCCGCCGATCGGCACGATGACCACGTCCGGCGCGCTCTCGGCAATCTCGATGCCGACCGTGCCCTGGCCGGCGATCACGTCCGGGTCGTCGAACGCGGAGAGGAAGCGGTAGCCATTCTGCGCGGCCAACTCGCGTGCGAAGCCGTAGGCCTCGTCGTAGCTGTTGCCGTGCTGGCGGACGGTGGCGCCCCAGTGGGCCACGCCGGCAATCTTGGTGGCCGGCGCGCCGTGGGGCATCACGGTGATGGCTTGCAGACCCAGCCGGTAGGCCGACCACGCCACGCCTTGGGCGTGGTTGCCGGCCGAGGCGCAGATCACCGGACGATCGTCGCCGCGTTCCAGGCCGGCCAGCATCGCGTTCAGCGCGCCGCGCACCTTGTAGGAACCGGTGCGCTGCAGGTTCTCCAGCTTCAGCCAGACGCCGAAACGTTCTGCGTAGTGGAGGGGCGTGGCGTTCAGGTAGCGGCGCAGGCGCGCCTGCGCCGCCAGCACGTCGGCCACGCTCACGCGTACCGGTGCGTCGGCTACTTCAGGCTCTACGGGGGCGCGCCCGGTATCAGGCATGGCGACACGCGAACGGCTGGCGCGGAAGAAGACACCTCCGCACCAGCTGCTCCGGGTGGCGGGCGACGGCGGTCATGCCGCCGCCTCCAGGGGCAGGGCGGTGGCCTGCACGGACTCGCAGTCGTACACCTTCTCCAACTGGCGGCACAGCGTTTCGGCCGGGCGGGTGCCTTCGACCTCCAGCTGCAGGTGCCAGCGGCCCTGGTCGTCGGCATCCGGCGCGCCATGGATGGCGCGCGGGCTGAAGCCGCGGCGTTCGGCCATGCCGATCACGCGCAGCAGCGCGCCTTCGGCCGGACGCAGCACCAGGTCAAGCCGGTAGCGCATGGCTCGCCTCCCGTGCGGCATGGGCGGGGTTGCTCTCCAGCATCGTGCTGTTGGCCGTGTTCGGCGGCACCAGCGGCCACACGTTGGCGCGTGCATCGATGGCCACGTGCAGTAGTGCCGGGCCGGGCTGGGCCAGCATCGCCGACAGGGCGTCGTCGACCTGGTCGCGCGCGGTGATGCGCGTGGCCGGGATGCCGAACACCTGCGCCAGTGCGGCGAAATCCGGGTTGTCGGACAGGTCGATCTCGCTGTACCGCTCGGCGAAGAACAATTCCTGCCATTGCCGCACCATGCCCAGCGAACTGTTGTCCAGCAGCACGATCTTCACCGGCAGCCTGCAACGGGCGATGGTCGCCAGCTCCTGCACGTTCATCATGAAGCTGCCGTCGCCGCTGACCAGTACCACGGTGCGGTCGGGGCAGGCGAATTGCGCGCCCATCGCCGCCGGCAGGCCGAAGCCCATCGTGCCCAGCGCGCCGCTGGTGAGGTGGTTGCGCGGGTGCTGGAACCGGCAGTGCTGCGCCACCCACATCTGATGCTGGCCCACGTCGCAGGCGATGATGGTGTCGGCCGGCGCGACCTCGCTCAGGCGCTTGAGCAGCGCCGGGGCATAGATGTCGCCGCCCGGCGCGTCGTAGCGCGCGCCGAAGCGTTCGCGGTTCGCCGCGCAACGCTTGCGCCATGCCTCGCAGGTGGAGCGCGCCGCGGCCAGCGCCTTCAGGCCGGTGGCGACGTCACCCGGGATGGCGATGTCGGCGGTGCGCAACTTGGAGATTTCGTAGGCGTCGGCATCCAGGTGGATGACCCGCGCGAACGGGGCGAACTCGTTCAACTTGCCGGTGGCGCGGTCATCGAAGCGCGCGCCGACCACCACCAGCAGGTCGCTTTCCTGCACGGCCATGTTCGCCGCACGCGTGCCATGCATGCCCAGCATGCCCAGGCTGTGCGGGTGTTGGGGCGGCAAGGCGCCGAGTCCGCGCAGCGTCATCACGGTCGGCAGGCCGGCGGCTTCCACGAACTGGCGGAATGCGTCCACGGCGTCGGCCAGCGCGATGCCGCCCCCGGCGTAGACCACCGGCCGTTCGGCACCGGCGATGGCGGCCAGTGCCTCGGCCAGGCGGGCCTGCTCCGGCGCGGCGGGCGGCGCGACCTCCGCCGGCACGTGCTTGGGCAGCGACGAGGCATCGGCCAACTGCACGTCCTTCGGCAGGTCGATCAGCACCGGGCCAGGGCGACCTTCGCGGGCGATGCGGAACGCATCACGCACGACCTGCGGCAGGTCCTCGACCCGGCGCACCAGGAAACTGTGCTTGACGATCGGCAGGGTCAGGCCGAACACGTCCAGCTCCTGGAACGCGTCGGTACCCAGCAGCGGCGTGGCGACCTGGCCGGTCAGGCAGACCATCGGCACCGAATCGAGCATCGCATCGGCGATGCCGGTGACCAGGTTGGAAGCGCCGGGGCCGGAAGTGGCCACGCACACGCCGACGCGACCGCTGGCGCGCGCGTAGCCGTTGGCGGCCAGCGCCGCGCCCTGCTCATGCCGTACCAGGATGTGTTTGAGCGAGGAATCTACCAGGGCATCGTAGAACGGCATGATCGTGCCACCCGGATAACCGAACAGCGTATCCACGCCTTCGGCTTCCAGGGCCTGCGTCAGCCAGCGCGCTCCGTTGGGCGGCGTGGCTTGTGCGGTGGTGTCCATGCAGGGGCGTCCTTTGCGGAGCGACTGGGGGAGGAGCGCGGCTTACGCCGCGCGTTGGCTGCCGGCCGGTTGCGCGGCGGCGGTCTGGCCGTTCAGCCACACCATCTTGGCGCGCAGCTGCTTGCCGACCTGCTCGATCGGGTGGTCCAGGTCGGCCTGCTTGTACTTCTTGTAGTTCGGCAGGCCTGCTTCGTACTCGGCCACCCAGTTCTTGGTGAAGGTGCCGTCCTGGATGTCCTTGAGCACTTCCTTCATGCGGGCCTTGGTGCCGGCGTCGATCACCCGCGGGCCGCTGACGTAGTCGCCGTACTGCGCGGTTTCGGAGATGAACTCCAGCATGCGGGTGATGCCGCCTTCGTAGAACAGGTCCACGATCAGCTTCAGTTCGTGCAGCACTTCGTAATAGGCGATTTCCGGCTGGTAACCCGCTTCCACCAAGGTTTCGAAGCCGGCCTGCACCAGCGCGCTGGCGCCGCCGCACAGCACGGCCTGCTCGCCGAACAGGTCGGTCTCGGTCTCTTCCTTGAAGGTGGTCTGGATCAGGTTGGCGCGCGCGCCGCCCAGGCCGCCGGCGTAGGTCAGCGCCAGTTGCTCGGCGTGGCCGCTCTTGTCCTGGTACACCGCCCAGATGCAGGGCACGCCGCGGCCGATTTCATACTCGCGGCGCACCAGTGCGCCCGGACCCTTCGGCGCGACCAGCACCACGTCGAGGTCTTCGCGCGGTTCGATCATGTTGAAGTGCACGTTGAGGCCGTGCGCGAACAGCAGGCACGCGCCTTTCTTCATGTTCGGGGCCAGCATGTCCTCGTAGAGCTTCTTCTGCACCATGTCCGGGGTGAGCACGGCAACCAGGTCGGCCTCGCGCACGGCTTCGGCCGGCGGGCGCACCTCGAAGCCATCGGCCTTGGCCTGTACCTCGGTCGGGCCGCCGGGACGCAGGCCCACGGTGACATCGAAGCCGGAGTCGCGCAGGTTCATGGCATGGGCGCGGCCCTGGCTGCCGTAGCCGACGACGGTGATGCGCGGAGAGGTCTGTTCGTTGCTGCTCATCGTGCGTTTTCCTCGAGGTGAAAAAAAATCAGCCGGCGCGCGCGTGGGCGGGCCGGCTGAGGGGGAGGGCGGCAGAGGCGCGCGCACAGGCATGACCGTCGGCGTGGCCGGTGCGGGTCTGGCTGCGGGTTGTGCGTGCCGGGTGGGTCATGTGCCTGCCGTATCTGCTTCGTGTTGCCTATAAAAGAAAAACCCCGCGCCGTTGCCGGTGCGGGGTTTCGTCGAATCCTGGCGCTGCTTGCTTACACGCCGGTTCGTCCCGCACTTGTGGGCGAGGTAATAAGTACAAGGACGAGGAGCGAAGCATCGGCGCGCGCCGGCATCGGCGCTGCGATCAGTTCGGTGTTCGCGGTGGTGTGGCGCTGCAACATGCGGTCGAGAAAAACATGCGTGGGAATGGGTGTCAAGCGATTGGCGGGAAAAATTTAAGTCGCGCGTGCAACGGTTGCAGTGGCAACAAAATCGACCGCGCGGGCGCGAAGCTGCGCATGGAAATGCGGCGCCGGCCGGGAGGGCGTGAATACAACGTGCGCCTGCCTGCGGAGACTTTGCGGCACAAGGATTTCCACCGCATTGGCCACCGAGGCCGCCAGTACGCGCAGGCTTGTGATTCCGCTTGGCTGCCTGACGGGAATGACCCCGGGAATGCGCAAGCATTGAACCGGGATTCCGCGAATGGCGATGACTGGATGCCGGTCGGGCAGCCGGATTTGCGCAAATACGACCCGTGTCACGCTGCCCTTCGGACGGCAGGGACTTCCGGCAGGCGGAGCCGCCACGCCCCGATGCTACGTTGGGCTTCTTATCATCAGGAGACCCCGGCCCATGCCTGCCCGCCCCGCTTCCCGACCGCTCCGCCGCCTTCCGCGACTGGCCGCGTTGGCGTGCTGCCTCCTGCCGTGGGTCGCCCTCGCCGGGGACCGCATTACCGGCCCGGGCTTCGCGACGCGCTCGGAGGTGATCGCCCCGCATGCGATGGCCGCCACCTCACAGCCGCTGGCCACCCAGATCGCATTGGATGTCATGAAGCAGGGCGGCTCGGCGATGGACGCGGCGATCGCCGCCAATGCCGCGCTGGGACTGATGGAGCCGACCGGCAATGGCGTGGGCGGTGACCTGTTCGCCATCGTGTGGGACCCGAAGACGAAGCAGCTCTACGGTTACAACGGTTCGGGGCGCTCGCCGAAGTCGCTTACCCTGGCCGAGTTCCAGCGCCGCGGCCTGAAGGACATCCCGCCCACCGGGCCACTGCCCGTCTCCGTGCCGGGTGCGGTCGATGCATGGTTCGCCCTGCACGAGCGGTTTGGCCGCAAGCCGATGGCCGAGAATCTGGCCCCCGCCATCCGCTATGCGCGCGAGGGCCACCCGGTGGCCGAGACGATCGCTTACTACTGGGACCGCTCGGTGCCGCGCTTGTCGCAGTACCCCGGCTTCAAGGAGCAGTTCACCCTTGACGGCCACGCCCCGCGCAAGGGCGAGGTGTGGAAGAACCCGAACCTGGCCAACACCTTGCAGAAGATCGCCGACGGCGGGCGTGACGCCTTCTACAAGGGCGAGATCGCCCGCACCATCGACGCTTACTTCAAGGCCAACGGCGGCTTCCTGAGCTACGACGACCTGGCCAGCCACCATGGCGAGTGGGTGCAGCCGGTGAGCAGCAACTACCGTGGCTACGACGTGTGGGAACTGCCGCCCAACAGCCAGGGCATCGCCGCGCTGCAGATCCTCAACATCCTGGAAGGCTACGACTTCTCCAAGATCGCCTTTGGTTCGCCCGAGCACATCCACCTCTACGTGGAGGCCAAGAAGCTGGCCTTCGCCGACCGCGCACGCTTCTACGCCGACCCGGCGTTCCAGAAGGCGCCGATCGACAAGCTCATCTCCAAGGAATACGCCGCCGAGCGCCGCAAGCTGATCTCGCCGGACAAGGCGCTCAAGGAAGTACAGCCCGGAACACCCAAGCAGCTGGAGGAGGGCGACACCATCTACATGACCGTGGCCGACGCCGACGGCATGATGGTTTCGCTGATCCAGTCGAACTACCGCGGCATGGGCAGCGGGATGGCGCCTCCGGGCCTGGGCTTCATCCTGCAGGACCGCGGCGAGATGTTCGTGCTGAAGAAGGACCATCCCAACGGCTACGCGCCGGGCAAGCGCCCGTTCCAGACGATCATCCCCGGCTTCGTCACCAAGGACGGCAAGCCGTACATGAGCTTCGGCGTGATGGGCGGGGCGATGCAGCCGCAAGGCCATGCGCAGATCGTGATGAACATGGTCGACTTCCACATGAACCTCCAGGAAGCCGGCGACGCGCCGCGCATCCAGCACGAAGGGTCGACCGAGCCGACCGGCCAGGCCATCGCGATGACCGACGGCGGCGAGGTCAACCTGGAGAGCGGTTTCTCGTACGAGACGATTCGCGAGCTGATGCGCAAGGGGCATCGCATCGTTTTCGCCGATGGCCCCTATGGCGGCTACCAGGCGATCCTGCGCGATCCGGCGACCGGGGTGTACTACGGGGCTTCGGAGAGCCGGAAGGATGGGCAGGCGGCGGGGTATTGATCGCTGGCCAGCTTGAAGAGCCTGCACCGGGAGGTGGCGGACGTCGCCTCACGGTGCGGGCCCGACCCCGCCGGGGACGGCGCAGGGCGCATCCGCTTTCCCACTTCGACAAACGGCGGATGGCACACCGCAGCGCGTGCTTTTGATCTTCGATCCGTGGTCGTTTATCTGTCGGGTGGTCGGGGGCGGCGCCGGGGCGGGGG